>NZ_JAFNNZ010000002.1:0-413887 GCF_026536565.1 Gilliamella sp. B2923 | reverse complement strand
TCAGGTGTGTAAGTGTAGTGATACATTGAGCTAACTGATACTAATGAACCGAGAGTCTTAACCTTACAACTCGGAGTTGTTTTGGGTTACGCAAGTTGAGAGTAAGAAATCATCGAAAGGTGATGAAAGATTGATAAAACAGTTTGTTCCGGATTGAGCGATTGATGCAGACATGCGATAATGCGCATCAGTTGAAGAAAGAGAAGACAGAATATGTCTGGCGGTAATAGCGCGGTGGTCCCACCTGACCCCATGCCGAACTCAGAAGTGAAACGCCGTAGTGCCGATGGTAGTGTGGGTATTACCCATGTGAGAGTAGGGTGCCGCCAGACTTTTAAATTAGAGCGAAAGCCCAGCAGAGATGCTGGGCTTTTTTGCATCTTATCGTTTAAATATTTAGGTTAAATGATTTACGCAAAGATCGTATAATTTCAATCCATTTGTCTAAGGAGTGAACGATGGATAATCTGGAGTATTTATATCAGTTTTTTGGATCTGATTTTATTCAAAAATATACAACAGTTCCTCAGTTGGTTGGAATATTAGGTTATCTTGTTGGCGTAAGTGCTTTTTTACAACGTAAAGATAGCGCTTTTCGTAATCAATTAACCCTAGTCAATATCATTATGACACTGCATTTTTACCTGCTGGGTCCCGAATCTTATCCGGCAGCTATCCTCAATATTATCAATATTTTCCGAAATATTACCTCAGCATATACCAAAAGCCTGTTGGCAATGTTGTTTTTTATAGCCCTAATGTGGATATTTTATTTTCTCACTACGCCCGACTGCACGCAATTTATTCACTATTTCTCTGTTATCGGTACGACACTGGTAACCATTGCGCTTTTTCGTTTTCAGCAACAGCAAATGCGCTTACTGATCTTACTCAGTAGTGCATTATGGATAATCTATAGTTTAGTGATAGGTTCACTCGGTAGTCTGGCTATTGAAATCACATTTGCGGTGATTAACATCGTGACGATTATCAAATTAGCGAAAAAAACATCTGAATAACAGCATATTTATACGTTTAACATCATTTTTCTATTTATTTATTGCTGTATGTATGAAACAATTCAGCTATATAAAAAATAAATTTTTTGAGGTAGTCAGTGATCGATAATGATGGCTACCGTCCAAATGTAGGAATAGTTATTTGTAACAGGTATGGTCAAGTACTTTGGGCTCGTCGTTACGGGCAAAATTCTTGGCAGTTTCCTCAGGGCGGAATAAAACAAAACGAAACGCCTGAGCAGGCAATGTTTCGAGAACTTAATGAAGAGGTAGGATTATTACCAAAAGATGTAAAAATTTTGTCAGTAACTAATGGTTGGCTTCGTTATAAATTACCCAAAAGAATGATTCGTTGGGAAAATCAACCTGTTTGTATTGGACAAAAGCAGAAATGGTTTTTATTAGAGCTTATTTCTGATCCGTCGGTGATTAATCTAAACATGTCTTCTACCCCGGAATTTGATGATTGGAAATGGGTAAGCTATTGGTACCCTATTAGACAGGTTATTGCTTTTAAACGGGATGTATACCGAAAAGCAATGAAAGAATTTTGCTTATCTGTATTTACCATACAGTCTGAATCGGATTTACCTGTAGCAAATGTTTCTAAAAAGAAACGATTTAATTTCTTTGTTCATAAACGAAAAAACAAACAGCGTGTAAAAAAATGAATCAATATTTACAATTTCCGGATTTTAATCCAGTTGCACTTTCATTAGGTCCTATTTCTTTGCATTGGTATGGTTTAATGTATCTATTTGGCATAGTTGGTGCGCTTTTTCTGGCAAAACGCCGAGCGAGTAAACCCGATAGTCAATGGACAGCACAACAAGTTGAAAATCTCCTTTTCTGGGGCTTTTTAGGGCTCTTTATTGGTGGAAGAGTAGGTTATGTCTTTTTCTACAATTTCGAAGCCTTTATGCACGACCCTATAACGCTATTTAAAGTGTGGGAAGGGGGAATGTCATTTCATGGAGGCTTAATTGGCGCCATCTGCGTAATAGCAATTTTTGCTAAAAAAACGGGCAAAACGTTTATGCAAGTAGCTGATTTTGTTGCACCGTTGGTACCAATCGGATTGATGTTTGGTCGATTTGGTAATTTTATCAATGGCGAACTGTGGGGGCGTGTTACCAATTCATCCATTGGCATGTTATTTCCGACATCTGCGCATGCTGATTTTATGTTTGTGCAGTCTCACCCTGAGTGGTACTCGCTTTATTCGCAATTGAATGGTATCTTGCCAAGACATCCATCTCAACTTTACGAAATGTTTTTTGAAGGAATTGTTCTATTTATCATCTTAAATCTATTTATTCGCAAACCTCGACCAACCGGCAGTGTATCCGGTCTATTTTTGCTTTGCTATGGTGTGTTTAGATTTGTCATTGAATTCTACCGACAACCCGATGAACAGTTGGGCTTATTTTTAAACATCATTAGTATGGGACAAATTTTATGCCTACCAATGATTTTTGGTGGTATTTTCATTCTTTTATATGCTTACAGATTTAATAAAAAGGCCATAAAACCATGAAACAATATTTAGCACTTATGCAAAAAATTTTAGATGAAGGAACACCTAAATCAGATCGAACAGGAACAGGGACCTTATCTATTTTTGGTCATCAGATGCGATTTAATTTACAAGATGGTTTCCCATTGGTCACCACCAAAAAATGTCATTTACGTTCAATTATCCACGAATTGCTTTGGTTTTTAAAAGGCGATACCAATATAAAGTATTTACAAGATAACAAAGTGACCATTTGGGATGAATGGGCTGATGAAAATGGTGATTTAGGCCCTGTGTATGGCAAACAGTGGCGAGCATGGGGAGCTGCCGACGGGCGTCAAATCGATCAGATTTCGCAACTGATTGAACAAATCAAACATGACCCGGATTCAAGAAGGATGATTGTTTCAGCCTGGAATGTGGGTGAGCTTGATCAAATGGCTTTAGCGCCTTGTCATGCTTTTTTCCAATTCTACGTGGCACAAGGTAAACTTTCTTGTCAGCTTTATCAGCGTTCATGTGACGTTTTTTTAGGTCTACCTTTTAATATTGCTAGCTATTCACTTCTTGTGCATATGATTGCACAGCAGTGTGATTTAGAAGTCGGTGATTTTGTCTGGACAGGTGGCGATACTCACCTTTACTCAAATCATATGGAGCAAACACATTTACAGTTAACTCGTGAACCAAGAGCGTTACCAAAACTGGTTATCAAACGTAAACCACCGACAATCTTCGATTATGTCTTCGAGGATTTTGACATCGTTGATTATGATCCTTATCCGGCAATTAAAGCACCGGTTGCAGTCTAATTGTTTGTCAAGAAGTTTCAGAAATAGTATACGTTTGAGTATAAAATTAGCGCTGTTAAAGTGTTAAATTTCACAATAGGGATTAATCAATTTAATCCCTAACATCTGTTTCAAATCATTAGCTTTATGCAAACGCCTTATCTTGATGAAGGATTAAAGCAGCCCTCGGGCATGTTATTTTTCTGCCTCTTAAATCAAGATTTGGTATATAATAATCTACTTTGTTTAAATAATTATTTGATCTTAATATGAATCAAAATCAGGAAATACGCCCCATTTTTTCAAAACGTTTATTACACCCTCGTTACTGGTTAACGTGGTTTGGTATTGGTATTTTGTATCTAATCGTTTTATTGCCTTATCCAATCATTTATCAAATTGGTAAAGGTCTAGGCTTGCTTTCCATGAAATTGATAGGTAAACGTAAAGAGACCGCCAGACAAAACCTTAAGCTCTGTTTTCCTGAAAAGTCCCAGCAAGAACGAGACCAATTGTTGCGAGAAAATTTTATTTCAACTGGTGTTGCTATTTTCGAAACAGGAATCGCTTGGTTTTGGTCAGATAAACGGCTAGCTAAACAATCATCGATTGTCGGTGATTCTTATATTACCCAAATACAGCAATCGGGGCAGGGTGTACTGCTTATTGGCATCCACTTTTTAACACTTGAATTAGGTGCCCGTATTTTAGGTATGAGTCATCCGGGAGTTGGGGTCTACCGACCAAACGATAATCCGGTAATGGATTATGTTCAGCTTAAAGGCCGCTTGAAATCAAATAAATATATGTTAGATCGCTATAACACCAAAGGAATGGTTCGGGCGTTAAAAAATGGCGAATTACTGTGGTACGCCCCCGATCATGACTACGGACCTAAAAATAGCGTGTTTGCGCCACTATTTTCAGTTGAAAAAGCAGCGACAACCATTGGCACGCGCATTTTAGTTAAACTCGGTCACCCGGCTATTATTCCATTTACCCCTAAACGTGAAAAAAATGGTCATTATACCGTGTATGTTACACCGCCACTTGAAGGGTATCCGGTCGATGATGATGTTCAAGCTGCAACCTTTATGAATAAAGCTATCGAACAGGAAATTTTAAAAGCTCCCGAACAATATATGTGGTTACATCGACGATTTAAAACTCGTCCAAAAGGTGAGGCGCCGTTATACACAGATAGTGTTCAATCTGACTAAAACAGGTTATTTGAAATTGTTGGTTAAAAGAGTCAAAACGAAATATGCAAAAACTTAATAAAATTATTCTCTATTGCCGTTGTGGATTTGAAAAAGAGTGTGCAGCAGAAATTACCGATAAAGCCACACAGCATGAGATATACGGTTTTGCCAAAGTAAAAGATAACAGTGGTTATGTCGTGTTTGAATGCTATCAACCTGAAGATGCACAGCGCTTAATTAAAACGTTATCATTTAGAACACTTATCTTTGCAAGGCAGATGTTTGTATCTGGTGACCTACTAACAGATCTGCCAACCAACGATCGCATATCACCAATAATCGATGCACTAACCGGATGCGTCGAAAAAGCGGGCGATTTGCGGGTTGAAGTTGCTGATACCAATGAAGGTAAAGCGTTAGCGGGGTTTTGCCGTAAATTTACTGTTCCGCTCAGACAGGCTCTGAGAAATAAGCGAATTCTACTAAAAGTGCAAAATCCTTCACGCCCGGTTATTCACTTATTATTTATCAATAACCATAGCTGTTATGTTGGCTATTCATTAAGCCAAAACAATTCGCCTTTTTATATGGGGATTGCAAGATTGAAATTTCCGTCTGATGCACCGTCTCGCTCAACCTTAAAATTGGAAGAAGCATTTCATATTTTTATTCCTTATGAAGAGTGGGATGAACGCTTAAAAGGCGGCTTAAATGCCGTCGACCTTGGCGCTTGCCCGGGCGGCTGGACATATCAGCTAGTTAAACGTAGTATGATGGTTTATGCCATCGATAATGGACCAATGAATGAAAAATTAATGGAAACCGGTCAAGTTAAACACTTTCGTGAGGATGGTTTTAAATTTGAACCGAAAAAACATAATATTTATTGGTTGGTCTGTGATATGGTTGAAAAACCCGCTAAAGTGACTGAGTTAATTGCAAAGTGGCTAATCAATGGTTGGTGTCGAGAAACGATCTTTAATCTCAAATTACCTATGAAAAAGCGTTATGAAGAAGTCAAACAAAATTTAGAGCTACTACATAACCAACTGAAAAATCATCAGATTAATGTACAAATACAGGCAAAACAGCTTTATCATGATCGCGAAGAGATCACCGTGCATGTACAAAGAATTTGGGGATAGCAAACGAATTTAATAACTTGATTATCGCTCGCTTAATTAGCCATTGGCTAATAATTGAGGTAACTGTTAAAAAGCGCCGATTATAATATCAATTCGGCGTGATTAAAGCGAAATCTATTAACTGGTCAATTTTTAATAATTTAAACAATCGTAAACTAAATTGTTAAGAATTATTAAGATTTTTTTTGACAGTTAGTGATGTTTATTTATTCGAATTAAACAGTAGAATAATAAAAAAGAGCGCTATTGACTAAAATTAACGCAATAATCAGGGTAAAGTGAAATATTATAGCTTTAAATTTGTGCTTAAAAAGCTTACCATTTAAACTCTATTGTATGTAATACGGCATAGCACTATTTCCGTTAATACAATTGATTGTCAAATGACAGATTATTAATAGAAAGATATGTTTTAATCTTGAAATATTAATTGCACTGTCTTTAAAAAAATTAATCACCGTTTTATGAAGCGCTAGAAAATAAATCCAACTAAGAGTGGCAATAAACTGGCGTCATTGTCATTGATAAATAAAACTGTTTATCAATAAAGAATTTTAAGATAACAAATTACAAGAGAATGGGTATGAAATTAAAACAATCCTTATATGCTATTGTAATATTAGCACTATATGCATTACTGGTTGGCTGTACACTCAATATATCAAAAAAATCTTCTGATTTTGATGAGACTAAAGATTCTGCTTATTATTTATCTCAGGTAGATTCTGCGACCGGTTCAGCTAAGACAAACTGGCAATTACTGGCGGTGCGAGCGTTAGTGAAAGAAAATAAAATTTCACAAGCGAAGTCGATCTTATCTCAGCTAACCGATCTCAATGTTGCTCAGCAAAATGAAAAACTCTTATTATTAGGTGAAATTGCTGTTAAAACCGGTAAATCATTTGACCTCAACCAATTAAATGTTAAAGAATTAAATAATCGTCAATTATATCGTTACTACAGTATAAAATTAGCGTTTGACGCAAAAAGTAAAAATATCAATCAACAAGCGCATGATTATATCGATCTTGAAATATTTGCTACTGATCAGCAAAGAAAGCAAGTGATTCACAATACCTTTAATTTCTTCAAAAAACTAACTCAAAATCAATTAAGTTCAATTAGCGTTTACGACAATGAAACGACGTTGCAAGGTTGGGTTGATTTAGCTTTTGTGTTTTTAAACAATCGACCAGTGCCGGTGAAACAAGATGATGAAAATGGTCAAGCCATTGCAGCGAACGCTCAAAATCAAAATGCAATATTAATGCAAGCAATTAAAGATTGGGCGATGCGTTATCCGGATCATCCAGCTAAATTACTTATTCCTTCTTTAACCGGTGAAGAGTCTATTTCGGTAGATAATGCAAATGCTAAAAAAGTCGCATTATTACTGCCATTAAATGGTTCTTCACGCATATTTGGTAATACTATTCGCCAAGGCTATGTGGATGCTATTAAATTTTATCCACAGGAGCCACAGCAAAACATGGTTATCTTAGATACATCATCTGCCCCAATGGAGTCATTAATTCAACAAGCTCAAGACCAAAATGTTGAATTAATCGTGGGGCCTTTGTTGAAAGATGACGTTACAAAAATAAAACAGTTATCCCCAAGTATTCCGGTTTTAGCGCTTAATAAAGTTGATAATAGCGTCGCAACGACAAATAAGATGTGCTATTTTGCATTATCGCCAGAAGATGAAGCCATAGATGCGGCTAACCATATTTATGCGCAAAATAAAACAAGACCGCTATTACTTGTACCACAAACCGATTTAGGTCGCCGGGTTGCACAAAGCTTTGCTAAACAGTGGTCACAACTATCGGCAAACAGTTCGCAAGCCTATGTTCAATATTTTGCTAATGCAAGCTCGCTAAGAGCAAATATGAATCGCAATGTCGGAATTAGATTAACAGGTAGTCCGGTTTTTGCTGATGATGCATCCTATGCAGGTTCAGCTTCTGGTTTTGATGCCGTTTATGTTTACGCTTCATACGATGAAATGACATTAATTAAACCAATGCTTGATATGGGTGCGGGTAAAACTGTGGGTAATGCATCGAGCTCAGTATTACTTTATTCCAGCTCTAAAAGCCATACCGCTAATCGATCAAACGATTTTAATTATGATATGAATCAAACCGAGTATGCCGATATTCCAATGATAGTAAACTTATCTGATAGTATGACAACAATGGTACCGGGTAATATTCAAAAAGATTATTCATTATTACGATTGTATGCAATGGGAATTGATGCATGGAGACTAGCGAATCGTTTTAATCAGTTAGACTCTTATCAAGCTGATTTCCTTAACGGTATGACCGGGAAATTATCTACCAGTAACCAATGTGAAGTTACACGTTCGTTATCCTGGCAACAGTACGCTTATGTTGCAGCATCAACCAACACAACAAACGAAGAATAAAAATATTGGCAAGCATTATGAGCAAATTGCTTGCCAATTTTTAATTCAACAAGGGCTGGTTTTCGTTGAACAAAATAGTCGATGTCGCTTAGGTGAAATTGACTTAATTATGCGTGACAAACAGTGTTTTGTATTTGTTGAAGTGCGCTACCGTAAGAATGCTAATTTTGGTGAAGCTGAAACGACAGTTACGCCGTCTAAACAAGCCAAAATTAGGCAAGCGGCACAACTTTGGATGATATCGAATAATTTAAACATAGAAGAAACCGAATTTAGATTTGATGTTTTTGCCGTGACCGGTAAAAACCAGAAATGGATTATCAATGCGTTTTAATTTTTAGGTGAAAAACGTGCAAGACTTAATTAAAAATTATTTTACAGAAAGTATTCAAACACAAATTGTCATGGCTGAGTCACTCGGTTCTTCCATAGAAAAAGCGGCTAATATTATTGTCGAGAGTTTGCTAAACGGGAATAAAATAATGAGTTGTGGCAATGGCTCTGCGGCGGCAAATGTGCAAAGTTTTACCTCACGTTTAATTACCAGTATGGATATAGAAAGACCGAGCATTCCTGCTATTGCGTTAGTCTCTGATAATGTGTTACTCAGTGCTATTAGTAATCATGAAGAAGTCTATGCTCGCCAAATTCAAGCACTCGGTCATCGAGGTGATACCTTAGTTATCTCTACATGCCAAGGTAATAGCCGATCGATTATTCGAGCCGTACAAGAGGCGGTAATCAAAGATATGAAAATTGTTGCCTTGACCGCTTTTGATGGCGGTGAAGTTATTGGTTTACTGGGGCAAAATGATATCGAAATTCGAATTCCGTCATACAAAAAAGTCATGGCATATGAAATGCATGCCATGATTTTAAACTGTTTATGCCAATTAATTGAAAACACATTGTTTATTCATGGTGAATAAGTTGAAATTAAATCAGTTTAATTCTGCATTTATAGTGATTTTGTGCTATAATTATAGGCTGATTTGATGACTTAAATTAATAAGAGAACATGGTGTTATGACCGAACTAGCCAAAGAAATAACCCCCGTTAATATTGAAGATGAATTGAAATCCTCGTATCTTGATTATGCAATGTCTGTTATTGTTGGGCGTGCATTACCTGATGTGCGTGACGGATTAAAACCGGTACATAGACGGGTTTTATTTGCCATGCATGAGGCCGGATACGATTGGAATAAACCTTATCGAAAATCTGCACGTGTTGTAGGGGATGTGATCGGTAAATATCATCCACATGGCGACTCAGCTGTCTATGACACTATCGTACGTATGGCTCAGCCGTTTTCGTTACGCTATATGCTTGTCGACGGTCAAGGTAACTTCGGTTCGGTTGACGGTGACTCAGCAGCGGCGATGCGTTATACCGAAATTCGCATGCAAAAATTCGCTGGCGCATTACTAACCGATCTCGATAAAGAAACGGTCGACTTCTCGCCTAACTACGACGGCTCAGAAATGATCCCCGATGTGTTACCAACACGTATCCCTAATTTATTAATTAATGGCTCATCTGGGATTGCCGTTGGTATGGCAACCAACATTCCACCTCACAATTTAACTGAAGTTATCAATGGTTGTCTTGCTTTTATCGAAGATGAAAATATTTCAGTTGAAGGATTAATGGAGCATATTCAAGGTCCGGATTTCCCAACTGCTGCGCTAATCAATGGTCGCAAAGGTATCGAAAATGCTTACCGTACCGGGCGTGGTATTATTTATATTCGTTCTAAAGCTACCGTTGAAGTCGATGACCAAACCGGTCGTGAAACAATCATCGTTAACGAAATTCCTTATCAAGTTAACAAGAAAAAGCTTATCGAAAAGATTGCAGAATTAGTTAAAGACAAAAAAGTCGAAGGCATTTCTGCATTACGTGATGAATCTGATAAAGACGGTATGCGTATTGTCATTGAAATCAAGCGAGATGCTGTTGGTGAAGTGGTATTAAACAATCTTTTCTCACTGACGCAATTACAAGTCTCATTTGGTATCAACATGGTAGCCTTACATAAAGGTCAACCAAAACTATTAAACCTACGGGAAATGATTGAAGCATTTGTGCTTCACCGTCGAGAAGTGGTCACTCGTCGTACCATTTATGAACTGCGTAAAGCACGTGAGCGTGCCCATGTGTTAGAAGGCCTCGCTATTGCGCTGGCCAATATCGATCCAGTGATTGAGTTAATCCGCGCGGCAGCAACGCCAGCGGAAGCGAAAGCCAAATTATTAGCGCAAGCTTGGCAATTAGGCCATGTTGCCGCTATGCTGGAAAAGGCCGGTGATGATGCCGCTCGTCCGGAAGACCTTGCACCGGAATTTGGTATTCGTGATGGTCACTATTACCTATCTGAAGCGCAAGCACAAGCTATTTTAGATCTACGTTTACACCGTTTAACTGGTCTTGAACATGAAAAAATCCTTGATGAATATAAAGAGCTATT
Source organism: Gilliamella sp. B2923 (assembly GCF_026536565.1). Taxonomy (NCBI): domain Bacteria; kingdom Pseudomonadati; phylum Pseudomonadota; class Gammaproteobacteria; order Orbales; family Orbaceae; genus Gilliamella; species Gilliamella sp. B2923. The sequence goes on along the minus strand of NZ_JAFNNZ010000002.1, from coordinate 403,309 downwards.
AGTTTTAATTGGTGAACTATTATTTATCTTATCAAGCCCGGAACGATTGATGGAAGTGATTCGCGAAGAGCTTGAAGCTGTTCGTGACCAATTCCAAGATGCTCGTAGAACTGAAATCACGGCAAGTAGCGCAGATATCAATATTGAAGATCTTATCGCTCAAGAAGATGTTGTTGTGACGTTATCGCATCAAGGTTACGTAAAATATCAACCATTATCAGATTACGAAGCTCAGCGTCGTGGTGGTAAAGGTAAGTCAGCGACCAAAATCAAAGAAGAAGATTTTGTTGAAAAATTACTCGTAGCAAATACTCACGACACTATTTTATGTTTCTCAAGCCGTGGGCGATTGTATTGGATGAAGGTTTATCAATTACCGGAAGCCAGCCGTGGATCACGTGGTCGACCAATCATCAATTTATTACCACTGGAAGCTGATGAGCGCATTACTGCCATTTTGCCTGTTCGGGAATTTGATGATGAACATTGCGTCTTTATGGCAACCGCGCAAGGAACGGTTAAGAAAACTTCACTTATTGAATTTAGCCGCCCTCGCAGTGGTGGAATTATTGCGATTAACTTACGTGATGATGACGAATTAATCGGCGTTGATTTAACTAGTAATGAAACATCTGATATCGTTGATGATGAAGAGCTGAATGATGATTTAATCGTTGATGAGGCAGACAATGATGACGAAGTGTCTCAAATCTCTAATACAGAAGACATTATGTTATTTTCAGCTAATGGTAAAGTTGTTCGATTCCCGGCAAATAAAGTTCGTTGCATGGGACGAACGGCAACAGGTGTTAGAGGAATAAAATTAGAGGGCGATGATAAAGTTGTCTCACTTATTGTTCCTCGTGGAAATGGTGCAATTTTAACTGCAACGCAAAATGGTTATGGTAAACGTACTGAACAAGAATTATATCCAACTAAATCACGTGCAACTAAAGGCGTAATATCGATTAAAGTCAGTGAGCGAAATGGTGCAGTAGTTGGTGCAGTACAAGTTGAAGAAACGGATCAAATCATGTTAATTACTGATGCCGGTACATTAGTCCGTACTCGTGTATCAGAAGTGAGTGTTGTTGGTCGAAATACGCAAGGCGTGATGTTAATTCGTACTGCGGATAACGAGAAAGTGGTCGGATTACAGCGAATTGCTGAAACTGAGGATGAGGCAGATACGGAATTATCTCAGCAAAATGAGGAGCTGGGTGATTCCGCACAGGAATCCGAAGAATAAATCTTTATTATTAAAAGGATTAGTGAAAAACTAATCCTTTTTTGTTTTAGAAAACCTCAAAAGGAATCGTATGAGATGTCATTTTTTATTAAAAAAATCTTAACTAATCTTGCATGGCAAATTTTAATTGCCTTGATCTTAGGTGTAGTGACAGGTGCTTTTCTATATGAATTAGCAAATCCTAATCATGAATTACATTCATATTATCAATTTGCCATTGTTAATATTTTCCAACCTGCAGGTGATATTTTTATCCGTTTAATTAAGATGATTGTATTGCCAATTATTCTTAGTACTTTAACGTTAGGTATAGCAGGCATTGGTGGTTCAAAACGTTTAGGAATGCTTGGCTTTAAAACTATTCTTTATTTTGAAGTTATCACCACTATTGCTATTTTATTAGGTCTTTTTTGGGGTAATTTCTTTGCACCTGGCGCGGGAATAGATTCTTCAACGTTAGCTTCAGCAGATATTAGTAAATATACGAAAGCAGCTGAAGAACTTAGCGGTAAACCGCATGGTTTAATTGTTATGATTTTAGACATGATTCCGGCTAATATCTTTAAAGCAATGTCTGATGGTGCAGTTTTACCTGTTATCTTCTTCTGTGTCTTTTTTGGCTTAGGCTTAATGTCGTTACCTGATAAACAGCGTGATCCATTTTTATTCTTATTAAAAGTGGTATCAGATACAATGTTTAAAGTAACAAATATGATTATGCGTTACGCACCTATTGGGGTATTTGCCTTAATCACAGTAACCGTTGCCAAATATGGCTTTGCTTCATTACTGCCATTAGTGAAATTGATTTTAACGGTCTATTCAGCAATGATTGTATTTACCCTGGTCATATTAGGTTTAGTTTGTAAATTGTGCCGATTTAATATTTTTACTTTATTAAAAATATTAAAAGAAGAACTCGTTATTGCGTTTTCAACGGCAAGCTCCGAGACAGCTTTGCCTAAGATCATTGAAAAAATGGAAGCTTATGGTGCTCCGAAATCAATTACCAGTTTTGTTATCCCGACTGGATATTCATTTAATCTTGATGGTTCAACACTATATCAAAGTATAACTGTTATTTTTCTCGCGCAATTATTTGGTATGAATTTAAGTATTCTCGATCAAATTATCATCGTTATCACATTAATGATAGCATCAAAAGGGATTGCTGGTGTACCAGGCGCTTCAATTTTAGTGTTATCAGCTACACTCGGTAGTGTTGATATCCCAATCGCCGGTATTGGTTATATTATGGGTGTTGAGCGTATTTTAGATATGGGTAGAACAGTTGTGAATGTTGTGGGTAATGCATTGGCTGCTATCGTTATCGCTCGGTGGGAACATGTTTTTGATGATAAAAAAGCAAGAGCATATGAGCAACAATATTTAAAATAAAACATCATTATAATTTATAAAGCTTCAGTTAAAACTGGAGCTTTTTTATTAACTTAATCTAATTTGCACAATTATATATATAAAAAAACCCAGCTTAAGCTGGGTTTTTTATTTAAAAGTAAAATTATTTAATTTTAGCTTCTTTATAAACAACGTGCTGACGAACAACAGGATCGTATTTTTTGATCTCCATTTTTTCAGGCATTGTTCTTTTATTTTTGCTAGTGGTATAAAAATGACCGGTACCAGCAGAAGAAACTAATCTAATTTTCTCACGTACACCTTTAGCCATGATATGGTTTCCTTATTAGTACTTTTCACCACGGGCACGAAGTTCAGCTAAAACTGCATCAATACCCTTTTTATCGATAGTTCGCATACCTTTAGCAGATATACGTAATTTTACAAAACGTTTTTCACTCTCAACCCAAAAACGGTGAGTTTGAAGATTTGGTAGAAAACGACGTTTAGTAGCATTCATCGCATGAGAACGATTATTCCCTACTAAAGGTTTTTTTCCTGTTACTTGGCATACTCGTGACATGTCAATAATTCTCCGAAATTTCTATGCTTAAGCCTTGGGCGTAATATGTTAATGGAATTAACCTCGTCAGGCTTTTAGTTTGCTGCAGTCTATCTGAGAAGCAGACTAACCTCTCACACTACACCCATAATAATGAGGTAGCGAAGTATACGCTTTTATGCAAAGATTCTCAAGTATTATCTTATTTTATGCGAAAAATAAGTAGCGACAAGGTAAATTTAAATAATCGACAAATATTGTGTAAATCTAAAATTCTCCTATACTGTCTTGGGCACAGATCAGTTAAGAGAGTTTGATGACATGAATCTAAAACAATTAAAGTACTTTCAGGTACTGGCTAAAACACAACATTACACATCAACATCAGAATATTTCTCCATTAGCCAACCTAGTTTAAGTCATTCAATTTCAGAACTTGAAAAAGAAGTAGGAATCAAACTGTTTCAAAAACGCGGGCGCAATGTCGAACTGACAAAAGAGGGTAAGCAGTATCTAACTTATGTAGAACAAGCTTTAAGCGCCTTGTCAGAAGGTGAACAATTTGTTAGAGAGCTAACCAGCGTTTCGCATGGGCATATCGGGCTAGCTTTCATCTATTCTATAAGTACCAATTACATGCCAAAAATCATTAAAGCTTTCTTAGATCAACCGGACAATAAAAATATTACTTTCTCATTTTATGAAGGAATGTCACAAAATATTATTGAAGGGTTGAAAGCAAAAAAATATGAAATTGCGATCTGTTCCCGTTTGCAAGATGAACCCGATGTTCATTTTCAAAAATTAACTAAACAAGAACTGGTGTTTATAATTTCTAACGATCACCCGTTATCGAAACGTAAAAAACTCGATTTAAAAGATCTGATTAACGAACCGCTAATCTTATTTACCGAAAGGAGTGGAATGAAAAATGTCGTTGATGAGATGTTATATAAAACAGGGGTAAAACCCAATATAGCTTGTCGAGTAGAAACAGAAGGTGCCATGATGGGATTAGTTTCAATCAATTATGGTATCGGTATTATGCCAAGAGTGTTGATACCTGAAGAGTTTAACGTAACGCTGGTGCCGATGAGTAAAAACTATCAAAAAAGAGATATCTTTATTGCCACCATGGAAAACAGACCACTTTTGCCTGCGGCACAAAAATTTTACCACTTTTTAATCGAACATAGCGATGATGCAATCTTTGGCCGGTGAGAGCCAATAATTAACAATATTGCAGGTAGCATCAAATCAGATTGATTTTATTTGGCACAAATGCCAAATAGAATCAGGCTACGATCATCGCCTTGCAAGTCAGAAAATTTTCAGTCAATAAGTCGGAATAATTATTTTTTATATATTAAACATATTGTTATAAAACAAAACATTAACTGTATCTATAAATTAAGAAAAAATGATTTAATTTTATAATAAATATGCTTTAATACTCTTGATAAAGATTTTATTTATTCGCTTTAATTTTCTAACTTTCAAGGAGATTATATGAGCCAGTTCACGCCATATAGCATATACGGCATTATCGGTTATCCTTTAGGGCATAGTATGAGCCCACTAATTCATACGACATCATTTCAAGATTATGGCATTCCAGCAGTTTTAGTCCCATTTCCTACCCCACCAGAAGAAATTGCAACTCTGTTTAAATCGGTCAGATTACTTAATATAAGGGGATTATGTGTCACCATTCCACATAAGCAAACAATTATCCCTTATTTAGATGAAGTAACTGAACATGTAAAAAAAGCTGGGGCAGCAAACTTAGTTTATTGGGATGGCGATAAGCTTTGTGGTGATAACACAGATATTGTTGGCTTTATGCAGCCCCTTGAACAGAAAAAGTTACCACCAGAGTATAAAAAAGTTTTATTACTTGGTGCCGGTGGCGCAGCGCGTGCCGCTGTGGTTGGATTGCATGATCTAGGCTATACCGATATCACTGTTACCGATATTGTAACCGATCTACCAGAAGCTTTAGCCAAAGAGTTCAACCTCAAGGTTGTTGCCTGGGAAGATCGTCATAAAGTTGAAGCACAAATTATTATTAACTCAACGCCGCTAGGAATGAAAGGTAAATTTGAAGATCAAACACCTTACGAACAAGATTGGTTTAAAGGCAAAGGTGTGGCTTATGATATTGTCTACACCCCTTATAATACAAAATTCCGACAAGCAGCAGAAAAAGCTGGCTGGGACTCGATATCAGGGCGTGAAATGTTTATAGGTCAAGCAAATGCGCAATTTAAAATTTGGACAGGAAAAGACCTTTCTGAAAAAGCCAAACAAGCGGTCATCGATGCTTTAGCTGAAAAATAGATCAAAAAAGTATGCATCAAACCGAAATCGTTTGGTGCATCAATAATAAATTTATACACTTCACTCTAATTGTTTAGCTCAACTATTGAAAAATAAATAGGGTGTTAGCCAGTTGTATAAATGAAAAATGTTATCAAAAGGAGTCATTATGACCAATTTAGAATTACAGGCATATCGTCGTTTTCTGATGTTAAAAGTGCCAGAGGCAAGTGAATATATTGGTAAAACGGATGCTAGCACATGGCATGAATGGGAAAACGGTTCAAAACCCGTGCCGGAATCGGTAGCAAATGCCATGCAAGAACTGAAAAAATTGCGAAGTGACAAAATCAATATCATCATTAATAGCATTAATGATCGCGTCGGTAGCAATACGATTCGTTATTTTATGACTTATGCCGAGTTTAAAAAGGTCAATCCCGATCTTGACGTTATTCAATGGCGATTGCACCAATCCATAGCCACTGAGCTCTATTTTCGTGGCTTAGAAAAGCTGTGCTAATTGGCAACCATAATAGGGTATAGCAGATTGTAAAAATCAACGATGTAAACTTTAGTTTACAAAATTGAGCATTTTATTTTGTGATTAATTTAAATAAATTCATAATGTTAAATATTTATCAAATAAAATGTAAAATAAATGTTGCAAAATGGCAAGTGAATCACTAGCATAGTTAGCATATTGTGAGATCTGTATATCTAAAAGGACACAAAATGAATAATACAATTTTTTTAGTTGGTGCAAGAGCCGCAGGCAAAACCACGATGGGAAAGATGTTAGCCAACAAGTTAGCGTATTCTTTTATTGATACAGATTGTCATCTACTTGAAACCACACAAAAAACCGTTGCTGAAATAGTTGAAAAAGAGGGTTGGGAAGGTTTTCGTGCAAGAGAGAGCCAAGTACTTGTTGATACAACAAAGCCCAATCGTGTTATTGCGACTGGCGGGGGAATGGTACTGGCTGATCATAATCGAGATTTTATGAAAGAAAATGGCATTGTGATTTTTCTTTCTGCGCCAGCTGCAACGCTAGCGGCTCGTTTAATGAAAGACCCAAATGTTGCCCAGCGCCCCTCTTTGACAGGTTTATCGATTGTTGATGAAATGGAAAAAGTATTAGCTGACCGCTTACCACTCTATCATGATGCAGCACATCATGTTATCAATGTCGATCAGGATGAAAGTCAGATTCTCGCTCAAATATTAACAGTATTACAAAATTAATATTAATCATCATTCTTATCATGATCATTATTAAAAATACCGCCTAAACGTGGTATTTTTTTTGATAATAAAAAAGAATAGATTTTGCTAATCTTATAAAATAATTTTATGTATAAGAATAATTCTTGCGCAAAAACATGCTATTTTTTTTATAAATAGTTTAAAATCTATAAATAAATGTGACGCAGGTTAAATTTTAGCAATAAATTTGTACTTATCGCTTTCAGATTAATATTGATACTTGTATATTGAATGTAGTTAAAGTTTTCAATTTTAAAATATGGAGTATTACCAATGGATAATCGAAAGGTCAATTCATATGGAATTGTCGGTTCAATTTATGCTAATTATATTATTCAAAGTATTGCGCTGATAGTAATAATGCAATTCTCCCTAGATCTGTTTACCCAACTCAATGCCGATCTTGTTGATCTTGGCTATATCGCTTCCGGTATTGGAATTGGTAAGATAGGTCTAATGTTTATTGGCGGGTTATTATCAGATAAATTTGGGCGAAAACTGTTTATCTTATTAGGTATGAGTTGCTATGCCATTTTCTTTATCGGCATGACTTTTTGTACTAATATTCATGTCGCCTTTTGTTTAGCTATTGCAGTCGGCGCCGGAAACTCATTTTTAGATACCGGTTCAATGCCGGCATTAACGGAATGTTTTCCTAATTCGGCAGGCTCAGCAAGCGTACTGATTAAAGCATTTATCTCAATTGGTTCTTTAGTCCTTCCTTTTATTGTCACATTTTTTCATTCCAATCACATATGGTATGGCTGGGCATTTTGGGGGTTCACTTTTTATCTCTTAATTAATTGCTTATTAATACTCCCGCAAAAATTTCCGCATAAAGACACCGCTATCAAAGGGAGTAAAGGTTCAGGGGACTATTTTAAAGCTACGCCTCGATTTGAAATTGAAGGCATTTTATTAACGCTGATGGGATTTACCACCACAGCAACTTTCGTTGTTATCTTACAGTGGTTACCCACTATCGCAATGAAAAGCGTAAATATGTCTGATGATGACGCCAACCTGCTGATTAGCTGTTACAGTACGGCTTCGATCATTTCGGTTTTTGCAACAGCATTTATCGTAAAACGATTCTTAAAACCGATCTTTTGTATCATTATATTGCCGGCGCTATCTGCCATTGTTCTGATTTTATTTTATTTCAATATTTCACCATTAATGTGCCTTATTGCCGCTATCGGCATGGGCTTTACTGCTGCTGGTGGCGTATTGCAACTCACACTGGTTGTGATGCAGCAAATGTTCCCAACCCGTAAAGGATTAGCGGTCGGTTGTATGTACACCTTTAGTGGACTGACTTTCGTTGTTATACCACGTATTGTACCGAAACTGGCCATGACTAACGTTAGTTACGCAATTTTGCTCGACTTTTTTATCGCTATGTTAAGTGTCATTTTAGGATCGATTGTTTTTTATCGGTTTAAAAAAGTTATTGATATCAACAAAATATAAATCGCAAAAAGAGACAAAATTACAAAATACTCGCCTACTTTTGTAATAAAAACTCAGGCGTTTTTACATAATTTATATAGGAAGTAAATAGATGAAGAATAAATATTTAGGCACAGCGGTTTGTATGTATATGAACTATTTTGTGCATGGAATGGGCGCAATCATTCTTGGTTTAAATATTGACTATTTAGCCGCGCAATTTAATCCGCAAGTAGCGTATCTGTTTAATATCGCTAAAGATGCACTCACGCCCGATCAGCTGAGCCAAATTGGTGAGGCAAAACAGAGTGTTTACAACGTGATGATGGGATTAGGTGTTGGTCGTTTACTCGTGTTATTTGTCATGGGAACATTATCAGATAAGTATGGACGTAAACCATTTATTGCCTTAGGTGGATTATTTTATATTGGCTTCTTGCTTGGCATTTTATTTAGCCCTAACGCTGATATTGCGTTCTTGTTTGCCGTATTAGGTGGTATTGCCAACTCAACACTTGATGCAGGTACATACCCGGCATTAATGGAATCATTCCCGAAATCACCGGGATCGGCTTCTATTCTCACTAAAGCGGCGATTGCCGCTGGTCAATCGGTTTTACCGTTGATTATGGGGATTATTATGGCAAGTCAGGGGTATTATGGTTGGTCATTTATCTTCTGCTGTGTTGTTCTGGCTTTAAATGCGCTAATCGTGCTTAAAATGCCATTCCCTAACCATAAAATTACCCCAGAAGAGGAAGTAAAAGATCTGCAAACCATTGAAAAAAATCCTGCAACGTTGAAACAGAATTCAAATAGAATGATCGAAGGAATCTGTTTTATTGTCATTGGTTTTACCTCAACGGCAACATTTTATTTAGTCTCTTCATGTTTGAAAGATTTTTCACAAACGGTTGCAGATATGGATGCCGCGGGTGCCGTTAAAGCTTTTTCTGCGTATGGTATCGGTACACTTGCTAGCGTCTTTTTAACATCAATTTTAGTTAAAAGCTTAATTAGACCTGTTTATATTGTGGTGCTCTATCCGTTACTGTCTACCTTTATGCTGATCGCCCTGTATTCTTATCCGACCCCAATGATGTGTATTGTCGGCGGGTTTGTGCTTGGATTTACCGCAGCAGGCGGCGTATTACAATTGGCACTCACCACTATGGCGGAGTTTTTCCCGTCCGGTAAAGGTAAAGTATTGGGTATTTTCTTTACCTCTTCAAGCTTTGCCACCATGGTTATTCCATTTATAATCGGCTGGGTATCAACGATGTATGGTTTGCGTTACGTTATGCTTACGGATGCCTTCTTTGCCGGTTTAGGAACGGTAATGGCGCTGATTGTGCTGATGCGTTATCGTAAAACTTTTAATGTGACAAAATAAGCAAAATATTCACGCTGAAATAGGGGTGACAGAGAATTGTATTTAGTTGATCATAACTATATTTAACACCACTATTTAAAATAATTTCTATTATCTTAATAAAAAAGCACACCACAAAAAAGGTGTGCTTTTTAACTATTGGTAATGTAACCTTATTTCGCCTTTAAACATTATCTAACCTGAACTTTGCCGAATTTCATCGCCCTTTGCTACCCCTAAGTTAGCACTGAATATTGTCTATATTTTAACAAATATTACTTGCTAATCCGCTAAAAATAAATAAAAATACACAAAATCTGAATAAATATTCATTTTGGTGATTGTAATGATGAAAGAAAGAACAACTGAATTAGTTGAAGGGTTAAGGCATAGCGTCCCTTATATCAATGCACATCATGGAAAAACGTTTGTTATTTTATTAACCGGCGCTGTTCTAAAAAGTAATAATTATTCAAGTATCATTAGCGATATTGGTCTACTGTATAGTCTGGGCATTAAACTGGTCATTGTTAACGGCGCTCGTAATCAAATTGATGAATCACTAAAACAACACAATATCGAACCGAAATACTATAAAAACACCCGCATCACCGATGCTCCCACTCTTGACATAGTCAAACAGGTCACCGGGCTATTACAGCTTAATATTACCGCCAGTTTATCGATGAGCTTGAATAATACCCCGTTGCAAGGTGCGCATATTAATGTGGTAAGTGGTAATTTTGTCATTGCCCAGCCTCTCGGTGTTGATGACGGCATTGATTATTGTCATACCGGTAAAATTCGCCGGATTAATGGTGAAGCGATTGATGAACAATTAAATCGAGGCTCGATTGTTTTGTTAGGACCGGTGGGAGTTTCTGTTACCGGTGAGAGTTTTAACTTAGCATCAGAAGATGTCGCAGCAGAGGTTGCCATTCGATTAAAAGCCGATAAGTTGATTAGCTTTTGTGCCGAACAAGGTGTGCTTGATGAACAAGGGCATGTTATTACTGATCTGTTTCCAATCGATGCCGATAATTATGTCGATCAAAAAGCGCTACAAGGAAAACACTTATCGAGTGAAGCTCGCTTTTTACGTGCAGCATCGAAGGCTTGCCGTAATGGTGTACGGCGCAGTCATTTAGTGAGTTATCTGGTTGATGGCTCGATTTTACAAGAGTTATTCTCTCGGGACGGGATTGGAACGCAAGTTGCCATGGAACACTCCGAACAAGTTCGCCAAGCAACCATTAACGATATCGGTGGCATCCTAGAGCTGATACGCCCATTGGAAGAGCAAGGCATTTTAGTTAAACGCTCAAGAGAACAATTAGAGATCGAAATTGATAAATTTACCATAATCGAGCGGGATAACATGACAATTGGTTGCGCTGCGCTTTATCCATATCTGGATGAAAAAATGGGTGAAATGGCTTGTGTTGCCATTCATCCACAATATCGTAACTCCTCACGAGGCGATCTGTTAATTGAAAAAATCGCTGAAAGTGCTAATCGTTTAGGATTAGAGAAAATCTTTGTTTTAACTACCCGCAGCATTCATTGGTTTAGAGAAAAAGGCTTTAATCCTGCTCAAGTCGATGATTTACCGATTAAAAAGAAACAGTTGTACAACTATCAGCGTAATTCCAAAATTTTAATGTTAGATATTTTATAATTGCCTCAACCCAAAGTCCGCTTCGGCGGACTTTTTTTACCTAGCCAATGGCTAATTGATACAAGGAATATAGGCTAAATGGCGCACCTATAACATTAATGAAACAGTTTCATCACTCCTTCGGTTAGCAGTGAAAGCGTGGTAAAATCCGGATCGGCAAAAGTGACCCCTTCAACCCCTAAAAAGGCGAAAAGTGGTAATGCTAAAGCCGGTAAAATACACAATAATAACCCATTGATAAACGCCGCAATTATTGCACCTATCGCCCCGCCGGTTGAATTACCAAAAATAGCTGCCGTTCCGCCAGTTATAAAACTTGCCATAATTCCCGGAATAATAATGGGTAAACCAATAAAAGGAAAAATCACCACGCAAGCCACTTCAGTAAAAAAGCTGACGATAAACCCGACCAACACACAGTTTGGCGCTTTATCAAACAACACCATAGGATCAACGGCTGGCACACAACCGGGCGCAACAACTTGTGCAAAGCCTTTAAAAGCCGGAATAATCTCTTCGGTAAAAATAGCCACCCCTTTTTTAGCAATATATAAACCGCCAGCAAAAATAGCTGACTGCTCCAAAGCAAAAATAATAAAGGTATTATTCTTCAATATCTGTTTTAAATATTCCGGTTGTGAAAATAATCCAGAGAGGCACAACAAAACAAACATCGTGATAAAAGTTGCTACATCAGCTTGCCTTAAAAAGCTAAAACGGTCGTTAATTTTAATCTGCTCAATATCGTTTTTGGCATTGCCAATTAACCGACCGCTATAGGCGCCAATCAAGTAAGAAATAGTGCCGGCATGCGCTATGCAATAATCGTTATGGCCAATAATTTTTTGGCTAAATCGAGAGAGCAAAGTAGGAAATATTGCCATATAAAACCCAATAATTATGGCACCGGAAGCCACGATAATCACACCGTCATAGCCCATACCTTTAAGCACCGCAGTATAGGAAAATGCCATAAACAAAATGAGATGCAGCGATAAATAGATCGATTTAAACCGTGTGAAACGGGCTAATAACAAGTTAATAATCATGGCAAAAAATAAGATAAATGCCGCACTTGCGCCCAAAGACTCCATTGTTAAGGCAGTGATAGCTTCATTACTTGGTACTACGCCATGCATGCCAAATGCGTGGGTAAACATATTACTAAACATCACCAATACGCCACCAAGTATCTTGCCACCGGTCTTAATTAAGACAAATCCAATAAAAGATAACAGCGTTCCGGTAATGATTTTTGATAATTTAGCCCGTTGTAAAACTAAACCGATAAAAGCGACTAAGGCGATAATAATCGCAGGTTGCCCAAAAATATTTAAAAATAGGTCCATATACTTACTCCCTAAACAATATTAAAACTAAAATTTATTATAATTAAAACATTGTTTTGTAATTGTGTTAGGGATCACAATTTAACGAAAGTAAGCATCAAAATGTTACAGTGTGACACTAAACAACCGGTTATAAGCTGAAACTCATTGCGACAAAAAACAATCACAAAGATTAAAAATCGTTGAGACTAGGCTACCTTGCTTTGTTATTTGGCAAGATGTGGGGAGTGGGAAGACCTTTTTTATAGAATGATCATAAAAATCAAAAGACTATTTTTTTAGGACGAGTTCTTAAAAGATGAATAGTGTTAGAGAGAAAAACGGTTAGATAAAAACAGTTAGAAAATTGAACGATTGAAGTTTTTTGGAAAAAGCTGTATTAGGCGACAAAATATTTAATCGTTGATGACACAATTGAGGATTTGTCGGGTAAATGCTTTTTTTAGATAGAAGCCTCTTGGTCGGGTTAATATTATTTGCCCGTGTTCGCCAATTGCTTGGGTTAATGCTTTGCCGTTAGCCGCTTTCGGTCTAATTTGCAAATAAGTGCCATAGCGGGCTGTAATTTTTTCAACTTGTCCTAGGGCAATCATATCCATTAATTCTTGCCAATCTTGTTTAAGTTGCTGTTCCTGCTCGGCAGTGGGTGTCCATAAGATAGGGTGGCCGACTTTACGTTCAGCAAGGGGAATGGATCTTTCACCTTCGATTGGGATCCAAAGGACTTTATTAAGTTTATATTTTACGTGGCTGGTTTCCCAAATAACGCCGTAATTTGCCATGAGCGGTGTGACACTGACAAAGGTGGTTTCTAACGGTTCACCTTCTTTATCAACCGGAATGGTTTTAAGCTCGATGCCTAAGTCGGCAAAATCCTGCTGCGCTTTACTGCCGGCATTCGCTCCTAAAAATGTTTCAAGCAAATTACCCACCCAACCTTTTTGCTTGTTTAAATTAGCGGGAATTGCAATATTTAAATATTGTGCTATTTCACCAAAGCTGTAGCCGGCAACCAGTTTGGCTCGATTTAGTAATTCTTGTTCATTTTTGGGAAAAAACAGTGTCATAAAGCAATTCTTACCAGCGAACGGATTAAACACAGTCAATTATATTGACTGTGAATCGTAAAAGAAAGGCTTATTAGCTTAGCTTTTCAATCCAACTGGCGTAACTATTAATAATTTGTGAAAGGAACGCTTTGGTTTTTTCGCTAATATTACCGTTTTCATCAAAAGCAGTATTGATATTGCCGATATACGCTTCAGGCTGTTGTAAGGTAGGCATATCAAGAAAGACTAAAGATTGGCGTAGTTGATGATTAGCACCGAAACCGCCGATCGCACCTTGTGATACGGAAACCACCGCCGCAGGTTTTTTCGCCCAGGCATTTTTACCATAAGGGCGAGAGCCAACATCGATCGCATTTTTAATTACTGCCGGTAAACCACGATTGTATTCCGGTGTGACAAAAATGACGCCTTGGCAATCAGTAATTTCTTGACGGAAAAGGGTATAAGAAGCGGGAGGGTTGTCGGTATCGATATCTTCGTTATATAACGGCAGATCGCCGATCTCAATGATTAATAGTGATAAAGAAGGTGGGGCAATTTGTTGTAAAACTTTAGCAACTTTTAAGTTGTACGAATCTTTACGTAGACTTCCAACCAATACAGCAATTTTTTTACTCATTTGTCGACCCCTTAAATTTGAATTAAGAGACACAAATGTGTCTCTTATGGGTTGTAATAATTGAGCATAATACTTTTTTAGTGACCAGATGAATCAAGTCGACGACCGGTTTCAAATAAGAACCATGCACGGCGTTCAGCTTGGTCAATCCACTCTTCAATCAAGCTTGCTGTTGCTGAGTCGTTATATTTATCACAAATATCATGAGCAACACGCATGCGCTCGGTGAGTTTAATATTATCTTGGCAAAGTTCGGCAAGCATATCAGACGGTTCAACAAAATCAGCATCATTATCAGAAATACTTTGTAATTTTGAGATATGACCGATTGAGCGTAATGTCGTACCACCTAATTTACGCACACGTTCTGCAATAGGGTCTGTCATTGCAAATAATTCTTCACCATGATCATCTAACATTAAGTGGTAATCACGGAAATGTGGTCCACTGACATGCCAATGGAAATTTTTAGTTTTTAAATAAAGGGCAAATACATCTGCCAAAACGGAATTCATTGCGCCGGAAATATCTCTTGATGCTTTTTGCCCTAAATCAGTTGGAAACAAAATTGCTTTTTGTTGGAGCCTTTTTGCAGAAGTCGTACTTTTGGTACTTTTAGTGCTTTTAGCCATATTAGATTCTCCTCTAAATTTATAATAAAAACGCTTTGTAGTATCAAATTACGCTAACTATGAAGCAAAGTCCAATAAAAAACAGCTATTGTTGACTATCACTGCTATTTTAGCAATCTATGAATCTGTAAAACTTTTAAAGTTAACTTTTGTTTTAAATATTTTCTTTCAAAATAAAAGAAAATATTTCAAAATGTGACAAAGTTAAAAGTTTTTGATTTTTAAAGTTGTTACTATTCCTTCGAAATTTAACTCAATAGGAGACAATATGATTGATGCAATTTCGTTTGGAGCCGAATGGTTCATAGGTTTATTCCAAGAGGGCGGCAAAGTGTTTGTGGGCATGGTAACAGCCATTTTGCCATTGTTAATTTCGTTACTCGTTGTGATGAATGCGCTAATTAAATTTATTGGGCAAGATCGGATTGAGCGTTTAGCGCAAGCTTGTGCCGGTAATCCGATTTCACGCTATCTGTTATTACCTTTAATTGGCACATTTGTATTTTGTAATCCAATGACATTAAGCTTAGGTCGCTTTATGCCAGAGTTTTACAAGCCAAGTTATTATGCAGCTTCTTCCTATAGTTGCCACTCCATGAATGGGCTATTTCCCCACGTTAATCCCGGTGAGCTGTTTGTCTATTTAGGGATTGCCGCTGGTTTAACCCAATTAAATCTTCCATTAGGACCGCTAGCGGTTAGCTATTTTCTTGTTGGTCTTGTCACTAACTTCTTTAGGGGTTGGATAACTGACTTTTGTACCGCCATTTTTGAGAAAAAAATGGGTATCAAATTAGACAGAAAAGTTCATCTCTAAATATTTATCAATCATTATAAGAAGGAATACAACAATGGCTAAATTTATTCGAATTGAAAAAGGCGAAGCGGGTTGGGGTGGCCCTTTAGAATTGCCGGTTATTGCAGGTAAAAAAATTGTGTATATCGCCGCCGGCACAAGACCAGCAATTGTTGACACATTAGTAGAATTAACCGGCTGGGAAGCTATCGACGGTTTTAAAGAAGGCGAGCCGGCAAAAGAAGAGATCGGGGTTGCTGTCATTGATTGTGGCGGTACCTTGCGTTGTGGTATCTACCCTAAAAATCGTGTACCTACAATTAATATTCATGCCACCGGTAAATCCGGACCTTTAGCGCAATATATTGTGGAAGATATCTATGTGTCAGCAGTCAAACCCAATAACATCCAACTGATTGAAAAGCAAAGTGATACGGCCGATCACGCATCCGCTAATCCGCCAATCATAGATGAAGAGCAAAAATCAACCGACTATAAGCAATACGACAGCAGTAAAAAAATCACCGAACAAAGTGACGGTCTGTTAGCCAAAATCGGGATTGGTATGGGGTCGGGGGTAGCGGTATTTTTCCAAGCTGGCCGTGACACGATAGATACCGTATTGAAAACAATACTACCTTTTATGGCATTTGTTTCGGCGCTTATTGGGATCATCATTGCCTCCGGACTCGGTGACTTTATTGCCCATGGTTTAGTGCCTTTGGCAAATAACCCGATAGGGTTAATCATTTTAGCGTTGATCTGCTCATTCCCACTACTTTCACCATTTTTAGGACCCGGCGCCGTTATTGCGCAAGTGATTGGCACCTTAGTTGGCGTTCAAATTGGACTGGGTAATATTCCGCCTCATTTAGCATTACCGGCACTGTTTGCCATTAATGCTCAAGCGGCATGTGACTTTATACCGGTTGGCTTATCGCTAGCGGAAGCTAAACAAGATACCGTTCGTGTTGGGGTACCTGCTGTTTTAGTCAGCCGTTTTCTGACCGGCGCACCAACGGTACTTATTGCATGGGCAGTCTCGTTTTTTATCTATCATTAAATGATTTGAACAAAAGCACGGGGATGAATTTCATCCCTGCTAAAAGTAGTGGAAAAAATAGAAATTTTTGGATTAAGAACTTACAAATAAAGAAGGTTAATAATGTCTAATGTTATTTATCATTCAAAAATCGATCTAATCGGTGAATTTGCTCAAGAAGCGTTAGCTGACGGTATGTTAATTCTGTTTAAAAATGGCGCGCCGGCAGATTTGGCGGATTACTGTTTTGTGCATAGTCATGACGATTTAAAACACGATCTGCAAGTTGGGCAAACACTCCAATTAGGCAAGCACCTTTATCACATCACAGCTGTTGGCGATGTCGCTAACATCAATTTTCGTCAATTGGGTCACATCACATTAAGATTTGACGGTAGTAGCCAAGCGGAATTACCCGGAACAGTACATGTAAAAGGCGACATACCCGCTCAACTTTTTGTGGGTGATGAAATTAGCATTGTAAATAATTAAGGAATATAAAATGAAACAAGTTGCAGTTGTTATTGGTGGCGGGCAAACGCTAGGGGAATTTTTAAGCCTGGGGATTGCTGATGCCGGTTATAAAGTGGTTGTTGCGGATTTAAATTTAGATAATGCTAACAAAGTGGCCGAAGCAATTAATCAAAAACATGGTGCAGGTACGGCACAAGGATTTAAGGTTGATGCCGGCAATCAAGAAAGTGTCGTTAAACTGGCGCAAGATGTCGATAATACCTTTCATCGGGTTGATTTAATTGTCTATAGTGCAGGGGTGGCCAAAGCGGCACCAATTACCGATTTTAGTTTAAAAGATTTTCAACTGTCGGTTGATGTCAATCTAACCGGCTATTTTCTATGTGCACGTGAATTTGCTAAATTGATGATAAAACACAAAATAGCCGGTCGCATTATTCAAATCAACTCAAAATCAGGAAAAGTCGGCAGCAAACATAATTGCGGATACAGTGCAGCTAAATTCGGTGGGGTGGGATTAACTCAATCGCTGGCGCTCGATCTGGCTGATTATGGCATTACGGTCAATTCACTGATGTTAGGCAATTTACTCAAATCGCCAATGTTCCAATCATTGATCCCGCAATATGCGAAAAAATTAGGTATTGCCGAAAGCGAAGTTGAGCAAGTCTATATTGATAAAGTGCCACTCAAAAGAGGATGTGATTATCAAGATGTGTTAAATGTATTACTGTTTTATGCCAGCGATAAAGCCTCTTACTGCACCGGGCAATCTATTAATATTACTGGTGGACAAGTGATGTTCTAGTTAAAATAGCGCGCGAAAGCAAAACCAATTGCTTTCGCCGCATCTATTTACCTTGCTTATCAACGGAGATCACCATGAATATGACAACAACCTTAATTGTGCTGGCTTTTATTGCATGGTGCACCCAAATTGTGTTTAGCTGGGTGCAGATTCGACGTTTCAATCAAGCATTTTTAGCCATGAAAAAGGGCACTTATTTGGGTGTCGGTCGTAGTCAAACCAAACGCTTTAAACCTAGAGTGTTAATTGCTTTATCATTAGATGAAAATCAAGTAGTTATCGACTCTGTTATCATGAAGGGCATTACCGTTTTTGCTTTACCAAAAGCGATGAGCGATTTACATGGCTTATCGATCACTCAAATCGATCCAATACAATACTTTCCAAACGATCTTGCCTCACAAAGTGCATTACGTGTCGCCCTTACTGCAAATAATTAGTAATAAACTTTTATTATGAAAAGTATTTTCTTTTATTTTAAAGTATAATAAGTTTCGAAATAAGTTCTTATATCTGCTAATAATGATGATGGAATCTAAGCATGAAGGTAAAGCAAAGACAAACTGCAATTTTAGAGTATCTGCAAAATCATGGGCAAGTAAGTGTTGATCAATTGGTTGCTCATTTCCAAACGACCGGTACAACCATTCGTAAAGATCTTACCCAACTGAATGAAAGTGGTTTAGTTTTAAGAACTTATGGCGGTGCTATGTTAAATCGGGAGATTGGCGATCGAGCCATTGACCATAAAACTTACATCAATACCGCCGCAAAAAAGGCGATAGCAGCCGAAGCGGCTAAGCTAATTCATGAAGGTGATTCAATTATTTTTGATGCCGGTAGCACTGTGGCACAGATGATCCCCATGTTAGCCCAATTTAATAATCTCACTATTATGACCAACAGCTTACATATGGTAAATGAGCTGGTGGCGAATGATAACGATCAAACTATTATCCTAACAGGTGGCACCTTTCGCCGTAAATCAGCCTCTTTTCACAGTAATAATGCTTCAGCGATTGCCGCTTTTGAATCCTATACTTTTGATAAACTGTTTATGGGAGCTGACGGTGTAGATTTGGTCGGTGGCGTGACAACCTTTAACGAAAGCTATCATGGTAGTGTTGCGATGAGTAAAGCCGCTGCTAAGTTAATTTTACTTGCCGATTCTTCAAAATTTGGCCGCCGTAGTCCCAATGTGGTGTGTGATTTAAGTGCGGTTGATACCATTATTACCGATGATAATTTAGATGATAAATATTATGATGCCCTTGCTCAACGAAACATCAAAGTTATCAAAGTTAAGGTCGCTGATAGCTAACGGCGTAGTGTAGTTGTTCTTTTTTATAGCTTATTGATAAGCCAAATACGTGCATGCGACTATTTATTGCGGCTTTGGTTACCATTACCGTTTTTTACTTAAACACCTATGTTTTCTGAAAATTCTTGTCAAGGTTTTGTGTTTTTTGCTTAAACGCCTATATTTTCTGAAACTTTTTGACAAGGTTTTTTAATTTAGTTAAAAGTTGTGGGTTTTTAGTCCGCAAGTTTCGGACGCTGTTGATTGGTCGATATTTTCATTTCAGTGTCTGCGTCCGAATTAGGGGGATTTTGTGCGAAATCCCCCTAATAACCCCATCGCAGCACCACCCAAAGCGGTCTTCGACTGCCTTCCGCCTTCGTTAGGTCTTAACGCACCGGCGCTGATTTGTTCCCGACAAAGCAGCGCCTCGCCAAACGTCCCTGTTTGGCGTGCTAACCTCGCTCAGTTGTCGGCGCTTTGTGAAGGTGCGGGTTGGTGCACTTGTTTGCTTTTGTGAAAGCTAATGGTAAGCGGTTTAAAAATAGTAGTGGAGTTTAAAGTACTAACTTTATAAACCCTTTTTTTTAGCTAAAAATAAAACCATTAAAAATCAATATATTGCAAAAGCGCTAAAAAAAAGGGTTTTTAAACCTAAAATTGCCCTTTATGTTTTTATTAACGATGTTTATAGTATGTGAGTTTCTACTTCAAAGCTGTATAAGCTGTTTAGAAAATCCAAACATGCGTCTGTTAGAAATCGTTGTGCTTCAAAGCTGTATAAGCTGTTTAGAAAAAGAATAAAGCCCACCAGGCCAATTTTCACTACTTCAAAGCTGTATAAGCTGTTTAGAAAACCTTGATTCCCCGAGGCTTTTAAGATGTGGTCTTCAAAGCTGTATAAGCTGTTTAGAAAGTGAAGGGTATGAGGCTCAATTATCAATTGCACTTCAAAGCTGTATAAGCTGTTTAGAAAGTTAACTGGACGCTCAAAATAACCTCGCCCGTCTTCAAAGCTGCATAAGCCGTTTAGAAACGTTACATGTTCAACAACTCTAACAGCAGTATCTTCACGGCTGCATAAGCTGTTTAGAAAGAAAACAATCAGATTTAAAAACATTCTAATGCTTGGAAGCTGCATAAGGGGTTTAGGATATTTTTGAAATATCTAAAACTTTTTGCTTTTATACTGAAACATAAGTATTTTCTGAAAGTTTTTGACAAGGTTTTTTACTTTCTTTGAAAGTTACAGTTTTTTAGTCCGTAGGTTTGGGACGCTGTTAATTGGTTGATATTTTCATTTTGGTGTCAGCGTCCGAATTAGGGGGATTTTGTGCGAAATCCCCCTAATAACCCCCTCGCAGCACCACCCAAAGCGGTCTTCGACAGCCCTCCGCCTTCGTTCGGTCTTAACGCACCGGCGCTGATTTGTTCCGGACAAAGCAGCGCCTCGCCAAACATCCCTGTTTGGCGTGCTAACCTCGCTCAGTTGTCGGCGCTTTGTGAAGGTGCGGTCTGGTGCACTTGTTTGCTTTTGGGAAAGGTAATGGTTAGTCGTTTAGAAATAGTCGTGGAGTTCAAAATACAAACTTTATGACCCCTTTTTTTTAGCTAAAAATAAAACTATTAAAAATCAATATATTGCAAAAGCGCTAAAAAAAAGGGTTTTTAAACCTAAAATTGCCCTTTATGTTTTTATAAACGATGTTTATAGTATGTAAGTTTCTACTTCACGGCTGCATAAGCCGTTTAGAAAACCAACATTTTATTAAGATTGCCCGAATGGTGCTTCACGGCTGCATAAGCCGTTTAGAAATGTTAAGCATCTTACCTGTCAAGCCTTTAGCCCTTCACGGCTGCATAAGCCGTTTAGAAATTTAGGCACTGTTCCATCGCGCATAAGAACAACTTCACGGCTGCATAAGCCGTTTAGAAAAATTTCATGTTGCAGAAAAAGCGAGAAGATGACTTCACGGCTGCATAAGCCGTTTAGAAAACAAGCCAACGGATACAGTCTGCGTGTTATGACTTCACGGCTGCATAAGCCGTTTAGAAAGACGGTATCAAAATAATCACGCATAGCTAAAACTTCACGGCTGCATAAGCTGTTTAGAAAGAAAACAATCAGATTTAAAAAATATTCTAATGCTTGAAAGCTGAATAAGGAGTTTAGGATATTTTTGAAATATTTAAAACTTTTTGTTTTTATACTAAAACGTGGGTATTTTCTGAAAGTTCTTGTCAAGGATTTGTGTTTTTTGCTTAAACACCTATATTTTCTGAAACTTCTTGACAAGCATTTTTTGGCTTTGGTGAAAGGTTAGCGGTTGGCATTTTTACGCAAGTGACGCTGAGTTCACTTGCGTGGGTTGTGATTAGAATAGGAGTCTGGCTCTGATTGTGCCGGTGACGTTTTTAAGTTTTACTAATAACTCTTCGGCTTTGTTTTGCTCAACGCGATCAATATCAATCACCACATAACCAATTTTTGGATCGGTTTGCAGATACTGGGCTGAGATATTTAAGCCTTGTTCGGCAAATAGGGTGTTGATTGCGGTTAGTACGCCGGGCTGGTTATGGTGAATGTTGATAAAACGACTGGATCCTTTCGCCGGAATCGGTAATGATGCTTCCGGGAAGTTAACCGCCGAAAGGGTGGCGCCGGTATCTGAGTATTTGGCGAGTTTTGTCGCCACTTCGATACCGATATTTTCTTGCGCTTCGGTTGTGGATCCGCCAATATGGGGGGTGATGATCACATTATCAAATTTGCATAGTGGTGAATCAAAAGGATCGCTATTGCTCGCCGGTTCAGTTGGGAAAACATCAATTGCTGCGCCGCTAATTTTTTCGCTTTCAAGCGCTTGCGTTAATGCTTGCAGATCAATCACTTTACCACGTGAGGCGTTAATTAAAATTGCGCCGGGTTTCATCATGTCAAACTCAGTGTGACTGATCATTTTTATTGTGGTTGCGTTTTCCGGCACGTGCATACTGACAATATCGCTCATAGCGAGTAACTCTTTGATACTGGCTATCTGTTTGGCATTTCCTAATGGTAATTTGGTTTCAATATCGTAAAAGTAAACGTTCATACCCAGTGATTCAGCTAGCACACTTAATTGACTGCCGATATGTCCATAACCAATAATTCCCAGATTTTTGCCTCGAGCTTCATGCGATCCGGTGGCTATTTTATTCCATTTTCCTTGATGTGCTTTAGCGTTCGCTTCTGGTACCCGGCGTAACAGTAAAATGGCTTCGGCCAGCACTAATTCAGCAACTGAGCGAGTATTGGAAAAGGGAGCGTTAAAAACAGGTATTCCTTTTACCGCAGCGGCATCAAGATCCACTTGATTGGTGCCGATACAAAAACAACCAATACCGGCTAGTTTTGGCGCCGCTTCGATGATTTCTTTGGTTAAGTTTGTTCGGGAACGTATGCCAATAAAACGTGCATCTTTTAATGCTTCGATCAGTTCGGATTGCGATAAGGCACTTTTATGATACTCAATATTGGTAAAGCCTGCTGATTTGAGTGTTTCTATCGCAGTCGGGTGTACCCCTTCAAGCAATAAAAATTTGTTTTCATCTTTGGTTAACGCCTGAACAACCATTTTTTCCTCTCTCTTTCTTTTTTATATCATTGTTACATACTGCCAGCTTGCGCAATAGGCTTTATCTTAATTCTGTCACACCATTTGGCGTACCGACTAGAGCAACATCGGCGCCTTTGTTGGCAAATAATCCTACCGTTACCACACCGGCAATGCCATTGATGCGGTCTTCAAGTTCTGTTGGTGTTGAAATGACAAGGTCGTGGACATCAAGTATGACATTACCGTTGTCAGTTATCACACCCTGACGATAAATCGGTTTTCCGCCGAGTTTAAATAGCTCTCTTGCCACATATGAGCGAGCCATTGGGATCACTTCAACCGGTAACGGAAATTTACCTAGCACATCAACAACTTTTGATTGATCAACTATGCAGATAAACTGTTTGGCTAATGCTGAGACAATTTTTTCACGAGTTAGCGCAGCGCCACCGCCTTTAATCATTTGTAACTGATGATTAATTTCATCAGCACCGTCAACGTAGACATCTAAACTATCAACATCGTTACAGTCTAACACTGTGATACCATAGCTTTTTAATTTTTGGGTCGATGCTTCCGAGCTTGAGACAGCGCCTTTAATCTGATCTTTCATCGTCGCTAAAGCATCAATAAAGTGAGCAGCTGTCGATCCTGTGCCAACACCAACTAGTGCGCCGGGTTTAACAAATTTTAATGCTGACCAGCCCACCGCTTTTTTTAATTCATCTTGCGTCATGATATCACCGTACTTAAGTATAATTTTTCTTAAAAAATTAAAATTTTGAAAGCAAAATTGTTGAAGATATGGCATAGTAACCAATTGGAAAGCAAAAATCATTAGTATTTTTATAAAATATGTTAAGTTTAAGTTCTGTTTAAATTTTTTTGCAAAATTAATATAGCTTGACTATCCAAGCTGTGGTCAAATCATTAGTAAAGAGATTATGAAGCGTCCAGATTATAGAGCATTACAAGCATTAGATGCGGTAATAAAAGAACGAGGATTTGAAAGAGCGGCTGATAAACTGTGTATTACCCAACCTGCGGTTTCACAACGTATCAAGCAACTAGAAAGCTTTTTTGGCCAACAATTACTGGTTAGAACAATTCCGCCTAAAGCGACTAAACAAGGTGAGCATCTTTTAGGATTATTGCATCAAGTCGAATTGTTAGAACAGCAGTGGTTAGGTGACAATGAACAAAATTCAACGCCGTTATCACTCTCTATTGCCATTAACGCCGATTCGTTAGCAACGTGGGTTTTGCCTGCATTAAAGCCAGTTTTGGATAAAAATATCTTACGTTTTGATATTCAAGTCAAAGATGAAGAGCATACTTTAGAGCTATTGCGTTTAGGTACCGTTGTTGCCGCCATTAGTATTCAAGCCAACCCTTTGCCTGGCTGTTTGTCGGATCGATTAGGTGCGCTTGACTATATTTTTGTGGCTTCTCCGGAATTTGCTAAAAAATACTTTCCTAACGGCGTAACTCGCTCATCGCTATTAAAAGCGCCGGCGGTGGCTTTTGACCATTTGGATGATATGCATCAAGCGTTTTTACAAGAGAATTTTAATCTTACCCCCGGCAGTGTGATTTGCCATATCACGAGCTCATCTGAAGCTTTTGTTCAGCTAGCTAAACAAGGTTCGGCGTGCTGTATGATCCCAATGTTGCAAGTTGAGCAGGAATTAAAAACCGGTGAGCTGGTCAATTTAACTGAAGGTTTATACCAAAGACGTATGCTTTACTGGCATCGCTTTGCGCCGGAAAGCAGTGTCATGCAAAAAATCTCAGAAACATTGATTAGTTATGCTCAGCGAACATTATCACAGCCGCAAGATAAAAAATAATATACAAAGGGTATTGAGCTTTTTTACTGAAACATATTATTTTTTAGGATAACCATTTGAAATATATTGCTTTTTAGACATGTGCTTATGATACATGGTGCTTTTCTGAAACTTTTTGACAGCGTAACATCTTCTATTAAAGAGTCGATAAAATGAGCCAATTACAAAATGATCGTTATTTACGTGCCTTGCAGTGTTTACCGGTAGACTACACGCCAATATGGATGATGCGTCAAGCGGGGCGTTACTTGCCTGAATATCGGCAATTAAGAGCCAAAGCCGGAAATTTTATGACCATGTGTCAAAATCCTGAACTGGCCTGCGAAGCCACTTTACAACCACTGCAACGCTTTGATCTTGATGCCGCTATTATTTTTTCTGATATCTTAACGATTCCTGATGCAATGGGGCTTGGTCTCTATTTTGAAGCGGGAGAAGGTCCTAAATTCAGCCGATCAATTACTCAATTATCTGATATCGAAAAATTGCCGATTCCCGATCCCAATCAATCACTTAAATATGTTACTGATGCAATTAGCTTAACCAAAAAAAGCTTAAATGGAAAAGTGCCGTTAATTGGTTTTTCCGGCAGCCCATGGACATTAGCCACTTATATGATTGAAGGGGGAAGCAGCAAATCTTTCAGTAAAATCAAAAAGATGCTTTATTGCGAACCAAAAGCCCTGCATCTTTTATTAGAGAAGTTAGCCCACAGTATTGCACTCTATCTTAATGCTCAGATTGAAGCAGGTGCGCAATCGGTAATGATTTTTGACTCTTGGGGCGGCGTGTTATCTCATCAAGCTTATCAAACGTTTTCATTAGATTATATGCAGCTAATTTTGTCACAATTAAAACGAGGTAAAAAGAGTGAGGATATCACGTCTTATGTACCAGTGACATTATTTACCAAAGGTGGCGGATTATGGTTAGACACCATTATACGTTCGGGCTGTGATGCAGTTGGTGTCGATTGGACGGTTAATTTAAGTCAAATTGCCAATAAAGGGCAAATTGCGTTGCAAGGTAATCTCGATCCGACGGTTTTATATGCCAATAAGCCGACAATTGAAGCAAATGTTGAATCACTCTTATCAGAATTTGGCTATAATAATGGGCATGTTTTTAATTTGGGTCATGGAATTTTGCCCGATATTCCGGTAGAGCATGTACAATATTTAGTTGACGCCGTACATCGTCAGTCCAAAAGGTTTCATTATGATTAAAAATCCCGTCCAATTAAGAGTGGAAAAATTAGCAGATTGGCAACAACGATTATTTATGGTTTGCTTGTGTGAACGAATGTATCCAAACTTTGTTTATTATTGTAATTTACAACAGTGTGAACAAGATGCCAAAAACTTCAAAAAAATTCTAGATTTAATCTGGGAGTCGCTCTTAGTTCAAGATGCCAAAATTAACTTCGATTTACAACTTGAAAAATTAGAAGCGATTATTCCAACCGTTACTGAAGATAGCCCTTATATGGTTTATCCGGCGATTGATGCTTGTCATGCATTAAGTGAAATCTTGCACTCCTATTTAAGTGGTGAGATCGCTGAACATACCGCTAAAGTCAGCAGCATATCGGCCACTACCGTTGCCGAATTTGAGATGACCAAATCGAATATTTCTCTATCTGAAAGCGAGCAAGAAAAATTATCTGATGTTATTGAAGAATTTGATTTGCAATGGGAGATATTTAGATTATTATGTAATGAGAATAATGTTATGATCGATTTAATAAAAGGCTTAAAGACGGATATAAGGTCTGAAAAAATCAGTAATATTGGTGTTTTTTTGAGCAATCAAGTCATTTAATGGGTGTTTTTTTTATTTTTTAATAAATTTTTCTTTAACATTAGAGAAATATAGACTACATTTACTAGTAATGTAGTCTGAAAGACGTTTACAGCTGCAAAGTTTTTTTTAACTTTGTTTATCATGTCAACATTAACAATAAAATAAATATGTAAGGATATCTCCATGAATAAAACAGAACTTGTAGATGCAATTGCTAGCAAAGCTGGTGTAACTAAAGTTGCTGCAAAGACAGCTTTAGAAGCTACTTTAGCTGCTATAACTGAATCATTAAAAGCAGGTGAACCAGTTCAATTAGTTGGTTTTGGGACGTTTAAAGTTAATGCTCGTAAAGCTCGTACCGGTCGTAACCCTAAAACAGGTAAAGAAATTAAAATTGCTGCAAGTAAAGTACCAGCATTTGTTTCTGGTAAAAGCTTAAAAGAAGCAATCAAATAATTGTTTGCTTATTTTCTGTCGATTTATTGATAGAAGATATCTAGAGGTCATAAGACCTAGTCTTGTGGCCTATTAACTTTTTTTACGCCGTAAAATATTATAGTTTTATCTTATCTTTTATTCCTTCTTCCTGATTTAATAACCCCTATTTATCCGGTTAAAACTGTTTTGGTTTAAACACTAACATCAACCAATTTAGCATTTACTATACTTGCCAATGCTTGCGGTGCAATCTCAATTTCTAAACCACGTTTCCCACCTGATATAAACATCGTTTCGAATTGATTTGCACTTATGTCAATGAGTGTGGGTAATTGCTTTTTTTGACCTAATGGGCTTATTCCACCCACCAAATAACCGGTAATTTTTTGTGCCAAATTTGGATCGGCTAACTCAACTTTTTTACATTCGAGCGCTTTAGCGGCTTTTTTCAAATCCAAATGGGTATTAACCGGTACAACACAAACAGCAAATGTTTTATTGTCACCATTTAAATTGACAATGAGCGTTTTGAATATTTGACCGGCAGCTACATTTGAATCAGGATCAAGTTTATCAATGGCTTCTTGACCAAAATGTGTCTGTTTGGGGTCATGATCATATTGATGAAGATGAAAACGAATATTGTGCTTTTTGAGAAGATTTATCGCAGGTGTCATGATATTTAATCCGGATATTGGCCTTAATCGTTGAATAACTAACTTTAACAACCCGCTGACGGAAAGCCAGCGAGTAAGCAAAGTGATTACAAAATAAGACTGTTATACTGCTGATCATCTTCATCTTTTTTCGATACAGGTGTTTGATTATTGGTCTGTAAAGTGATGAAACGATAAAAAAAGCTTATCAACACAAAAATCAGAAAGTAAGTCAAACAAAATAAAATACTCATAACAACAAAGTAATTTTCAGCGTTTAGTGAGTTTAATACCGGTGGTAAGACAACACAGACACAAACAATATAACAAATGAACATTATTGCTGTTGCTGATTTAAGATTTATCCTAAAATTAAAGGCATCGGCAAAAAGATCCTTAAATCTTTTTTGTTTAGGTTCAACGATAGATGCGCAATAAAAATAAAATACAAATAGAAAAATTAAAGAAACAATCGTCATCATTAGGTCAAATATCGTTTCACCTTGTTGGGGAAATAGTAATAACAATACATGCTGTAATAAAAAAATGATGATCATTAAAGGAACTAATGTCACCCCAATAAATAGTAAATAAAAAACGCATAACTGAAAAAATTTCGCTACTGAGTTAGATATTAATTTATTGATATTTAAATTATCACAGTGAGAAAAACTATAAATCATTGCAATAATGATTGCAATTATAAACGTGTGAAATAAATAAAACTGAAAAAAGGGATAGATAATAACAGCAGGATTAGTTTCAAATTCAGTTAGTAATTCTTGATAAAAGAAACTATTGATAGCCAATGTCATTAATACACCAAAAATGATGCAGGTAATAATAATCGTCCCAATTCGATTGCTAATAAAATGAATAGTTTGCTTGAAAACTTCATTAAATCTTAAACTTGATTGTTTGTTCA
This sequence comes from Gilliamella sp. B2923, assembly GCF_026536565.1. Lineage (NCBI taxonomy): Bacteria > Pseudomonadati > Pseudomonadota > Gammaproteobacteria > Orbales > Orbaceae > Gilliamella > Gilliamella sp. B2923. The sequence goes on along the minus strand of NZ_JAFNNZ010000002.1, from coordinate 374,688 downwards.
TATTATATCCACTGAGTGGCAATCGCTTGATTACCACTTGTTATTATAAATAAGAAAGTTGTTATGCTTGTAATAAAGAGATATCGGCAACTTTTAAAAATAAATTTTGCAGTTTCTTCAACAAGGCCAAGCGATTGAGTTTAATTTTTTCATCATCAGCCATCACCATGACTGATGCAAAAAATTCATCAACAGGTGATTTTAATGATGATAATTCAACTAACGCATCTTGATAACGACCTTCATTAAAATAAGGTGCTAACTTATCGTTTAATATCACCACTTGTTTCGCTAATTCACCTTCTGCTCCGGCTTCTAATAATGCCGTATTAATAGTATCGGGAATTTGCACTTGTGCTTTTGATAAAATATTTGAAACCCGTTTATTGGCTTCAGCCAGTGAAGAGGCTTCCGGTAGCGTTCTAAAATGGGTAACAGCTTTAATCCGGGCATCAAAATCAGCCGGTTTAGTTGGATTAAGTGCTAACACCGCTTGAATGGTATCGATTGCAAAACCAAGCTCTTGATACCATGCTCGGAAGCGACCTTGCATAAAGCTGACAATATCGGTCACAACGTTTTTATTGTTTAACTTATCGCCATATAGTGATGTCGCATAGTTTGTTAAATCAAGCAAATCTAAAGGTAAGCTTTTTTCAACAATAATACGTAAAACACCGATTGCCGCACGGCGTAATGCGAACGGGTCTTTATCGCCTTTAGGGTGTTGACCGATACCAAAAATACCCGCTAAGGTATCCATTTTTTCAGCGATTGAAACCGCGCATGATACGTTTGTGCTCGGCAATTCATCACCTGAAAAACGTGGTTTATACTGTTCTTCAATGGCAGTGGCAACTTCAATACTTTCGCCGTCTTTTATGGCTAAATATCGTCCCATAATACCTTGCGTTTCGGGAAACTCAAACACGGTATTAGTGACTAAGTCACACTTAGTTAATTTTCCGGCACGTTTGGCCTTAGCAACATCAGCGCCAATTTGCTCAGCTATATAACCGGCCAGTGCTTCGATTCGTAATGATTTATCTTTAACGGTGCCAAGTTGTTGTTGAAATAACACGGTTTCAAGGCGAGGTAAGCGGTCTTCTAAACGCTGTTTTAAATCGGTTTTATAAAAAAATTCGGCGTCGGCTAAACGTGGGCGCACCACTTTTTCATTACCGGCAATCACCACTTGTGGATCTTTTGATTCAATATTGGCAACAAAAATAAAATTCGGCAGTAATTTGCCTTGATTATCATAAACAGGGAAATATTTTTGATCGCCTTTCATGGTATACACCAGTGATTCGGCCGGCACATCTAAAAATCGCTCTTCAAATTTTGCCGTTAACACAACCGGCCATTCAACCAAAGATGAGACTTCTTCAAGTAAACTTTCGGTTAAATCTGCTTTACCGTTAAGTTTGGCTGCCGCCTCTTGTGCTTGCTGTTTGATAATTGATTTACGTTTGTCATAATCAGCAATGACTTTACCACGCTGCTCAAGAATGTCCGGATACTGATCAGCATGATCAATGGTAAACTCTTGTTCACCCATAAAACGGTGACCACGGATAATGCGGTCTGATTGAATATCTAAAATTGTGCCGGGAACCAGCTCATCACCATATAGCATTGTCACAGTATGGCTAGGGCGGATAAACTCAACTTGACGAGTCGCCCAGCGCATCGGTTTAGGTATTGGTAATTTGCTCAGCGCGGCTTTTACCATATCACACAATAGATCAACAACCGCCTGACCTTTTTGATATTGGGTATAAGATAGCCATTCACCTTTGTCGGTTTGCACACGCTCAGCTTGATCGACGCTAATACCACAACCACGAGCCCAACCTTCTGCCGCTTTGGTTGGATTGCCTGCTTGATCGAAAGCGGCACTCACTGCCGGGCCACGTTTAACAATTTGGCTATCGGGCTGAGTATCATTTAAATTTAATACTTTTAACGCTAAACGCCGTGGCGATGCGTACCAAAGTACTTCACCATGTTCTAAATTAGCATTATCCAGTTGTTCAATAAAGTTAGCGGCAAAACTTTGCGCTAATGTGCGGAGTGATTTTGGTGGTAACTCTTCTGTACCAATTTCCACTAAAAATGTTTTTTGCATAATATTTATCTTCCTACTTAGATGATGCATTTTCGTTTGACGGTGAATTTTGGCACATCGGGAATCCAAGTGCTTCACGCGAGGCGTAATAAGCTTCAGCAACCATTTTGGTTAATGTTCTGATCCGCAATATATAGCGTTGTCGCTCAGTTACTGAAATCGCTTTACGGGCATCAAGTAAATTAAAGCAATGTGCAGCTTTTAAAATTCGTTCATAAGCAGGTAGCGGTAAAGGTTTTTCTAATTCAAGTAAAAATTTTGCTTCTTTTTCATGTTGTTCAAAGCAGTAAAATAAAAAGTCGATATTGGCATATTCAAAATTGTAAGTCGATTGTTCAACTTCGTTTTGATGAAACACATCGCCATAGGTAGTTTTACCAAAAGCACCGTCGCTCCAGATTAAATCGTAAACACTATCGACACCTTGAATATACATCGCTAAGCGTTCTAAACCATAAGTTATTTCGCCTGTTACCGGTTTACACTCAAGCCCGCCTACTTGCTGAAAGTAGGTGAACTGAGTCACTTCCATACCATTCAACCAAACTTCCCAGCCTAATCCCCATGCGCCTAACGTAGGGTTTTCCCAATTGTCTTCGACAAAACGAATATCATTAATTGTTGGATCGAGTCCTAGCTCTTTGAGTGATCCTAAATAGAGCTCTTGGATATTCTCTGGTGACGGTTTTAAGATAACTTGAAACTGATAATAATGTTGTAACCTGTTGGGATTTTCACCATAGCGACCATCGGTTGGGCGGCGTGAAGGTTGAACATAAGCGGCATTGATAGGCTCAGGTCCTAGTGCACGTAAACAGGTCATCGGATGAGAGGTGCCGGCGCCAACTTCCATATCTAACGGTTGAATTACCGTGCAACCTTGATTAGCCCAGTAATCTTGTAACGTAAGTATTAACCCTTGAAAGGTTTTGACATTAAACTTTTGCATGATGTTATCTTTAATGGTTGAATTGATTTTTCAATAATTTAAATAGTGCTGTATTTTATACTTTTTATTCAAGCTTGTGAAATGCCTAATCATTATATAATTTAATATATTGTTTAACCGATTTGATACTGTTTTCATTTTGCATATTGGCTTATTTATCGGTATAGTAAAACTATCTTAATTGCTTGGTAATAAATTAAAAATTCAAACGCCATGTCTATTCATAACAAAATTGTCGTCGTAACGCTAATTTGCTTAATGAAAGTTAGTTTTTTGTATGCTGATGATAATCAGCAATTACAAATTATACGTCAATCCATTGAAGAGCAAGAAACCCGTTTAGCTGAGCAAAAAAAAGAGCGAACACAATTAGTTAATGCGCTTAAAGAACAAGAAACACAAATAGCCAAACTGCTTACATCCATTGAAAAAAATGGCACCATACTTAAAAAACTCAATTCTGAAATTAACCAATTAATTAAACAAATCGATGATTTGAGCGCTAAACAAACGCAACAACGGCAGGTATTAGCTAAACAGCTTGAAAGTGCGTTTAAATTGGGAAAAAGTACCGGTTTCGAACTTATTTTTGCCAGTGAAGAGAACGATCGCAATGAACGTTTAATTACCTATTATCGTTATATCAATCAGGCAAGAGAGCAGCAAATTAATGCCCTGCGTGAAACGCAATTACAACTTAACGATAAAAAAGCGGCGTTACAAATAAAACTCACTACGCAAAAAGCATTACAAACCAAACAGAAACAAGAGCAAGTCGGGCTTGTGAAAAATCAAAAAGATCGGCAAAAAACCATTAACTCGCTTGAATCGTCGATGCAAATAAATGAGCAAAAATTGGCTCAGCTAAAAGAAAACGAAACCAAACTACAAGCTAAAATTGCTCAGGCAGAAAGAGAGAGCCGTCTTATTGCTGAAGAAGAAGCCAGACAAGCAAAACACATTGAGGCAAAACAGAAAAATACAAATTATACACTTAGCGCAGACGAACGCAGTTTAATGGCTCGTGTCAGTGGTATTGGTCAGCCCGGACACCAATTTGATTGGCCGGTTAGCGGAACTGTTGCGCATCGATTTGGTGAGTCTTTACAAGGTGAACTTCATTGGAAAGGAATGGTAATCAATGCTAATGACGGTACACAAGTAAAAGCGATTGCAGACGGGCGAGTTATTCTTGCCAGTTGGTTACAAGGATATGGTTTTGTTGTTGCACTGGAACATGGGAAAGGTGATATGAGCTTATATGGATATAATCAACGAGTTTTAGTTGATGTTGGGGATAAAATTCATGCCAATCAACCTATTGCTTTAGTTGGTTCAAGCGGCGGGCAAAATACGCCAAGCTTATATTTTGAAATTAGGCGAGACGGTAAAGCGCTTGATCCAAGAGGGTGGTTAAAATGATGATACGTTTAGTACATTTTATTTTTTTAAGCTTAATGATCGTTAATGTCCACTGTGTTTGGGCGGCAAAACTCGCTTTGGTTATCGACGATTTTGGTTATCGGCAAAGTAACGAACAGAAAATTATTGCGCTTTCACCCAATATTACTATCGCTGTTTTACCTAATTCTCCAAATGCACAGAAGATTGCAACGCTAGCTCATCAGCATGGTAATGATGTGATTATTCATTTACCTATGGCACCTACGGGAAAACAACCGCTCGAAAAAGATACCCTATTTCCTTATATGGAAGAGTCTGTCGTAAGTCGAATTGTAACCGACGCAGTAAAGCGTGTACCTTATGCAATTGGTGTCAATAACCATATGGGGAGTTTGATGACCTCGGATCTTACGGGTATGAATCATGTGATGAAAGCCTTAAGCAACTACTCAATGTTTTTTTTAGATAGTAAGACAATCGGTCGAACTAAAACTAAAGAGGCGGCAAGCCAGTACGCTATTCCCGTTCTTGAGCGAGATGTCTTTTTAGATGATAAAATAACTGAAACCGCAATCGGCCAGCAATTTGAATCAGCAATTAACGTTGCGCGCAAGCATGGCGTGGCAATTGCAATTGGTCATCCTCATCCACAAACGGTGAATGTGCTAACATCTAAACTGGCAAATTTACCCGATGATATTGAATTAATTAAAATCAGCGAGTTAATTCCAGCCCCGGAGTTACCTACGCAAAACCCACTTTACTTAGAAAAACTACTCGACAAATATCGACAATTATTTGAGCTATTGTGTCAGTTTATGCTAACCAAACAGTAGCGGTTACTTTTTTTCCAACGTGCGATGACGAACTTGAATTTGTTTATTTTGCGCCCGGAAAAACGCCGCTAACTGCTCAGCAATAAAAACCGAACGATGTTGACCACCCGTACAACCGATAGCAATGGTTAAATAACTGCGGTTATTTTTTTCTAAAAGAGGCAGCCATTGCTTAAGGTAATTGGCTGTTTGATAGATAAAATTGGTCACTTCGTCATGTTTTAACAGATATTGCTTAACCGGCTCATCTAATCCGGTTAGGGCACGTAAATTGATATCCCAGTGTGGGTTGGGTAAAAAGCGCACATCAAAAACGAAATCGGCGTCGACCGGCAAACCATGTTTAAAGCCAAACGATTCAAAAATAATAGTTAATTCACGCTCTTTTTTACCTAAAATTCGAGATCTTAAAATACTTGATAGCTCATGTACCGAAAGATTATCGGTATTAATCACTAAGCTAGCGTGCGATTTTAATGGCTCCAGAAATTTTTCTTCAAGGTCGATAGCTTCTTCTAACGAATATTTTTGATTGGTTAAAGGGTGAATGCGCCTTGTTTCACTGTAACGGCGAATAAGGGTGTTTCGACTGCAATCGAAAAAGATAATTTCGGGGGTTACCGATGCCGGTAAACGCTGTAATACATCGTGATTAAAGTCAAAATTGGCGGGTAAATTTCGGATATCAATACTAACGGCAACAGGGGTATTGTTGTTTTTTAATGAATCGGCTAATTGTGGTAATAGTGCAAGCGGGATATTATCGACACAATAAAACCCCATATCCTCTAATGCACGTAACGCAATCGATTTTCCGGAACCTGAACGACCACTTACTATCATTAAAATCATGATAACAACTCCAGCATATTTGTTGCCTTAAGTATATACTTTTTACTTCTTGTTGTGCAATTTTGTGTATAAACAATCATGCAAAACATTATGCTTTAGTGCTTAGCTTTAATTTGGGCAATTAACTGCTTAAGCGCTAATCCACGGTGTGATATCTGGCTTTTGTGATCTTTGGTTAACTCCGCCGCTGTGCAATTGAGTTGCGGTATATAAAACAGCGGATCGTAACCAAAACCACCTTCGCCTTTTAATTCATTTAAGATAACACCATCCCATTTACCTAAACAGATAATTGGCGTTGGGTCGTTTTCATGTTGCAAATATACCAGCGCACAATAAAAGTAAGCTTGCCGATTTTCCGGCGGGACATTTTTTAATGCATTGAGTAATTTTTCATTATTACTCTGGTCGTTGCCATGCTCACCGGCATAACGAGCCGAATAGATCCCGGGAGCGCCATTAAGCGCTTGAACAACTAATCCTGAGTCGTCAGCAATGGCGGGTAAACCGGTTAATTTTGCAGTATGACGAGCTTTTAAAATAGCATTTTCAACAAAGGTTAAGCCTGTTTCTTCAGCGTCCGGAACATTGAACTGTTTTTGCGCAACAATATTAAAACCGGCGTCGGCTAATAGCGTTTGTAACTCATTGACCTTACCTTGATTATTGGTTGCTAAAACAATTTGTTGCATTTTGTTGCTCCTTAATTGATTGATGTTGTTTAGGCTATTTTAGTCAGTAAGTTAAACGGTTACTGATTACCTAGCGGTTTAAAATTCCGGTTCACAAGTAAATGTCATGCTTTCCCCGGTTTTAGGGTGATTAATCGTGAGTGATTGTGCGTGTAATAGCAATCTTTTCGACATCGCAAAAGCTTGCGGGTGCGCATAAAATTTATCGCCTAAAATTGGGTGTCCGATAGCTTGCATATGTACCCGTAATTGATGCGAACGACCAGTAAACGGGTATAACTCAACCCGTGTGGTGTTGTCACTATTGCGTGCAACGACTTGATACTCGGTTAATGCATGTTTACCGTTTTGCATATCAACCATTTGCCGTGGACGATTAGGCCAATCACAAATCAAAGGCAGTTCAACTTGGCCACAATCTTGTTCAATATGCCCATGTACAACAGCGATATAAGTTTTTTTCGGAATCCGTTCTCTAAATTGTTTCTTAATTTCACGATCGGCAAGTTTAGATAGCGCAGCGACCATAATACCGCTGGTTGCCATATCTAAACGATGTACCGATTCAACATAACTGTATTTTTGTTGTAGACGATGAATAATACTGTCAATAAATTGAGGCTTATTACCCGAAACAGATAGCAGACCAGATTGCTTATTAACAACCACAATATGATCATCTTGATATAGAATTGAAAGCCACGGATCAGTAGGCGGATGATATTCCAAAAGCATTTGTGTGTGACAATTTGTAAAATAAAATTGTCACACATTCTAACAAACTCGGCAAAAAGTGCCAGTCTAATATTATTTATGCCACGTCGAGCTTTTGGCTGTTGGGAAAATTTGGGAAAACAGGACAATGAAACCGACAATAATATAGCAGGCAAAAATGATAATCATCCATTGTGACATTTCAATGGTTAAAAATGACCATATTTTTTCAGCGCAGCTACCGTAAGCATTAAACATGCTTGGAAACCATTGATTTAATGGTAGCCAGCTTGGAAATTGAACGTTTATAGCACAGCTATCGGTTAAATTGGGTTCAAATTGTAAATGGGCGTGATACATGGCTAAGTTCAAACCTTTATAGGCACTATATAACCAAATTGCAATACCCAATAGGCGATAAATTAGCTTTTGGGGTGCAATTAATCCGAAAATACTGCCTAACATGATGCCGTAAATTGCACATCGTTGATAAATACAAAGCGTACAAGGGGCTAGCCCTAAACCGTGTTGAAAATAGAGTGCGGTTATTTCAAAAACAGCTGTAGATAAAAATAATAGCGCCCATGCTATTCTTCCACGTGAGTATTGATTGAGCAATGCTAACATACTATTTTATTCTCCCGTATTCCGTTATAATCATTCATCAGTGAGTGTATTGGAAAATGTTCTATTATTAAGTTAGCGGTAGTGTAGAGGATTTTTCAATAATGTAAAACGACTTTTACTCATTGATAGTGGACTCATCATCTCTAATTAATCAAAGTTATGACTATCCGGTTTTAACAAAAGAAACTTAAATAGTTTAAGCAGATATTGAAAATTTAATATTTGCAAAAAACCGGTTTTCCCTAGTAATAATGGAAGAAGAATGACAAATCAACTAGCGCAAATCAAATTATTTTTTCAAGATAATTTAATTATAAAAAACGATAACAATGATTTAAGAGATAGTTTAAATATTGAAGATGCAGAAATACTATTTAATATCGGTTTACCCAACTCCACAGAATTAGATTTTAAATTTACAAAAGAAACTAACTATCTCAATAATAATGAATTAATTTTAGATGATAGTGAAAATGGAAAGATAATATATAATATTACTAATCATCACGTTTATTTATTTTTTCCTTCAAATAAGAAAAAAATTATATTAAATGTTGGATTATTTCAATTTCTATTCTCTATTTATTATTATGAATTATTTTTAAATAATTGGAAAAATGATAAAAAAAATAGAGCACACTATTTTGATGATTTTGAACAAAAAATGAATATATTAAATAATCATTTTCAAAGTCTGGATTATTATTGGGAAGCAATTATCAACGAGTTATCACCTATATGCATACAAACGCCCCACAAAAAAAATTAAACGTTACTTTTGTGACGATATCTGAAGAAAATGCGACTCAACGTATCGATAACTTTTTGATCACACATTTAAAAGGTGTCCCAAAAAGTATGATTTATCGCATATTGAGAAAGGGGGAAGTGCGGGTTAACAAAAAACGTATAAAACCCGAATATAAGTTAAATATCGGGGATGAAATTCGTATTCCGCCTATTCGTGTGTCAGAAAAGCCCGCGCCGGAAATATCAACTAAGCTCAACAAAGTGGCTGATTTAGAAAAAGCGATTATTTATGAAGATGAGGTCATTTTGGCCATTAACAAACCTTCCGGCATAGCGGTGCACGGCGGTAGTGGGCTAAGTTTTGGCGTTATTGAGGGATTACGTGCGTTAAGACCAGAAGCAAAGTTTCTTGAATTAGTTCACCGTATCGACCGTGAAACCTCGGGTGTGCTGTTAATTGCTAAAAAACGTTCAGCTTTAAAAGCACTGCATGAACAACTCCGATTAAAACAGATGACCAAAAACTATCTTGCTTTAGTCAAAGGCAGTTGGCCTTCTGAATGCAAAGTCGTGCAAGCGCCGTTGCTTAAAAATGTGCTTAAAAGTGGTGAACGTGTGGTTAAAGTCGATAAAAATGGTAAACCTTCAGAAACACGCTTTAAAGTTGAAGAGCGGTTTGAATGTGCCACATTGATAAAAGCAAGTCCTGTCACAGGGCGAACGCATCAAATTCGGGTGCATACTCAATATACCGGACACCCGATTGCTTTTGATGACAGGTATGGTTGTCATCAATTTGATGCATTATTAAATAAAACCGAGTTGAAACGATTATTTTTACACGCTGCCAATGTAAAATTTATTCATCCCAAAAGCTTAGAGCCAATGCAACTACAAGCGCCGATGGATGAGACTTTGCAAACTTGTTTGGCATTGCTGAGAAAAGATAAACATCAACAGTCAAAATCATAAAATTAAAAGGTAGTAAGCACGAATGAAAGATCTAAATTTATATCTAATAAGACACGGTCAAACTGAATGGAATATTAAAGATCAGATGCAAGGATCGCAAAATTCTCCTTTAACACAAGACGGTATTTTAGGGGCTAAAGTGACCGGACAGCATTTAAAAAATGTGCCTTTTATGCAGGCGTATTCCAGCCCTCAGCAACGAGCAATGGAAACTCGAGATTATATTATTCATGAAAATGATAATGTGATACCAACATTTGAACTTGCCGATCTTCGGGAAATGGATTTTGGTACCTGGGAAGGTCAGCATGTTCCTATGCTGAAAAAAGAAGTCCCGGAATTTAATACTTATTTAACCGATCCGGCTAATTTTGATGCAAGTGTCAATCAAGGTGAAAACTACCTTGAAGTGCTATCCCGAATGAAAAACGCATTAACCACCATTGTGCAAAATGCACCCGAACAAAATGGTAACATTCTTGTGGTTTCGCATGGCACGGTATTGCGCTTATTGCTTTGCGTTCTAAATGGCGGTGACTGGCGGTTGCATCGTGACGAGGATTACTTCCCACGAATGTTAAATACCAGTGTTAGCGTGGTGAACTATCAGCAATCAGATGATCAGACAGAAGGTCAATTTTCAGTTAAATTCTTCAATAATGTCGATCATTTAAACCAAAAATAGTGTGATTTTATTCTCCAGACTCATCGTGAATGTCGTCTGGAGATGTTTTGCTACTTGTTATCTTCGATAAGGCGCATAGCGTTTTTGTAGTTTTTGTATTTGATTAATTCTTGCATCAATCTTTGAAATTAAAGTCTGATTGTTTTTGGTTTGACGTTTGGCATTTTGCAAGATATTAATTGCCCCCTCAAAATCACCGTCTAACGCTTGTACTTCAGCTTGAGCGCTCATCTCTTGCGCGCGTGAATTTAAGCCACCGTAAGCTTGTACCAGTAATTCCCAGCCGTTTTGATCATCACTGTTATCAAAGGTATAACGATGTAACAAACTGGCAGCTTGCTGATAGTTTTTCGTTTTAATATAGGCATTTGCAAGGTTAAGCTTTAATGCCACGTTATTCGGTGAATGTTTCAGTGCCGCTTGCAGGCGAGTAATAGCGCTGCTGCCATTATTCATTGCCAAATCAATATCGGTCATTAAATCGATATACCAGATATTGTTTGGATCATTATCTAATAATGGTTGTAGTTGCTCTTTAGCTTTCTGATTATTGCCATTATGATTATCAACCAGCGCATTGGCATAGATAATGGCTACTTTACTTTGTGGCGTATTGAGTTTTTTGTAATCTTCAATCAAGAGTTTAGCAATGTTTTTATTTCTTGAGTTATAAAGAATAGCAAGTCGTGCTTTGGCTAAATAGTAGTCTATTGACGAGGAGACATTTTTTTTACCGTACTGTAAGGAACGGCTGCGAACATCGCTTAAACGGCTATTGGGTAAGGGGTGAGTCAATAAAATTTCTGGCGGTTTAGTGGTAAAACGGCTTTGATCGGCGAGTTTTTGTAAAAATTCAGATGAAGCGTTAGGATCAAAACCCGCTTTCACTAATGTTCTAAGCCCGACACGATCGGCCTCTTGTTCATTTGATTGAGTAAAGCTTATCATGCTTTGTTGCGATCCTGCCATCGTGCCGGTCATGGCTGCCATGCCAGCTTCAGGATTGGCTAAAGTAAGCAATAACGAGCCTAACGTAGCTCCCCAGACATAAGGGCTATTACGATTCTGTGCTTCCATTGCTCTTGCCAAATGGCGTTGAGTAACATGGCCAATTTCGTGCGCCATAACGGAGGCGAGTTGGCTTTCGTTATCGGTATCTAATATAAGTTTAGAATGAATCACCACATTTCCACCAAAAAAGGCGAAAGCATTTAGCACATCGCTTCGCATAATGTAAAAATGGAAAGGGGTTTGCACGGATTCAGATTTTGACACTAACTTTTTACCAATCTCATTAATATATTGGTTCAAAACCGGATCGTTAATGATTGGCGCACTGGCTCGAAGCATTCGCATGTAGTAATCGCCCATTTCCAGTTCTTGACCAATACTTAAGGTCGAAGCGGCAGCGGTGCCGATATCCGGTAGGGAGATGTTATTCGCGTAGACGACAGCGCTATTTTGTAATAATAATGTACTTGATAAAACTAATGCGATTGCTTTCTTTAACATTCTTTTCAACCATAATCATAGGAGTGATAGGCAGTTATTTTAGCTGAAAAAAAAGACAATACCACACTGAATTTTAATAACCTTTCCTAAAAAAGCATAAAATGCGTATTGAGGCGAACTTGAACGGTTTTTTATACCTAAAATGAATTATTGAAATACGACTGCACGGATTTTTTCAATATCCACTTGTTTCAGATATTGTATGATATTGGGGTATACTTTTTTGTGATAACCCAATTCCGGTTGCATCAATTCGTTTATTGCTTGCTCTTTTGTCCAGTTTTGAAAAACCAAACGGTACATCGCACTGACTACACCGGTGCGATCGCTACCATGCCAACAATGGATGAGAATCGGTTTAGGGGATTTGGCAATAGCGGTCAGCACTTCAATCATGTTTTCATCATTGATATCTCCGGCTCGCATTCTAACCCAAACCTCAGAGAGGTTAGTATCGGTTAATCTACCACGATCGCTGTGCAATAATCGTAAATTAATGATAGTTTTAAAGCCCAGCTCATTAAGATTCTGTAGCTGTTTCGTTGTTGGTTGTTCGGCGCGATAAACATCATCAGAAATTTTATGAAAATTGCCGGGTAGTTCCAGCTGGTTTTTATTCGGCAACTGGCAACCGGCGGTAATCAAAATTAAATAACACAACAATAATAGCATCACCAATTGTTTTAGCATGCTTGGATAGTTTGCTATTAGATGTTGTGTTTTATAATTCATCTTCGATAATTGATTCAGTGTTAAATTGACTGACGGCGTTTTTGGATAAAGCTAAGGATATCTTCAACTTTTACCAGCGTTTTATCACCACCGGCACGATGTTTATATTCAACTTCGCCGTTATCTAAGTTTCTTTCGCCAATGACAATGGTGTGTGGAATACCGATAAGCTCAGCATCAGCAAACATAACGCCCGGGCGCTCTTTACGATCATCAAATAGTACTTCTATGCCAGCAGCTTGCAAGTCGGTATAGAGCTTTTCAGCCGTTGCTTGTACTTTTTCTGATTTATGCATGTTCATAGGTATAATCACAACACTGAAAGGCGCAATTGCTTCCGGCCATACAATCCCACGTTCATCATGACACTGCTCAATGGCAGCAGCAACAATACGGCTTACACCAATACCATAACAGCCCATGATCATCACATGATTTTGACCATCTTCACCTTGTACAGTGGCTTTCATTGCTTGTGAGTACTTAGTACCCAGTTGGAAAATATGCCCAACTTCGATACCTCGTTTTATTTGTAGCGTGCCTTTACCATCCGGGCTGATATCTCCTTCAACAACATTACGAATATCTTCGATGCGAGGAAGCGGGCAATCACGTTCCCAGTTGATATTAAAGTAGTGCTTATGATCGATATTGGCGCCCGCACTAAAATCACTCATTACAGCCACATCACGGTCAATAATGATTGGCATATTGAGATTAATTGGTCCCAATGATCCTGGTCCAGCTTTAACAATTGCCCGTATCTCTTCTTCGGTCGCAAATTCAAGAGGAGATGCCACAATATCAATCTTTTCTGCTTTAATCTCATTTAAACTATGGTCACCACGGACTAATAGTGCAACTAGCTGGTGCCCACTCTCTTTACTTGCTTTAACCATGAGTGTTTTAACCGTTTTTTCAATCGGTAATTCAAATTGTTCGACTAATTCCTCAATAGTTTTGGCATTAGGCGTATCAACTAATGTCATGGCGCTTGTTGGCGCAAGGCGAGTTTGCGTTGGTGCTAATGCTTGTGCCATTTCAATATTGGCAGCGTAATCCGATTCGGTTGAAAAAACAATATCATCCTCGCCGCTGTCAGCTAATACCTGAAATTCGTGTGACCAGTTACCACCAATTGAGCCTGTATCCGCTCGCACCGCTCTAAAGTTTAATCCGGCACGAGTAAATACCGCACTATAGGCTTTATACATATCATCATAAGTTTCTTGAAGCGATTCTTGAGTGGTATGGAACGAATAAGCATCTTTCATAATAAATTCACGTGATCGCATCACGCCAAATCTTGGGCGAACTTCATCACGGAATTTTGTTTGAATTTGATAAATATTTAGCGGTAATTGTTTATATGAACTCACTTCATTACGCACTAAATCAGTAATGACTTCTTCATGGGTTGGACCTAAGACAAAATCACGATCGCCACGATCTTTAATTCTTAATAATTCCGGACCATATTGTTCCCAGCGTCCGCTCTCTTGCCAAATATCGGCAGGTTGAACAACCGGCATTAGCACTTCGATCGCACCGGCTTTATTCATCTCTTCACGAACAATGTTTTCAACTTTTTTTAGCACACGATAACCAGTCGGTAGCCAAGTATATAATCCCGAGGCAACTTTGCGGATCATTCCGGCACGTAACATTAATTGATGGCTAATGACTTCAGCATCAGCAGGCGTTTCTTTTAACGTAGAAAGAAGATATTTACTGGTTCGCATACGTTTATCCTGAAAAAATAATTTATCTATAAATATAATAAAAATGTTAGCTAGTTTAGCAGTACCTAACGTAACACTAAAGTAATTTTATTGTTATTTTTTTTGCAGTGGCATAATTGGTTTAAAAGAGTTTGGTTAGATCAACCCACAGATTTATGTAATTAGGATAGTGATTTTTATGCATTTCGTATCAAAAATGATGCCTTAGTAATTAGGAAGTTGGCTAGGTATCAAAAAAGATATGTTTATCCCATTGATTATATTTAATTTTTTATTTATTTGTGTGATGTAGATCACTTTAGTAACGTTGTTAAATTGATATCATACGCCCAAATTTTTAGGTATAGGAGAATTTTAATATGGATAATGCTGTAGAAAACAAAGATGTTGTCGGGGGTACCAATGGGGTAAAATTACCTAAGTGGCGTAAAAGTGATACCTTATGGATGCTAAGTCTGTATGGCACTGCAATCGGGGCTGGCGTTCTGTTTTTACCAATAAATGCCGGTGTCGGGGGCTTGATTCCACTATTGGTGATGTTAGTCCTTGCCTTTCCGATGACATTTTATGCTCATCAAGCGTTATGTAGATTTGTTTTATCGGGTAAAAATCCTGAAGGTGATATCACGGTGGTGGTTGAAGAGGCATTTGGACGAACTGCTGGCAACTTTATCACGGTGCTTTATTTTTTTGCTATCTACCCGATTTTATTGGTTTACAGCGTTGGTATCACCAATACTGTTGATAGCTTTATGGTACATCAATTAGGCATGGCATCGATACCAAGGGCGTTATTATCTTTTGTATTAGTCGCTTTTTTAATGTCGATTGTTCACTTTGGTGAAGAGCTGATTGTCAAAGTGATGTCGATTTTAGTGTTTCCTTTTATTGCTGTATTGATGATTTTAGCGCTATTTTTAATTCCGGAATGGAATGGTGAAATTTTTGCTAACGTATCATTAAGTGGGGCCGGTAGTGACGGCAGTCAAAGTATTTTAATGACGCTGTGGCTGGTTATTCCGGTTATGGTATTTGCATTTAATCACTCTCCAATTATCTCTTCTTTAGCCGTTGCTAAACGCA
The DNA here is from genome assembly GCF_026536565.1 of Gilliamella sp. B2923. Classification (NCBI taxonomy): domain Bacteria; kingdom Pseudomonadati; phylum Pseudomonadota; class Gammaproteobacteria; order Orbales; family Orbaceae; genus Gilliamella; species Gilliamella sp. B2923. The sequence continues at coordinate 359,007 of NZ_JAFNNZ010000002.1, read as the reverse complement.
AAGAGTATGGCGATGTTTACGCTGAACCAAAATGCTCTACAATTATTGCCGCAAGTAATATAATGATGGTTGTAACGGTCATGTTTTTTGTGTTTAGCTGTGCACTTTGCTTAACTCCTGCTGAGCTGTTGGATGCAAAAGCACAAAATATTTCGACATTATCTTATTTGGCAAACCGATTTAATTCACCTGTTATTGAGTATATTGGTCCCCCAATTGCGTTTATTGCAATGGCGAAATCATTTTTAGGGCACTATTTAGGGGGTAAAGAGGGCTTTAATGGCGTGATTAATAAAGCACTGCGTAGCTGTGATAAGACAATTTCACCGGCAAAATTAGATAAAATTGCCATTGGCTTTATGTTTATCACGGCCTGGGGAACAGCCACACTTAATCCGAGTATTTTAGGTTTAATTGAATCATTGGGTGGTCCAATTTTAGCGATACTGCTGTTTTTAATGCCAATGTATGCGATCAACAAATTACCGGCATTAGCTAAGTATCGTGGCAAATTAAGTAATGTATTTATTGTCATTATGGGTTTGATTGCTATTTCAGCAGCTATTTATAATTTGCTTTAAGCTTGAATTTATCAGTAATGATGACCATTTAAAGAAAAAATCCGCTTAGGTTAATAGGCGGATAAATATTCTTCAAGTTGATAGCAATTGTGTTATAAAGCAGTCCTAATTTTTCATTCTAAGCGTGAGGCGTTTTGTCCTAACTGGTGGTTGTTAAGCGTTTAACACAGATGTTTGTTATCCAATTTGTTTGAGTAATCTATAAAGTTTTTATCAAAAAGGCTCAGTTACATTGGGCTTTGAAAAGGGAAAAATATGAGTTCGGTATTTGAAATATTTAAAATCGGTATTGGGCCGTCAAGTTCACATACAGTCGGACCAATGCGAGCTGGAAAAGCATTTGTCGATGAGCTGATAAGTCAAGGGTTGATGCCGTCTGTAACCAAAATTGTAGCAGATGTTTATGGTTCATTATCACTAACCGGTAAGGGGCATCAGACCGATATCGCCATTATTCTGGGGCTGGCTGGTGAAAAACCCGATACCGTCAATATTGATAACATCCCGATATTTATTGAAAAAATTAGTCAGACTAATCGGTTATCGATTTATGACAATCGTTATGAAATTGATTTTCCACTAGCTGAGTGTATGGTTTTTCATTCTAAATTTTTACCATTACATGAAAATGGTATGACATTAAGCGCTTATCATGGCGATGAGCTGCTGTTTCAAAAAACTTACTACTCTGTTGGTGGGGGCAAAATTGTTGAAGAGGCGCAATTTGGTCAGCAAGAGCAAAATCCGGTTTTGTTGCCTTATCCATTTTCGACTGCCGCACAGCTATTAAAATCGTGTGAAGATAATTCGTTATCCATTTCCAGTATTATGATGAAAAACGAGCTGGAATTGCACTCTTATGAAGAGATTGAAGACTATTTTCATCGTGTCGGGCAGACTATTTTAGATTGTATTAAACGTGGCATGAACACCGAAGGGTTATTACCCGGCCCGCTTAAAGTGCCACGCCGAGCGTTTTCCTTGTACCGTCAATTATCGACCACCAAAGATAATATTATCAGCGATCCTATGGTCATTATTGATTGGGTCAATATGTTTGCCTTAGCGGTGAGTGAAGAGAATGCTGCCGGTGGGCGGGTTGTCACGGCGCCAACTAATGGTGCATGTGGTATCATTCCTGCGGTGCTTGCCTATTATGATAAGTTTATTAATCCTGTTACGCCGGATATCTCAATGCGTTTCTTTTTAACTTGTGGAGCAATTGGGCAGCTTTATCAAAAAAATGCCTCAATATCGGGTGCAGAAGTAGGGTGTCAGGGTGAAGTTGGTGTTGCTTGCTCCATGGCTGCCGCTGGGCTTGCTGAGCTTTTAGGTGGGAATCCGCAACAAGTTTGTATGGCCGCTGAAATTGCCATGGAACATAATTTAGGTTTAACTTGCGATCCGGTTGCCGGGCAAGTACAAGTGCCATGTATTGAGCGTAATGCTATCGCCGCTGTTAAAGCAATTAATGCCACTCGTATGGCTTTAAGACGCACAACCGTTGCCAAAGTGTCGCTTGATAAGGTGATTGAAACCATGTATGAAACCGGTAAAGACATGAACGCTAAATATCGTGAAACATCACGAGGCGGGCTGGCAATTACCGTTCATTGTAGTTAATTTGCCGTTAACTGCGATAAGTTAATCCTTCAATTCGCCGACTAACAATTTGGCGAATTGAAGCGATCAAAGTTAATATTTCCAGCGCATGGTATTGACTTTAGAACGTAAAAAATCATTATTGGCCAGCATATCGACTTTTTCACTTTTTATTGAACGTAACTTTCTTTTTCGTTTAGCTTGCTCAGTTGATGTATGATGCATCAGTTCATTGTAGGCAAGTAAATTATTGAGCTGATCAAGCTCGCCCAATCCTTTTAGTACGTTAATCAGTGTATGTAAAGTAATGGATTCACCACTTTCGATGCGTTTAATGGTTGCTATGCCAAGCTCAGATTTTTGGGCAAGTTCTTGTTGTGATAAATTTTTTTCAATTCTTGCCATTTTTATTCTGCGACATAACATGGCAACCATTTCGGTTGTTTCATTCATGAGTTATCCTCAATATAGAGATAATGCATTGGGTTTCGAGCCTGTTATTTTGGGATTAATTGGGTAGTATATGGGTTAAACCTTCGATAATATCAGAAGCTAATAAACTGTATTTATTTAATTTTTCAGCCGCTTTATTACCAGCCAAACCGTGCAAGTAAACACTTACTGGGGCTGCTTGAGCGGCGGGTAAATGACCGGCAATGAGTCCGGCTATAATGCCAGTTAACACATCACCTGATCCAGCCGTTGCCATACCATTATTACCCGATTGATTAATATAAGTCGGTTTGTGAGGTTGGGCAACGACGGTCTTAGCATCTTTTAACACACAAATGACATTGTGCTTTTGCGAAAAAGTTTTTGCTGTTGCGATTAAATTATGTTTAATTTCATCGATAGCGCGTTTGGTTAGGCTGGCCATTTCACCTAAATGTGGTGTAAGGATAATGGGCGATTTGGCTTGCTTAAGTAATGACAAATCTTGCGATAACACATTAAGTCCGTCAGCATCAATAATAATTGGCACGGTCGCATGGTTAAGCACGTAAGATAAAATCTGATGACTATCATCTGATACCCCCATACCGGGGCCGATAACAATTACCGATGCCCAATTTATCCATGTTTCAAGTTCAGTAAAATTAACGTGATTTGGTGTAAAAGGCGATAATAATGCTTCGGGGAGTTGGGATAATAAAATAGTGCTATTACAAATTGGTGTGTAAATACGTACTAACCCGGCGCCGGCTCGATAGGCGGCTTTAGCCGATAAGTAAGCGGCACCGGACATGTTTTGCGAACCGGCGATTGTCAATACTTTACCATAAGAGCCTTTATGGGAGTCATTTGCTCGTACCGGTAATAATTTATCGAGATCATCTTGCTCGAAAGTATAATGCGAAGCCGGTTTGTCGGCATAAATCCCAATATCGGCAATCGTTACTTTGCCGGCTAACTCAAGGCCGGGATAGAAGGATAATCCGAGCTTAGAATAGGCAAAGGTTACTGTCTGTTTCGCTTTTACCGCCGCACCTAATATTTTTCCGGTGTCGGCACACACGCCGGAAGGGATATCAATCGCTAGCACATCGGCATGACTTTGATTAATCAGCTCAATTGCCCGCAAAAATTCACCGCTAACATTGCGATTAAGACCGATACCGAAAATAGCATCGACAACCGTTGTATAGGACGAAAGTGAATCGGGTAACGATGTCATGACAGGGATTTGATAGTGCTGAGCGATTTTAATTTGCTGTAATGTTTGAGCTGATGCACTATTAGGTAAGCCAACTAAATAGACTGTCACATCGATATGGTGTAATTTGAGTAAACGCGCAACGGCAATGCCGTCTCCACCATTGTTACCATAACCACATATGAGCGCAACTCTGCTTAGGTTAAAATCTTCAGTTTGAAGTTGATTGGCGACCGCTAATGCCGCTCGTTCCATTAACACTAGTGAAGGTAAGCCGATTGTTTGCGAAGTATGAGCATCATAGTGCTGCATTTCAGACGAGGTGACTAAGTATTGCATGCAGTCTCCTTGTTGGTAACGATATGCCACACGCTGTGGCATATCTTTGAAAGGGTGAAAACGACTATTTGATTAACAAGGGTTTGTCTTGCTGATTTTTAATTTGTTGTTTTTCAAGACTATCTAAAATCTTTTTATGAATACCATTAAAACCACCATTACTCATAATCAATATGGCGTCGGTCGGTTTTGCGGATTTTGTGATCATTTCAACTAAAAGATCGATATCGCCCGACCAATAAGCCGGTTGAATACAGGCATCAACAACATCAACAACCAACCAAGGTAACTGTTCCGGTTGGAACATGTAAACTTCGTCAGCCCGCCCAAGCGACGGTGCAAGCTCATCTTTAGATATACCGAGTTTCATGGTGTTGGAACGTGGTTCGAGTACGGCTAAAATTCGGCGATTAGCACCAATTTTACTGCGTAATGCTTCTAACGTCGCTAAAATTGCGGTTGGATGATGCGCAAAGTCGTCATAAATTTCAATATTATTCACTTGACCATATAACTCTAAACGTCGTTTGGCATTGATAAATGAGCCTAATGCCTGACAAGCATCTTCAGCTTTAACCCCGACATTGTTGGCAGCGGCAATAGCCATTATGGCGTTGTGCATATTATGTTCACCAACTAAAGAGTATCGAACTTCGCCTACTTTATTACCATTAAAGTAGACCGCAAAGTGGCTGGCATCGTTATTCATTCGTTGGGCTAACCAACCTGTTTCCGATTCAGTAAAAATTTGATCACTCCAACAACCTTTGGCTAACACCTGTTTAAGATTGACATCTTCTTGAGGTGCAATAATCAGACCTTTACTTGGCACTAAGCGCACTAAGTGATGAAACTGTTTTTGAATTGAGCTGAGATCATCAAATATGTCAGCGTGGTCAAATTCTAAATTGTTCATTATTAGCGTTTTCGGGCAATAGTGCATGAATTTGGAGCGTTTATCAAAGAACGAACAGTCATACTCGTCAGCTTCAATAACAAAGAAATTTCCTTCGCCTAATCTGGCTGATATGTCAAAGTTTCCAGGTACGCCACCAATAACAAAGCCTTGCTTAAAGCCTTGTTGTTCTAAGATCCAGTTTACCATGCTGGCAGTAGTAGTTTTACCATGAGTACCGGCAACCGCAATCACCCAGCGATCTTTTAATACATTGTCATGCAACCATTGCGGTGCTGAGATATAAGGAATGTTATTATCTAAAATGTATTCCACACAAGGATTACCCCGTGATAATGCGTTACCAATGATAACTAAATCCGGTGTAGGATTTAATTGCGCTGGATCGTCGCCTTCAATGATTTCGACATTTTCTCGTTGTAACAAGGTGCTCATCGGCGGGTAAACATTTTTGTCTGAACCGGTGACTTTGTGACCTAGTGAGCGGGCTATTAATGCAATTCCTCCCATAAATGTGCCACAGATACCAAGAATATGAATATGCATTTTTAGTCCTTAACTTTGTATAAATTGTAGTAAAAAATAATGGTTTTGTTACCAGTTTGGTTAAATAGGTTTTTTGAAGTAGTTTCGTTAATTATAGTCGATTTTTATGGCTTATGCGATAGGCCATAAATGCCTTATCATTAATTTTGCAGCTTGATTGCCTCGAAACTCATCGACACCTAAGTGATAAACGATGGTTACATTTTTGATTGATTGATCAGGCCATTTAGTTGTATCAGCATTGAAATATATCCCTTCAATAATGGGTCCACCTTGTTTCGGCTCCAGTACTAATCTAAGATGTTTTTCGGCAAATAACTGCTGTCTGTGAACGATAAACTCACCGTCAAAAATTGGTTCGGAAAAGCCTTCTCCCCATGGGCCGGAATCTTTTAGCTGTTTGGCTATAGCATAATTGAAATCTTGACCGGCTATCTCACCGTCGGTTTCAATCACTTGTTCAAGCAGTTCATCATTTAATACTTGATCAACCAGTGCTTCAAAACTGTCGGTAAAATGGGCTAAATCTTGTTCTCGAATAGACAAACCCACCGCCATAGCGTGTCCACCAAAGCTGACTAAAAGATCAGGATGAAGCTGATCTAACTGTTCAATCAGATCACGCAAATGTAAACCGGTAATCGATCGGCCGGAGCCTTTTAATAGACCGTCTTGTGTTGAAGCAAATGAAATCACTGGCCGATAATATTTCTCTTTCAACCGAGCCGATAATATCCCAATAATCCCTTGATGCCATTGTGGATGATGAACAACTAATGCACTAGGAATTGCCGCTTTTTGTGTTTCTATCTTTTCAATAAGCGATAACGCTTCTTTATGCATTGTTTGTTCGATTAATTTGCGATCGTTATTTAACGCATCAAGTTCGGTTGCTTGTTTAATGGCGGTGTCAAAATCATCACAGAGTAATAATTCCACTCCCAATGACATATTATCCATTCTTCCTGCGGCATTTAAGCGCGGCGCAATATAGTAAGCAAGATCGATAGAGGTAAAACAAGCCGCCTCTTTTTTCGCAACTTGCAATAATGCTTTGATACCAGCACAACAATAGCCGGAACGAATCCGATTGACTCCTTGATGTACTAATATACGATTGTTATGATCTAATTGCACCACATCAGCAATCGTTCCTAAAGCCACTAAGTCTAGTAAGCTGGCAATGTTATATTCTTCTAAGTTATTGCTAGCAAACCAGTTTTCCTTGCGCAATTTAGCCCGTAAAGCCAGCATTAAATAAAACGCCACACCTACGCCGGCTAAATGTTTAGAAGGGAAAGCGCAATCAGGCAAATTCGGATTGACTATGGCATCAGCATTAGGTAACTGCTCCGGACATAAGTGATGATCGGTGATGATAACCGCAATATTCGATTGTTTGGCAAATTCAACCGCATCGAATGAAGATATCCCATTATCGACAGTCACAATAAGATCGGCTTTTTGAGCTATGGCTTTCTCAACCACACTGGTGCTTAAGCCATAACCGTCTTGAAAACGATCAGGTATAATATAATCAACAAATTGGCACCCCATTTTTTTTAGGGCTCTGACTGTTAAAGCGGTGCTGGTTGCGCCGTCTGTATCAAAATCACCGACAATCATAACACGTTGATTATTTTTCATTGCTTGATAAAGCAATTCGACAGCATCATTGATACCATCTAAATTATCATAACCGGTTAAATTGCGTGTGGTATAGTCAAGTTCTTTTATTGATTTTACGCCTCGTAGTGCATAAATTCGCTGCAATAGTTGCGGAATATCTTTCGGTAATTCCGGGAGCGATTGCGGTAACGGACGATGTAATAGTCTATTTTTTCTCATAATGTAAATGTTAGCGCATTGGCGCTAACATGGATATTAAATTGGTGCTAAATTATTAATTAATCAAAATGTTTTAAGGATTTTTTTTATCTAAAATTTCAATTAACTTATCGGCCGGTACATAACCCGAAACAAGTTGTCCGTCAGGCAAAACAATGGCTGGCGTACCAGAAATACCTAAACTTCTACCCACATCAAATTGTTGGGTGACGTAAGGTACCATGCTTGTTGCTGGTGAGATTTTTTTGCCTTTGTAAGCATCGTCAAAGGCTGCTTTACGATCAGCTACACTCCAAATTGACTGCATATTTTTTCCTGCTTCACTATTAACACCGCTTCGTGGGAAGGCAAAGTAGTGAACAGAAATGCCCGCATCTAAATATTGATCAATATTTTCGTGGAGTAATTTACAGTAATGGCATGTATAATCAGTGAAAACCCAAATGACATACTTTTCATTTTTAGCTTGATAAACGATTGCATCTTTTTCAATTTTTTTAATTGCATTTAAATTATCTTTATTGGCAATATTTTCCGGTTCATCACCTTCAACGTTATAAAAAGGACCTTGTGTTAGATATTTCCCATCAGCAGTAACATAAAATATTCCGTCATCTGTGGTAACCGCTTTTAAGCCTTTTATCGGCGAATTATTAATTTTTATTGTATTGGAATTGTACCCCAGTTTTTCGAAGCTTTTTAAAATATCACTATTGCTTGCAAGCGCAGAGGTTGAAATTAATGCTAAAGCTAAAACTAATTTTTTCATTCAATTACCCTTATTTTTTGAACTTTTATGCTCGAGGATGATGTTTAGTGTGTAACTGTTTTAATCTCTCTGTTGCCACGTGTGTATAAATTTGCGTGGTGGATAAACTACTATGTCCAAGTAACATTTGTACAACACGCAAATCGGCGCCATGATTAAGCAAATGTGTTGCAAACGCATGCCGTAGTACATGGGGAGATAGCGAGTCAATATTAATCCCGGTTAGTATGGCATAATATTTTATCCGATGCCAGAACGTCTGTCGTGTCATTTTTTTGCCCAATCGACTGGGAAACAGGATATCAATTGGCCCGGTTTTTAACAGATCATTACGGGCATATTTAAAGTAGTATTCAAGCCAGTAGACTGCTTCTTCCCCTAACGGGACTAGCCGTTCTTTATTGCCTTTACCGATAACTCTTATCACTCCTTGCCGAAGGCTAATATCACTGATTTCTAAATTAACTAATTCAGAAACCCGCAAACCTGTTGCATAAAGCACTTCTAACATGGCTTTATCACGTAATTCGATTGGATCGTCTATACTAGGCGATTGAAGTAAAGCATCAACTTGTGATTCAGTGAGATCTTTCGGGAGCTTTTTCGGTAGTTTGGGCGCGGATAAAACCGCTGACGGATCGTCAGTGCGATAATTTTCTTGATATAAGTACTGAAAAAAGCGCTTAGTTGCGCTCAGTAACCGGGCTGAACTACTGGCTTGGTAACCGGCATTGACTCTCGACATCAAAAATTCTTGCAAGTTATGCGTTTGTGCGTTGACAAAATTAACTTGTTGCTGTTGTAGCGATTGGCTTAATGCAAATAGATCGTGTCGGTAAGATTCAACCGTATTTTCGGCTAAATTGCGTTCTAACCAAATTGAGTCTAAAAATTGTTCAATTAACATTTTATTTTGTGGTGGTATATCTTTTTCAGACATAAAAAGCCTGCTCTTTATGACACGTATTGCAACTATTATATACCAACAAGAGTCAAGTTGCAGTTTCGGCGATAAGATTAGACGAAGCTCATTCAATTGAGTTTAAATTGCTATAAATTTACCTATTTTTATACTTAAACATAGGGTATTTCTGAAACTTCTTGTCAAACGTTGCTAAAAGGATTTTAATTTATACATTGTTTTGTATTTTTTTTATTTTCTGATATATACTTCCTGCCAAAATTTGGGCTGTTCACTTTATGATCATGTTGAAACGAAATATCTATTGTCTTATTGCGTTATATATTTTTTTTGTAATTGGTATTGAGACCTATACCTATTGGCATATCCAACTTCGCCCTTGGCAACCAAAATCACCATTAGGGCGCCTTGAATATTATTTCAGTTTTTTTACTGTGCTTTCAAATATTCTGTTAGCGGTAAGTTGCATATTTTTAAGCTTAAATCCTCAATGTGATCGATATGGTTTTAAGGTGATTCGGCTAAATGGCTTAATTGGTGTAGTCATTACGGCTATTGTTTATAATTTAGTTTTACGAAAGATCCATATACCTCCAAACAGCATCGCTCGGTTTGCCAATGAAAGTTTACATGTTATTGCGCCTGCTCTGGCTGTACTGACCTGGCTGATTTGGGGGCCATTTAGGCGTATCAATTTTAAGGTCGTAATGGGTTCAGCGCTTTCGTTGTTGGCTTATGGGGTTTATATTTTTGTGCGTGGTTATTATACTAATCGATACCCCTATCCATTTATCAATGTTACTCGCATTGGTTATCCCAAAGCTTTGCTTGCTGCCGGTATCGTTTTCCTCATGTTTGTAGCCTTAGCTTTATTGTTTTGGGGTATAGATGCCTTAAGGAGACGAAAATGAAACTGTATATCTATGAGCACTGTCCATTTTGTGTAAGAGCAAGAATGATATTTGGTTTAAAACATATACCCGTTGAGCAACATGTTTTGCTGAGTGATGATTTTAAAACGCCCGAAAAGATGATTGGCAAAAAAATGGCGCCGATTTTGCAAAAAGCGGATGGTAGTTATATGCCAGAAAGTTTAGATATCGTCGAATATATTGATAATAACTATGGTCAGCCTATTTTAACCGGCGCTAAATCTCCTCAAATAGCCGACTTGATTAAACAGCTACAGCAATATGATTATAAGCTTGAAATCCCTCGTTATATCAAGCTAGGGTTAGCGGAATTTGCCACCCAAAGTGCGATTGATTATTTTATTAACAGTAAAGTGGCAAAAATTGGTTCTATCGACGAGTGTTTAGCTCAAAGTGAAAAATTAATTTTAGCGGTGAGTGAAATTTTAAACCAGTTTGACGCTGTTATTGTTTCGCAAAATGCGTGTAATGGCGAACTATCGTTAGATGATATTTGCTTATTTCCGGTGCTACGTAATTTAACCTGCGTGAAAGGGTTAACTTTTCCACCGAAAATAAAAGCCTATCTTTTATCTATGGCGGCAGATAGCGGCGTGGAGCTATTTTTTGATAGAGCTATTTAAGATTGTCGTTATTGCAGATTGCATTCGATTCCTGCGGGGGAAAGAGTACAAGCAAAATAGGAAGAAAACTTGTACTCTTTTTTTTAATCCATTAATAATAAAATCTAACGTCCTTAATTACCCAATTTAATATCGATTACTTCGATATTATCTTTACCACCGTAGATATCATACCAAGGGGTAGCATATTGTTTTAAAATTTTATTGAGGTGTTCAACATTTTCACGTCCGGTTTTATCTAACCAACGTTTTAGCTCATCTTTACCACCTTTAGCATAAGCGGCAACACCTTCAAACCATGTAGCTCGACCACCTAAAATACCACTATATTTTGCGCCGTGTTCACCGGCAAAAATTAGTTCTTCATGGAAAGTCTTCGTCGGTACGCCGGCACTTAAATAGATGAAAGGACGAGTAGCGGCATCGCTTGCTTGTTTAAAATAGTCTGCTGCTTCTTTTTGGGAATAAACCACAACGTTATTATCATTAAAGCCTTCGACATTTTTGAAAAGTACCGGTACTTCAACTTTTAACACATCGATGTAATAGTGATCTTTAGTAAATTCTTCAATAGTTTTAATCACTTTTTGTGGTTTAATTTTGGCAAATTCGGGGCTCTTATCATCGGTGATTTGATTGTCATAGACAATTGGCTCAACAAAAACAGGAATATCGGCTGCTCTTGCTTCGTTGCCTAAGCGCTCTAAAAATGCATGCTTTTTATCTAAAATATCTTGTGGATCATCGGGATTGTAGTAAACCAATACTTTTGCAGCATCGGCCCCTTTTTTGATAAGGCGTTGGAGTGAGTCTTCGGGCAAAATATCGGGTAAACGTCCCGGCATATTGGCATCATAGCCTGTTTTTTCATACGACATGATTAATCCGGCATTCTCATTTTTGGCTGCCATGCCTTTATAACCGTATTGCTCATCAAGTAAAATTGCACTGACATATTTCGTCAATTCTTGAGAAACCAGCTCCTTAAATTCATAGACCATATCAACGTGATAACGATCTTTACCGACTGCGGCTTCCATCATTTTGACCATTGAGCCGCGTTGGTCGATAGCTAAAGCGGCAATCACACCATCTTGGTTTGATAATTGTTGCATACGGTTAAATTTGCCGCGAGAAATACGTTTTATAGCCATTTTCAACTCTCCATTTAATAATGAGAAATTATTATAGATTGGATGAATGACCGTTTATTAATCATTTGTGCTAGTTTCAATCCAATTCTACATTTAATTGATTTAATTAGTTGATATGATAACTGATGTCACTATTATGTCATTAATAAAACAGGTTTCAAATGATAATTTCTTCACAATAAAAAGACGTTCGGGTATAGTAAGGCAGCATAACCGACTGTTTGTAAACAATAATTTGCAAGGATTACTATGTCAGACTTTGTTTCACACGCTCCATTGCGCAAACTCAATAATCAAGACTATAAAACGCTTGCGCTTTCTGCTCTGGGTGGGGCTTTAGAATTTTATGATTTTATCATTTTTGTCTTTTTTTCTATCACCATTAGTCATCTGTTTTTTCCGCAAGATATGCCGCAATGGCTAAGTCAAGTACAAACCTTTGGTATTTTTGCCGCTGGCTATCTGATTCGCCCGTTTGGTGGCATTGTTATGGCGCATTTTGGTGATCTGTTTGGTCGCAAAAGAATGTTTACACTCAGTATTTTGCTTATGGCACTACCCACCTTGTTTATTGGTTGTTTACCCACTTATGCCAGTATTGGTATTTTTGCGCCGATATTACTCTTACTCATGCGGCTTTGTCAGGGTTTAGCCGTTGGCGGCGAAGTGCCAGGCGCATGGACATTTGTGGCTGAGCATGTTCCCAGAAATAAAATCGGTTTAGCCTGTGGCATTTTAACCAGCGGATTAAGTTTAGGTATTTTACTTGGATCGTTAGTTTCAACCGTCATGAATAAAAGCTTATCTCCAGCACAAATGGTTGATTGGGGGTGGCGTATACCCTTTATTATCGGCGGTATTTTTGGCTTAATTGCGATGTATTTACGTCGTTGGTTGAAAGAGACCCCAATTTTTCTTGAGATCCAAAAACGTAAACAGCAAGAACAATCCCAAAAATTACCGGTAGTCACTGTCTTAACCCAATATCTGCCGCAAACCATACTATCAATGTTACTTACTTGGGTGTTATCAGCAGGCATTATGGTGATAATGCTCATGACCCCAATTTTATTACAAAAACAGTTTGGCTATTCGGCTATAGAAGCGTTACAAGGTAATATATTAGCCATTATCGGGTTGATTATTAGTTGTACTTTTTATGGCATGATGATGGACAAATTTGCGCTGGCTAAAGTGCTTTTAATTGGTTGTATTATTGCCGCAGTGATGATAGCGATCTTTTTTGGCTCATTAGATAATGCTCAGCTACTATTTATTACCTATCCGCTAGCGGGCTTTAGCGTCGGTATTGTTGGATCGTTTGCTTATTTTATGGTGAAAGTTTTTCCAACTTCGGTTCGTTATAGCGGTGTGTCGTTCTCCTTTAATATGGCGTATGCCATTGCGGGTGGTTTAACGCCATTACTAATCTCATTTTTTAGTGATTTTGTGAGTAAAATGGCGCCGGCAATTTATGTTGTAGGACTATTTTTACTGGGTACATTAGTTGGGCTATTTTTATTAATTAATAATAATACTCAAAAATATATAGCAAAAGACATCTCATAAAACTCAATAGGCAATAAAAAGTTTGAGGAACGAGGTTTTTTTACGTTCCTCAACTATTGCTTTTACTCAATTTTACTGCTTTTTCCCAGCTCAATAGTTCGAATGACTCCAGCTTTCACGCTTCGTTGTAACCCTGCGGCAAAATCACTATTATTTAGTTCATACAAACTATGCATTCCAACTCCGGCTGGCGAGTTATTAATATCAAGCAATTGCCTTGGATGTTTTTGACTTAATTGAAGCATTGAGGCTGCGCCGTGTAAATTTTCAATTGCAATGCGTTTGGCCATATCTCGGGGCAATCCAACTAAAACTCCAGCATCAACTAACGATTCATAAAAATAATAAATATAATTCGGTCCTGCAACGGCATAGCCAGTAAAAATATCAAGCAGTGATTCGTCAATATATTCAAGTTTACCAAAACTTTTGAAGAATTGGGTGACGGATTTTTGTTTTGCAACAGCCTGATCATTCTCGTCGGTAGCAATACCTGAATAACCAAAACCTGTATCGGTAAGTGTATTTGGAATTGTTCTAATAACAGGAAGATCAACTTTTAAGGATTGTTTTATTTGGGCAATTGTTACTCCAGCAATGATTGAAATGATAATAGTCTCTTTAACATCCAATTGTTGAACAATGTTACGCCATGCATCTTGAGGTCGAACCCCCAATACAATAATATCTGCATTGACGATTTTGCCAGTTGGGGTAACACCATAAGTTGAATGTAAATAGTCTAAGCGAGATTTAACAATATCGTTCACTAATATATTTTGGGGCTCATATGTTTTATTATTTATTAAAGCGCTAATAATCGCTTCAGACATATGGCCACTACCTATAAATAAAATTGTACTCATACTTATCGTTCCTATTTATAATTGGCTAAAAATCATAACTACACCATATGTTTCACTGGCAGGTACGATAATCGTATCATTTTGTAAATTGTATTTAATTTTTCCTTTTTCTAGTGCTTGTTGGGTTTGCGCTAATGATTTTGTTGTGAAGCCTAAAGCAACTTTACGATCTTGGTCGTTATTCGCTTTACTTACTGACGAGCCAAAAAGATGCTGTATTGCATTTGGTGTAAGGTAATCAATAAATTTATCTTCAGCTTTTAGACGTACGCCTCCGTCAATTTCGATAATGTTTGCTGAAGGGAAAGTTTTTTCAAGCAAGTTAATTGAGGAACGGGGTTTTTGAGCTTCAATAATGACTTGATTAATATTTATTACACCATTTGGGTGCGTTTGCCACTCTTTACGCCAAACGAGTTCCGGGGTCAGTTGGTCGCAAAAAAAGATCTGTCCATTTGGTGTATAGGAAGGGTCTAATCTGACGGTTTTAAAACGCGCCTCTGGTTTAGTGCCATCATTTAATTCGACAGGTCTAAAAAAGGATTTTGGACCGTCACCCTCAACTTTTATACCTTGGCTAACAAGTTGTTGATAAAGTTTGTTGGCATCTTTGGTTTTGAAAACCAACCCAGTTAGCCCGTCATCAAAACACCAACTTTTATCTACTTTACCCGCATTTTGAGGTTCAAAACCTAAAAGCTCAAGATATGTGGTCGTAAATATCGCTAAATTGTTACTTGTTCCTAGTGAATGGTGTCCTCTAGGGGTTGTTGTGAATCCCAGTTTTTGATATTGATAATTTGCTTGATCGAGCTGATCTGATACGGTGATTACAACATGATCAATTTGTGGACTAAGTGTTGTCATTATATTCACTCCTTAAATATGAATAGCGGGAGACATATCAATTAATCGATGTGGATTCCATCCTTTACCAGGAACCGCATCAAGTAGATCTTTGGTATAAGATGCTGTCGGATTTAGAAAGACTTGTGATGCGATACCTTGCTCGACGATTTTTCCTGATTTCATTACAATAATATGATCACAAATTTGTGCAGCAACTCGCAGGTCATGGGTGATAAATAGAACCGTTAAATCCAGCTTTTTTTGTAATTGCGTTAATAGTTCAAGAACTTGTGCCTGAACTGAAACATCAAGCGCCGATACCGGTTCATCAGCAATCAATATTTTCGGCTCTAATGCTAATGCTCGAGCAAGGCCTATTCGTTGCCTTTGTCCTCCTGAAAATTCATGAGGATAACGGTTTAATGCCTCGCTTTCCAATCCCACCATGTTGAATAACGCTTTTGCTCTTTTGATTGCTTCGTGTTTGTTTGTTCCGTGAAGTATTGGTCCAATCGTAACTTGATCGCCGACTTTTCGACGTGGATTTAATGAGGCATAGGGATCTTGAAAGACCATCTGAATATGGCGCGAATATTGTTTAAGTTTTTTCCCTTTTAAATTGGCAATATCTACATCTTCAAAGTTGATTTGACCGCTGTCTATTTCTAATAATTTAATAATGCATCTGGCTAACGTTGATTTACCTGAGCCGCTTTCTCCCACAACGCCTAAAGTACTCCCTTTATGTAACTTAAAGCTAACATTATTAACCGCATAGGTTGTACGTCGGTTTTGCTTAAAAAAGCTATGGTTGTGATACGTTTTTGATAGGTTGTTCACTTCAAGAATAAGCTCTTTATTAATACGTTGAACATCTCCAGGAGTAAGGGGAGGGACAGCTGCTATTAACGCTTGTGTATAAGGATGTGTTGGTGAATTTAATAGGTCACTCGCTAAGCCTTGCTCAACGAGTTGTCCTTTCTGCATAACCGCAATACGAGTTGCAATATCAGCAACTACACCAAAATCATGAGTAATGAATAATACAGCGGTACCTTTACGTGATTGTAGTTCACGTATCAATTTCAATATGCATGCTTGAGTTGTGACATCTAAAGCTGTTGTTGGTTCATCAGCAATCAAAATAGCGGGTTCTAATGCTAATGCCATAGCAATCATGGCTCGTTGACGCTGGCCACCAGAAAGTTGATGTGGATAAGCTTTAGCAACAGACTGCGGATTGGGCATCTGCACATCCGTTAATAATTGGATAACTTTCTGATTAATCTCTTGTTTAGTTAACTTAGTGTGGATAGTGAACATTTCACTAATTTGATTAGCGATGGTTTTTAATGGATTTAGCGCAGTCATCGGGTCTTGGAAAACCATACCAATATGCGCACCACGAATTTTACGCATTTGTTCATCATGGTAAGTGAGTAGGTTGTTTCCGTCGAAATCAATCTCACCTTGAGAAGCAATAATACCGTCAGGTAATAATCCCATGATTGCATTGGATAATAAAGATTTACCCGAACCACTTTCACCAACAATACATAGGATTTCGTTAGCATAAAGATTTAGTGATACATCATTAACCGCGTATTTCCGATCCGAACCATGAGGCAAATCTAGGGTTAAATTTTTAATTGATAGTCTTTTTTGATTCATCGTTTTTTTAACCTTGGATTGAGTGCATCATTTATTCCTTGTCCAACTAATGATGCAGATAAAACGGTTAGCAATATTGCAATGCCAGGAATAGCTGAAACATACCATTGTTGACGTAATACTAGTCGTCCATTACCGACCAGATTCCCCCATGATGAAATATTGGGATCGGAAAGGCTCAAAAAAGCTAGCGCACTTTCCATTAATATCGCGGTTGATAAAATAACACTGGCATACATAATTACTGGCGGTAATGCGTTTGGTAAAATCTCTTTAAACATGAGTCTAGTTGAGCTCATGCCTATGGTTTTTCCCGCCTGTACAAATTCACGATTGCGTAATGATAAAAATTCTGCTCGAGTTAACCTTGCAACGGGCGGCCAAGAAACAACACCAATTGCAATCACCACAATATTGATTGTTGAACCAAATACCGCAACAGCAACGAGTAATAGTAAAAAGTTAGGTAAAATCTGGAATGCTTCCGTAAGGCGCATCAGTATGTCGTCAACCCATCTTCCGTAGAATCCTGAGATGGCACCAATAACCACACCATTAATAATTGCTATGAATGTTGAGATAAGTCCGATAATCAGTGATACTTTTGCACCATGAAAAAGCTGTGCAGCGATATTTCTTCCTGCCTGATCTGTTCCAAGAATAAATTTAGGATTTGTAAAAGGCCATTGTAAGGGGCGGCCAGCTAAGCGAAGCGGATTGCCAGGAAAAAACCAATCTGCGCTTAATGCAATTATGATAATTAATAACAGTAAAATTGTACCAATTCTAGCAATTGGGCTACGGAAATAGTCTTTTAATATCGCCATCATTAATGTCCTGTAATGCGTGGATCGAGCTTTGCGTAAAGCATATCGACAATAAAATTAATAATGATAACGAGTATTGCTGAAACAAATACTACGCCAAGTAAAGTGTTTAGATCTCTTTGTACCACAGAATCATAGGCAAGTCGTCCTAATCCTGGAATAGCAAAAATGGTTTCAATAACCACCGAACCGCCTAACATGGTGCCTGCTTGTAGACCGATTAGCGTTATCATTGGTAACATGGCGTTACGTAGTATGTGATTAACCAGTATCTGGCGGCTACTTAATCCTTTCGCTTTAGCTGTTTTTACAAAGTCTAAGGTCGATACTTCAAGTAATGAAGCGCGCATAATGCGTAAATAGATTGCTAGATAAACTAAAGCTAGGGTGGTAGTTGGCAAGATTAAATACCATGCAATATCAAAAAATGCTGAAATACCCGTTAATGATTCGCCGATACTGCCAAACCCACTAGGTGGTAACCAATTCAAATAAATTGAGAAGAAGACAATTCCCATGAGAGCTAACCAAAATGAAGGTGTTGAATAAAAAATTAGTCCCAGTACTGAAATGAGTGTATCTGGCCAACGATTCACTTTTTGAGCAGATAAAATGCCAAGGATTGTACCGAAGGTAAACGCTAAGAACATTGCGCAAACCATCAATAGTAATGTAGCCGGTAAACGTTCTAAGATCATATGGCTAACTGGCTTATTATATATTGCAGATTGCCCCAAATCTAAATGAACTAATCGCCATAAATAATTGATTAATCTTGAACTTGTTGATTGGTCAAGTTCATAATGATGACGCATTTCATCAATAACGCTTGACTCGGCACCACCAATTTGGGCAAGTAAAGCATCCACTGTATCGCCAGGCGCCAATTGTAATAATAAAAATAGCGCAATTAGTATGATAACCAGTGCTGGAATCGTGGTTAATAATCGTCTAAGTGCTAAAGTCAGTATATGCGTCATCATTTCACCTTAACTTAGTGTTCTATCCATACATCAAACCAACTACTTGATGGCCAACGTGCTGTATTATGATGATTGTGTACTTTGTTATTAATCACTGAGATGAATTCACGTTCTGTTGCGAACCAGAGTGGTAGTTCAGTATTCACGACATCAACTAGTTGACCATAAAGTGCTTTACGTTTGACTGGATCTATTTCAGTTGCGGCACTATCGATTAATTGGTCGACAGCATCTGATTTCCAGCCATATTGATTTGTCCAAGGCGCTCCTTGAGGACTGCCAGAACGTAACCAAACAGTTGTCGAAACTGCCGGATCGCCTCTATATTGGTGCCACCCTGTTGCAATATCAAAATCGTGGAGTTTATAAACGGCATTTAAAGCGCCAGCAGTGTCGAGATTAACGATAACCACATTAATGCCGATTTCAGCTAAAGATTGTTGGATAAATGTTGCAAAAAGTGGAACATCTTCACCATTATTAATATGAACTAATTTTAAGGTAAAACGAGTGCCGTCAGCTTTTCGTGGATAACCTGCTTCATCTAATAATTGTTCAGCTTTTTCTCTATCAAAAGGGTAAACAATTTTACTGTCTTTAGGGTAAAAAACGTTTGATGATGGAATAATACCGGTTGCAGGCTTACCAAATCCGTATAAAAAGTCATCGATGAAGAAAGGAATATCGAGTGATTGAACAATTGCTTTGCGAACATTTAGGTTAGCAATGATCGGATTGCGGAAGTTAAATTCTAAAGTATTATTGAAAATATTTGCTTGAGAACCTTTTGTTAAAACCTCAAATTTTGAGTTTTGTTTGAATCGATTAATATCAGCAAGGCTTAATTTTGAGTAGGCACTTAAATCAATTTGTCCACTTTCAAGTGCAGCTGATGCTGAAGAGTTATCGTTAATAATGCGCCAGATTATTTTATCTAAATAAGGATATCCTTTTCGCCAATAATCAGCATTGCGTTCAACAATAATATGTTGTCCTCGTTGATATTCAACGAACTTGAATGGCCCAGTCCCTACAGGTGCTGTGTTATAAGGATTATTTAATACATCGGTGCCTTCGTACAAATGTTTGGGAACAACATAGCCAAGATCAACTAAAGCTCTTAATAGTAAATCTAATGGCATTGGACGAGAATAATTGAATACCACTGTATGGTCATCAGGTGTATCGACAGAGGTTAAATTAAGTTGTAATGTAGTTGAGAAATTTAATCTTTTTTTCCAAAACTCTAGTGCATTATATTTCACATCTTGTGATGTAAATGGTTTACCGTCGTGCCATTTGACGCCTTCGCGTAATTTAAATGTTATTGTTTTTCCATCCGGTGAGGAAGTCCATGATGTAGCAAGAACAGGAACAATTTGACCATCTGCATCGAGATCGACTAATGATTCAACTACTTTTCCTGATACTTCATATACCCCCGTTGACGCGCGTAAAGCTGGGTTGAGAACTCTTTGTTCTCCTGAATAATGGACAACTAGTGTTCCACCTCGTTGCGGTGTTTTTTCATCCGCCATTGAATAAAATGGTAACAAAATTGAGAGTAGTCCTATAATAAATGTTTGTTTGATATTGAATAATTTCATGTATGCTCCTTACAATTGTTGTCACCATATTTTCGGTATTTATCACTATGAAATTTTTAGGATTTCACTATAAAAATTTTTAGTAACGTTGAGAAATGCCGATATCGCATATTTATATTACTTTTAGTTATATATTTACTCGCGAGGCTAAGTTGTAGAATTTTCATTATCATCATTATTTTTAGATGTTTAATGTAAATATCGCTTATCGGTATAACGTTAAAAATAATTCTTATTTTTATTAATATTTGTGAAATAGCGCATATTTTTTTTTAATAAATAGTCTAAAATACAACCAATTTGGTTTTGAATTTTTAAATATTTAGGAGAAAGAAATGAAAGCAGCTGTAATTAGACAAGAGTGCGATGGTCAAGTTGAGATTAAAGATATTCCGGTTCGTCCTTTAGAAGCGGGTGAAGCTTTAGTTGAGGTTGAATATTGTGGTCTTTGTCATACAGACATCCATGTCGCATCCGGCGATTTTGGTAAAAAACCTGGTCGGGTGATTGGTCATGAAGGTGTAGGGATTGTGACCAAAATAGCGCCAGATGTAAAAAGCTTAAAAGTTGGAGATCGGGTCAGTATCGCTTGGTTCCATGCCGGCTGTGGGACTTGCGAGTATTGTATATCAGGTAATGAAACATTTTGTCGTAGCGCCTTAAATTCAGGATACAGCGTTGACGGTGGAATGGCAGAGCAGTGCATTGTGAAAGCGGATTATGCTGTGAAAGTCCCGGACAATTTAGATCCGGCGCAAGCAACCAGCGTTACTTGTGCTGGTGTGACAACTTATAAAGGCATTAAAGTGGCGGACACCAAACCGGGCCAATGGCTTGCCGTTTTTGGTATTGGTGGGCTTGGTACGCTGGCTATTGAGTATGGTAAGAATGTTTTCAATAATAAAGTTGTTGCGATCAGTAATAGTGACAGTCAATTAGAGCTGTGCAAAAAGCTGGGCGCTGATTTAGTTGTCAATCCGAAAAAAGTACCGGATGTGGGTGCTTATATTAAAGAGCATACTGGCGGTGGCGTACATGGTGCCGTTGTAACCTCAGTTACTAAAACTGCATTCAATCAGGCAATTGAGTCTGTGCGTCCGTTAGGGCGTGTGGTGGCGTTAGGCTTGCCTTCAGAAACCATGGACTTAAGTATCCCGAAAACGGTGTTAGACGGTATTCAAGTTTTAGGTTCACTGGTGGGTACACGTGAAGATCTGGCTGAAGCATTCCGATTCAGCGCCGAAGGAAAAGTGGTGCCTATTGTTGAAAAACGCCCATTAGAAGATATCAACGAAATGATTGAAGAGATGAAAGCCGGTAAAATTCGGGGTCGTATGGTTATTGATATGAAGATGAAAAAGCAAAAATAGGGCAATAATCTTTTAATTTCAGCTAAAATAAAACAAAGCTAGCTTATTGCTGGCTTTGTTGCTTTTAAACAATTCAACCTTTATTTTGCTTGCATTGTCATCTTATTTTGTCAAATATCATCAATCTTTCTTGTATTTTATCTATAAAGCCCTATTATAGGCGAATTTTGCTAGTATATTTATCTGTTTAGGGGATAGTTATGTCTGAACACAATTTAGAAAATAAATTGCGCAAAGATCTGGGGTTAGTCTCTGCGTTATCACTGGTTGTCGGTATGGTTTTAGGTGCCGGTGCATTTATGAAACCTCCTGCGGTGTTGGAAGTTGCGGGCGATTATAACCTTGCGCTATTGGCGTGGATCATTGGTGGCGTTTTTTCAATTTGTGGCGGATTAACCCTTTGTGAATTGGGTGTCATGTTTCCGAAAACCGGTGGCATGCTGGTTTACTTAGAAAAAATTTACGGCGATAAAGTTTCCCACCTTTATGGTTGGATGATAACCGTATTATTTGCACCGTCATTAGTGGGGGCATTAGTCGGCTATTTCAGTTCGGTTTTTTGCCTTTTATTCAGTATTAATGATGCCTACCGAATGGCTGTAAGTGCCGGTGTGTTAGGCTTTATTGCTATAATCAATTCAATTGGTGTTAAACAAGCGGGCTATCTGCAAACTATTGCCACCGTTTGCAAACTTATTCCGATATTACTGTTAGCTGTATTTGGCTTACTGAAAGGTAACGGTCAAGTTGCGTTGTTTAGTGCCAGCGGACAAGGTATCGAAACCTATGCACCGTTTGCGGTGGCGATTTTAGCGACCTTGTTTGCTTATGACGGTTGGGCGCAAGTGGCATCGGTTGCCGGTGAGATTCATAATCCTGCAAAAGTGTTACCTAAGGCGATTATTTTAGGCATTATCTTTTTGGTGGTGGTTTATGCCTGTATCAATATTGCTTTATTTAAAATTTTCCCGGTGCAAGAGATGGTTTCGCTCGGTCATGATGCATCTGCGGTGGCATCGCAACGTATGTTCGGGCATTTAGGTGGAAACTTAGTTGCTGTGGGAATTATGATCTCAATTTTAGGCGGTATTAATGGTTATATTATGACATTATCCCGCACTATTTTTAGTATGGCAGAGCGGGGAACGATCGTCGGTGCGCGTTATTTAAGTACCCTTGATGAAAATAGTCGCTCGCCAATTAATGCCATTATTGTGCTGGTGATCTTCTCTTTCTTATATTCCACCTTGCTCGATGCCGATCGCTTATCGGAAATTTCGATGTTTTCAATATGGGTATTTTATCTATTAACATTTGTCGGGGTGATTATTGCTCGCAAAAAATATCCTGATGTACCAAGAAGTTATAAAGTTATCGGCTATCCAATTATTCCGATTATTGCAATTTTAGGTGCCGGTTATGTGATTTACGGTATGTTGGTTTATCAAACAACAAACGGCATTGCTTCAATTATTTTGACGTTAATTGGCTTACCGTTGTACTACTATTATCACCGAAAAAATAAAGATAAAGATCTTTCACTCGGTGAGATGAAAAACTATCAAGCGAAAACCAAATATATGATTGTTGTCATGTTGATGTTTATTATTGCCGGTTTAGTCTTTTATGGCTGCCTGTTTAGTCATTGATGAACCGCAATAATCTGATAAAACGATGATTAAAAGGCCTGACTCCGGTAGAATATCGAAATCAGGCCTTACAAGCCGCTTAACAAAAGAGTCCAACTTTATGGAGTCACTTCAGTCTGTCGGTTTTTTGTGCCCAATTTTAGAGATAAGATGAAATTAGTGCATACAGATTTTGGTCATAAAAAGTACCGTTTAAATATTCTGCTTGCTTAAGTACTCCCTCGTGCTCAAAGCCACAACGTTTAGCTACCCGATTACTTTTATCATTGGCTACTGAACATTTGATAACAAAACGTTTAATCATTTTATTCACAGCGTAATATTCGGTTAATGCCAGCGTTGATTGCGTGATAATCCCTTTACCTTGTGCTTGATTATCAAGCCAATAGCCAATATAAGCCGTTTTGTTTGCTTTATCAATTTGGTTAAAAGCAATGATACCTACCGGCTTATCTTCAAATAGAATAATGTAGGTTTTACTGATATCTTGTTGATGCGTAATTAAACTGTCGCTCAAAAATTTTTCAGTGTCAGAACGATTTTTTACCCACTTAGGCCAGGCCATAAATTGGCTAAAATTATCACGATTGGCATCGATGACTGAGTATAGCGCTGTTGCATAAATTGTATTTGGCGCTGTTAAATATACATTTTGATTGACATAGATAGTATCGGTGTTTGGGGTTGTCATGATTTATTCCATTAAATGCGTTCGGGCTAACCATAGCGTAACTATATTTGTTTATTGCACTTCGGCTAATTTTAGGGCAAAAATTGCGATAAATGAGCGTTAAAGTCAGTATACTATCACGCTAAGCGGTTATCATCGATTATTCATTACAGTTTAGTCAATAATAAAATGCCAGACATCTTTGTCCGGCATTTTATAGGGTTTAGGGTTATTGACTATTATTGGTTTTCATTCTCATCTGTCTTAGTTTTGACAGTGTAGTTGTAAACGACTAATAAAGCAAAGATAGCAATAATAATCCACATAATGACATCTTTATTAAACCATTTTGCCATATTACCTAAAATAATGCCGACGCCACAAAAATCGACATCAGAAAA
Organism: Gilliamella sp. B2923; assembly: GCF_026536565.1. NCBI lineage: Bacteria > Pseudomonadati > Pseudomonadota > Gammaproteobacteria > Orbales > Orbaceae > Gilliamella > Gilliamella sp. B2923. Next base: position 334,659 of record NZ_JAFNNZ010000002.1, on the reverse strand, counting down.
CGTGGTATTGGCAAAACCAAGTGATCCTAATACCGGTAATAATACCACCGGTAAAAATGTCACTAATAAACCATTGGCAAATGCGCCAAGCATTGCGCCTCGACGCCCACCCATTGCATTACCAAATACGCCAGCAGTTGCACCACAGAAGAAATGTGGAACCACGCCCGGTAAAATGAGCACAGCGTTAAGTTGACCTAGAACAAATAATCCGACTAATCCACCTAAAAAGCTGAATAAAAAGCCAATTAATACGGCATTAGGGGCATAAGGGAAGACGACAGGACAATCTAAAGCTGGTTTTGCATTTGGGACTAACTTTTCCGAAAACCCTGTAAATGCCGGGACAATTTCAGCAAGTATTAAGCGCACACCTTGCAATATAATAAAGACGCCTGCGGCAAACGTAATTGCCTCAATAATGGCATAAACTAAATAATTATCACCATTACTTAGATTGGCTTCAATATAGTCCGAACCGGCAAATACTGCCAAAATAAGGTAGATAATCATCATCGTTAATGAAATTGAAATGGAACTGTCTCGTAGAAAACTTAAGTTTTTCGGTAAGTTCATCTCTTCGGTTGAACGTGACCCTTTTCCTACCGCCATGCCAAGCCAGCCAGCTAAAACATAACCTAGTGTACCAAAGTGACCAAATGCGACATCATCATTTCCGGTAATTTTACGCATTTGCGGTTGCGCTAAAGCGGGGAAAAACGCCATAATCAATCCTAACACTAATGCACCTGTCAAGATTAATTGCCAATCTTTAAACCCAGAGACAGTTAAAATAATACTGATCATACAAGCCATATAAAAAGTATGGTGACCGGTTAGAAAGATGAATTTTAAGCGAGTAAAGCGTGCCACAATAATGTTTGCAATCATGCCAAACGCCATAATTAGGGCTGTTGCCGTACCATACTCATTTAATGCCATAGAAACAATGGCTTCATTATTTGGAACGATTCCTTGTAGTTTAAACGCTTGTTCAAACATGATGCCTAATGGCGTAATTGCGCTGATAAGTACCGTTGCACCGCCACCTAAAACCAAAAAACCTAAAATAGTTTTAATCGTTCCTTTAACCGTATCGGCAAATGATTTGCGTTGAGCAAGCAGCCCCACCATAGCAATCAGCCCCACCAATACTGCGGGCACTTTTAAAATATCGACGATAAATTTTATTATTTCTTGAATCATAGCAACACCTCATGATTTGATCATTGCTTAGCGAAATGTTCAACGAGTTTTGCTTCCAAATCGTTGATATCAATAATATTATTTAGTACAACTAATTTATCGGCTGGAATACCGGAGCTGGCGGCAAGATCTTTTGTCATCACAAACAGGTCTGCTTGATCTGGCGTTGCCGAAGCAAGATCTGCATGGGTCACTTCTGCATCAATATTAAGTTTTTTGAGGACTTTTTTGATATTCATTTCAACCATAAAACTACTACCAAGGCCTGAGCCACAAACTGCCATAATTTTCATATTGTTTATCCTTTTACTTATACGTTGGAAATTAATATTGTTTGATAACCGCCAAAATTTCATCACGATTTTGTGCATTGAAAATTTTCTGGATATCGTCAGATTCGCCAAACAGTGCCGCCAATTGAGTTAACATTTCGATATGGCTGGTACTATCGTTAGCGGCTAATAGAGTGATTAAATAGACTGGATCGTTTTCTTCTGAATTAAATTTAACGCCTTGTTTAACCAATAACATCGATAGGCTTAATTGGTTTACGCCTTGTTCTGGCCTTGCATGAGGCATTGCAATTCCGGGTGCCAAAACATAATAAGGACCTATTGATTTGTGTAGTTCAAAAATAGCCTTAATATAATCTGATGTAATTGTTTTATTCTTTAATAATGGCTCAGCACAAAGTGTTATCGCTTCTTGCCAATCTTCGACTGAATCAACCACATTGACTGTTTCATTATTTAACCATGTACCTAACATTTTACCTCCATTAAGACCGTTAATCATTTTGATAATCGGTTAGAAAATTATCATATTAAGTAATAATAGAAATCAAAAATTGTCAGAAATGTGATAGCGCTATCAAAGTTAGAAAATTTTTTTTCGATTGTGTGACATAGATAACATTTTTAATGTATTAATTCTAAACTATTCCGCTTTGACATACTAGAATTAGAAAAAAGTCATAATTTAGCTATAAACTGCTTGATGCATTGTAGATGATTATTGAGTAATCTTCTGTTTTTTACTATCTTTACAGCAAAAATTGTATGCGTAAATGAATATATAAATCAAATTCAATCGGGATGAAAGATGCAGGATACTAAAAAACGTCGAAATACAGGGCAGATTACTTTATTTGATGTTGCTAAATATGCTGGCGTGGGAACAATGACGGTCTCTCGGGCTTTACGCACGCCGGAAAGGGTATCAGATAAGCTTCGACATAAAATTCAATTAGCTGTTGAGACATTGGGCTACAAGCCGAATGTCGCCGCCAGTTTATTAGCTTCAGCCAGCGCCAATCGAGTGATTGCCGTTATTACCACTCGAATTTATGATTATTCCGTAAGAATATTGCTTGATTCGCTACAGACACAGTTAGCTAAAGAGGGGTATACCACGCTTATCATTGAATCTTATCATTATCATAAACAAGAGTCCCAATTATTAGAGACGCTTTATAGCCATAATCTTGAAGCTGTCTTGCTGTTTTATGTTGAAAATGATGATCTGATAAAAAAAATTGTTCAAAATAAAACAATCACCGTAATGAATATCGGTAAAAAATATGATGAATCAATCGATGTCGATGTTGGCTATGATGATAGTTTAGCGATGTATAAATTAACAGAGCATGTGATTAATAAAGGGTATCGAAATATTGCCTTACTTTGTGCAAATCAGCAATATCATCTATTTCAACAGCGTTTACATGGTTGGCATAAAGCGATGCTCAATTATCACTTGCCGACTCATCGCATCATTCATGCCGCCAAACCAGCGAACTTTAGTACCGGCGCACAGTTGCTTGCCGATATTTTGTTAAACTGGTCTGAGGTTGATGCGTTAATTTGTACCACCGATGAATTAGCTTGCGGTGTGCTATATGAGTGTCAACGGCGACATATTCGAGTTCCTTATCAATTGGCAGTCAGCGGTTTTGGTGATAATGAGTTTAGTGAAGTCTGCTTTCCGCCGTTAACCACTGTTGCGTTACCGTCTAAACAAATTGGCGAATACACAGTGGCGTTATTGCTAAATAAATTAAAAAATGGGGAGCGAATTAAATCAGAAAGCACGGAGTTTTTACCGATTATAAAATCACGAGCCAGTTTGTAATAAAAAATAATAAAAGAGATAATAAAAAAGCCTACTCAATGAGCAGGCTTTTTTTATATAAAGATAAATTATCAGCAATATTTTGATGTCCATATCCAAGACGGATCTATTAAGTAAAAGGAATAACACACATGATTATATTGATTTACATTACGTATTACTTTTTCTCAATTATGCCTATTATGATTTCTTATCGCTTTAGAAAATACACAATAAGTGATTATCACTATAATAAACGTTTGAAATGGCAAAGGCGCATTATGTTGGTTTTCAATTATATTGCTCTGGTTATCCAAATTATAGTTGTAGGTAAACTTAAAACTATAGTACGTTCTAATCAACATATTGCACAATCTGCATAATAATAGAAATGAAAAAATAATAGAAATGTGATAGCGCTATCAAAGTTAATATAAAATTTATCTGTTTTGTGATACAGATAACATTTTTAGTAAATGGATAAAAAATATTTTTTTAAAGTACAAATATTATATCGATAATAATGATTAAAAAACAGCTTAAACAATCGGCTCTTGATTACTAACCATACTTAAATTCATTTCACTGTTTTTGAATAAATTACTAGTAGATAATAAGGTTAACGTTACTAATTACTATACGTGACATAAATCAAACTATTAAACAATAAGTATTTTATTTTACAGATTAAAACTTTTTCTTCATACCAAGGTGTAAAATTATGTATAAAGAGGTGTTGCAAATAAGATATTGCCTAATCTTTCAATCAGTTATAATAATTTATTCTGCTATAAAATCGCATAAATAAAGTTTTTTAGTTTGTTTTTTAATTCATTTGATATAGTATTATTTGTTCGAAGTTTGTTAAATGAAAATATTATAATGAGTAAAAAAATTGCTGTAATAGGTGATGATACAACAACCGGTGGTAAAGTTATTTCGTCATCAGTTCTAGGTTTTAACCATATCGACGCTATAGCATGTTTAGGGGATTATGCTTCATGCCCTAAGTGTAAAGGTTCTGGAAAAATTATTGAGGCGACGGATAAACTAATCGTTGAAGGCAAACCAGCTGCTTATGATGGGTGTATTATTGCATGTGGATGTCGTCCTATCGGTGTTAATCGAATTATTGCAACCAAAAGTCTGATATTTGTTGATGTAACAGCCTCCTATTATACAAATAAGTCAAATCTTATTAATAATGCATTTTCAACAACTGCGCAAAATGATATTCACACACAAATTAAATCATTAGTAGCAGCAAATGAAGATAAAACAAAGATTCGTCTTGACGCTCAAAATTTACTTAATTGTGCGCATGAAGTTTGTGAAAAACACCTTTACCATGATGATATAAAACAAGATTTTATTGATGATATTGATAATTTCGCCATGCATATTGTAAATCAAGTAGAAAGCGGAGCTATGAGTTATGAACAAGGCTCGGAAGCGATAAAATCTGAAGAAAAGAGTTTATTGGATCAAAGTATTCAATGGGCTGCTAGGGGACTAAGTGTTTTAGGTGGTGTAGGCTTGATGGCTACGGGGATTGCAATGTGCTCAACTGGTATGGGTTGTATACTTGGCTTATATGTAGCAGCGCATGGAGCTAATAGTCTTATTGAAGGGATAACCGATGAGGATGGTTTTTTAAAATCAGTGTATCAAGATGCGGCGGTAGGATTGGGAATGTCTAGAGAGGTAGGTTCTTTGGCGTATGATTTAGTTGATATAGGTCTCTCCGTACATGGTAAACTTAAATTAGTTCCTAAAATTGATAAAAGTTTTGCAATTAATCAATACAATCGTGCTAATTCAGCGAAATTCAAATTATTTCATTATGGTAGAAAGGATTTGACACGAGCATATAGACAGATGAATAAATGGCTATTAGGTTCTGAAATAGTAAGTGATGTTTTTTCTTTAAGTGAAATTTATGAAAAAAGCAAAAATATTTTATTTAAAAACAATGAGCTTAATGAAACAAATTTATATATTTCAAATCCCGAACAGATTGATAATATAGAGAAAATTGTAGATAGTTGTGCAATAGTAATACGGATTACAGGTCAAAAATCTGATGTAGATGACACACCTAATTATTCATTGTGTACGCGCTTGGATGGTACTACATATCGGCAATATTTTGATGGTCATATTGAAGAAGATTCTATGGAGTAAAAGGAATTACACAGATGATTATCTTGATTTACATTACGTATTACTTTTTCACAATTATGCCGATTATTATTTCTTATCGCTTTAGAAAATACACAATAAGTGATTATCAATATAATAAAAAGTTGAAATGGCAAAGGCGCATCATGTTGGTTTTAAATTATATCGTTGCTTTTATCGAGGCGTTTATTGCCGGGCATAGAAAAACAATCCATAACTATAGTTCTGACTATGACCTTTTAATTTTCTCATCAGGAATATTTATGTGTATTTACATTTTTAGCATAGGGTGGTTAGAAAGCCCAAAAGAATATTTAAAAAAGAAAAAATGGAAATAATAATGAATTTAGTGAAGTTAGCTTTCCACTATTAACAACGATTGCATTACTTTCCAAACAAATTGGAGAATATACGCCGACTTTAATGTTACATAGATTAAATAACAAAATAGTTTGCATTGAACATAGAGTGAGGTTTATCGCTATTTAAAATATATGTTAAATAAAAAAGAGAATTAATGGGATAAATTTTATTATCAAACCCCAGAAATATAAAAGCCTACTCAATGAGCAGGCTTTTTTCATATAAAGATAAATAGTTGTTAAGTTGTGAAATATTAAGTGATGTTATGTATTTAAGTAAAATTTATGAACAAAGCAAAAATATTTTTTTAAAATAATGAGCTTGATGAGGTGAATCTATATACTTAAAATCCAGAAGAGATTGATAATATAGAGAATATTGTAGATAGCTGTGCAATAGTAAAAGGATTACAGGTTAAAAATCTGATGTAGATGACCCACCTAATTATTCATAGTGCACGCACTAGGGGGGGACATATTGACAATGTTTTGTTGCCAATATTCAAGACGGATCTATTAAGTAAAAGGAATAACACAAATGATTATATTGATTTACATTACGTATTACTTTTTCTCAATTTTGCCTATTATGATTTCTTATCGCTTTAGAAAATATACAATAAGTGATTATTACTATAATAAAAAGTTGAAATGGCAAAGGCGCATTATGTTGGTTTTACATTATATTGCTCTGGTTATCCAAATTATAATTGGATGTGAACTTGAACGTATCGTTCCTTATAATCAAGATTATCGTCCTCTTTTATTATCAGCATGTATATTTATAATTATTTATAATTTTTTTTCAATATCCTGGTTAGAAAGCCCAAAAGAGTATTTAAAAAAGAAAAAATGGAAATAAGAATAAATTTAGTGAAGTATGTTAAATAATGTAAATGACCCACCTAATTATTCATAGTGCACGCACTAGGGGGGACATATCGACAATATTTTGTTGCCAATATTCAAGACGGATCTATTAAGTAAAAGGAATAACACAGATGATTATATTGATTTACATTGCGTATTACTTTTTTTCAATTTTGCCTATTATTATTACTTATCGATTTAGAAAATATACAATAAGTGATTATCACTATAATAAACGTTTGAAATGGCAAAGGCGCATTATGTTGGTTTTACATTATATTGCTTTAGCTGTTCAAATTATAATTGTATGTAAACTTAAAATTTTAGTTCGTTCTAATCAAGATTATTATCCTCTTTTATTATCGGGATTTATATTTCTAATTATTTATAATTTTTTTTCAATATCCTGGTTAGAAAGTCCAAAAGAGTATTTAAAAAAGAAAAAATGGAAATAACAATTAATTTAGTGAAGTGGGCTTTTCGCCATTAACGACTGTCACATTATTTTCAAACAAATTGGAGGATATATGGAGACTTTAATATTACATAAATTAAATAACAAAACGGATTTGATCGAACCTACATTACTCCAATTAGAGCTGATGATTCAAGCTAGAGTGAAGTTTATCGCTATTTAAAATATATGTTAAATAAAAAAGAGAATTAATGGGATAAATTTTATTATCAAACCCCAGAAATAAAAAAGCCTACTCAATGAGCAGGCTTTTTTATTTAAAATTGGTCGGCGAGAGAGGATTACTCGCATTTCATGCTCGCCCTTCGGGCCGTTGCTAAAGCAACGTTGTCTCGCTGCGCTCCGCTCGAACCTCCGTCGGTTCTCATCCTCTAAACTGAAGCGGATAGCAAAAAAGCCTACTCAATGAGCAGGCTTTTTTATATAAAATTGGTCGGCGAGAGAGGATTCGAACCTCCGACCCACTGGTCCCAAACCAGTTGCGCTACCAAGCTGCGCTACTCGCCGTTAGGATGCGCATAATACTGCGCTAACCTCGATGTGTCAATAGTTACCCCTAAAAATTATGATGATAATTTTTTATTTTGTGAAAGGGGCGGGGGTTTTGCCGATTCTTTGGTAAAACTCAGCAACAAATTCTTCGTAACGTTGATTAGCAACAGCTTCACGAATTTCAGCCATTAAGCGTTGATAATAACGTAAATTATGAATGGTATTGAGCCGTGCCCCTAATATTTCTCCACATTTATCTAAATGATGAAGATACGATTTCGTGTAATTTTTACAGGTGTAACAATCACACTCAGGATCGAGTGGGGTTGTGTCATCTTTATATTTGGCATTACGAATTTTAATGACCCCATTAGTGACAAACAGATGCCCGTTACGTGCATTACGAGTTGGCATCACGCAATCAAACATATCAATACCACGACGAACGCCTTCAACTAAATCTTCGGGCTTGCCTACACCCATTAAATAACGTGGTTTATCAGCAGGTAACTGTGGACAGGTACCTTCTAAGATACGATGCATATCGGCTTTAGGTTCGCCAACTGCTAATCCACCAACGGCATAGCCGTCAAAACCAATTTCGGTTAATCCTTTAATCGAGATATCACGTAATTCTTGATGTATACCGCCTTGTACTATACCAAATAAGGCATTTTTATTGCCTAATTCGTCGAAACGTTGGCGACTACGTTTTGCCCAGCGTAGAGACATTTCCATTGATTTTTTAACATAGTCCCACTCGGCAGGAAACGGCGCACATTCATCAAAAATCATGACGATATCAGAACCTAGATCATATTGAATTTCCATTGAAATTTCAGGCGATAAGAAGATTGAATCACCATTAATTGGGTTGCGGAAATAGACCCCTTCTTCTTTAATTTTGCGAATATCACCAAGGCTAAACACTTGGAATCCGCCCGAATCGGTTAAAATTGGACCATGCCATTGCATAAAATCATGCAAGTCACCATGTTTACGCATAATCTCTTGTCCGGGTCTTAGCCATAAATGGAAAGTATTACCCAGTAGGATTTGTGCGCCGGTTGCAGCAACTTCTTCAGGCGTCATCCCTTTAACGGTGCCATAGGTACCAACAGGCATAAATGCGGGTGTTTCAACAGTATATTCGACGCCACGGCGATCGAACTTCATTCGTCCACGGCGAGCTAAGCCGTCAGTATTATCGAGTTCAAATTTCATTTTTTTGTGTTAACCTCTTGCGACCAAATAAACAGTTTGGCGCTAATTATTGATATAATACGTTATCGTATTATTTTGCGGTGCGTAGTTTATCGTGCTTAGGTTGAATAAACAATATTTGAAAGGAATTAGACACTTTTGAAACCAATAATTTTACTATTTTTATCTTTATTGACGTTTTTTTTGTTTGGATGCCAAACTGATCAAACTAAATTGCCTAAGATTATTACTGCCGAACAAATTAAGGCATTATCTGAAAATGATCTGTTTGCGATAACTACACTAGCGTGTATTGAGATAGATGACCGCGCTATTATAGCGGCAGATAATCACAAGTTAACTAAACGATTAAACGCAGTGGCTAAGACCTTACCGCAAAAAGCCAACAATATTGCATTAAATTACAAGGTTTATATCGACACTCAGCCCAATGCATGGTCAACGGCTAATGGTTGCATCCGGGTGAACAGTGGGTTAATGAAATTGTTAGATGATAACGAGTTGCAGGCTGTTTTGGCGCATGAACAAGCGCATGTTGCCCTTAAGCATACCATTAGTTTAATTCGTCAGGCGCCCTATATTGAGTTTACCAATAAAGCCAATGAGCTGGTCATTCTCACAAAAGAAGAGACGGCTCAACAGCACGAGATCGAAGCGGATAATTATGCTTTACAGCTATTAATAAATGAAAATATAGATCCGCAAGGTTTAGTGAATATGCTTTTAAAGATCCCGTTTCATTCAGTAACCGGATCAACGACTCATCCTTCAAGATCAAAACGGATAAGTAATATTGTCAATAAGTTAAACGCTAAATAAGCTGATAGAATAGTTATCTAAATAGCCAACGTGTCTTATTCGAATTGAGACTATTGGCTATTTACTTAGTGCTGCGCATCACGATTTATTATTGCTTGCATGGATGAACATAGCATCGCCATAACTAAAGAAACGGTACTGCTGGTCAACGGCGTGTTGATAGGCGTGCATGGTATTTTGGTATCCGGCAAATGCTGAAACAAGCATAATTAAAGTCGATTCGGGTAGATGAAAGTTAGTAATAAGTGAATCGATGACATTAAACTTATAGCCCGGATAAATAAAGATTTGGGTGTCAGCAAAAAATGGGGCGATTTGACCGGTTTTTAGCGCTGCGCTTTCTAAGGCTCGAACAGATGTTGTACCGACTGCAATCACTTTATTGCCTCTTGCTTTACAAGCCAATACCGCATTAACAACCGATTCAGGCACTTCGGCATACTCTGAATGCATAACATGAGTTTCAATATTTTCAACTCTTACCGGTTGGAAGGTGCCAGCACCGACATGTAAAGTGACAAATTGCATCTCTATGCCTTTTTGCTTTAACTTTTCAAGCAATGGCTCATCAAAGTGCAGTCCAGCGGTTGGTGCTGCAACGGCTCCGGGCACTTTGTTGTAAACCGTTTGATAAACTGTGCGATCTTGTTCTTCATCAGGACGATCAATATACGGCGGTAAAGGAATATGTCCAATTTTGTTTAAAATTGATAGAACATCATCAGGAAATTGCAATTCAAATAGAGCATCATGTCTTGCAAGCATGGTGACGTTGACAGATTCATCTTCTCCTAAGATTAATTGTGCTCCCGCTTTAGGCGATTTTGATGCTTTAACATGGGCGAGCGCACGGTTATCATCTAAAATTCTTTCTATCAATATTTCGATTTTTCCGCCAGATGCCTTTTTGCCATATATGCGTGCAGGAATCACTTTTGTGTTATTAAAAATAAGTAAATCACCGGCATTAATCATATCCGTGATATCCGTAAATACCTTATCTTCAATTTGACCAGTATAACTATCAAGCGATAAAAGGCGACACGCACTTCTGGTTGTTGCAGGGTGTTTGGCAATCAGCTCTTTGGGCAGGGTGAAATCAAAATCGGATAGTTGCATTGTCGGTACCTCAAAAAAAGAGGCATTAGTCTAAATCTCAAATTGTGACTATTCAAGTAATTATTTGTTGATTATTATGACAATTACGTTAAAATTCTGCAAATCTAACTTAAAGTTAGACAAATGTAATTTACAACAATATAAGGATAAGGTTATGAAAACACATCAAAAAACATTGCTTGTAGCACTTCCTTTAGTAGCAGCAATGTCACTAGTTGGCTGTAAGTCTATGAGTGCTGACAGTATCGCTAGTCTCGGCATGAAAGGTTTAAGCGCAGCAACACTTAGTGATGATGATGTCAGAACATTGAGCCAAAAAGGTTGCGCCCAAATGGATGCGAAAGCTAAAATCGCACCAGCTAAAAGCGCTTATACCAAACGTTTAAATAAAATTGTTAAAGCACTAGGTAACAACGTAAACGGTACGCCAATCAACTATAAAGTTTATATCACTAAAGATGTAAATGCATGGGCAATGGCTAACGGTTGTGTGCGTGTATACAGTGGTTTAATGGATAAAATGACTGATAACGAAATTCAAGGCGTATTAGGTCACGAATTAGGTCACGTTGCTTTAGGTCATAGTAAAAAAGCATTACAAGTTGCTTATGCAACAGAAATTGCTCTTGAAGCAGCATCAGCTTCAGGAAATTCAACTGTAGCAGCAATCTCTCAATCAGAAATTGGTGCTTTAGCTGCAGCTGTAGTTAATTCACAATTCTCACAAAAACAAGAGAAAGATGCTGATAATTTTTCATTTGATTATTTAACTGAAAGAAAAATTAACCCAATTGGTCTAGCAACTGCGTTTGAAAAATTAGGTGGTGGTAACGCTTCGATTTTAAGTACCCATCCGTCTAATCAAGATCGTATTGATAACATCCGTAATAGAATTGCTAAATCGAAAAAATAATTCTTTTTTAGGAATGTATAAAAGCGCCATATTTGGCGCTTTTTTGTAAAGAAGATACAGATATCGTTTTATAAATTATAATTTAGTCAAGTAAATATCCCCAGCATTAGGCGGGGGGAACTCATAGCAACCTTTTTATTGTTTATAGCGAGATAAAAAGTTACCAAAGCGGTTAATGGCATCTTCAAGATCACCGGTATGTGGCAGTGCAACAATTCTTACATGATCGGGTTTGTGCCAATTAAAGCCACTGCCTTGCACTAACAATACTTTTTCTTGTAATAAAAAGTCTAATACTAATTTTTGGTCATTGTGAATATTAAACTTTTGTTGATCCAGCTTTGGAAACAGGTATAACGCGCCTTGTGGTCTGGTGCATGAAACGCCCGGAATCTCATTTAACAACCGCCAAGCTAACATACATTGATCATATAAACGGCCACCCGGCACAATAAATTCATTTATGCTTTGATATCCGCCTAATGCACCTTGAATAGCATGCTGTAATGGCACATTGGCGCATAAACGCATCGAGGCGAGCATATTTAACCCTTCAATATAGCCTTTTACATGCTGTTTAGGTCCACAAAGTGCCATCCAACCTTGTCTGAAGCCTGCTACACGATAAGTTTTTGATAAGCCGCTCATGGTAACAACAAATAAGTCAGGAGCAAGGGCAGCAATCGAATGATGAACGGCATCATCGTATAAAATCTTATCGTAAATCTCGTCTGCAAAAATAAGCAAATTATGTTGGCGAGCAATTTCGGCAATCTCAAGTAACACTTCTTTGCTATAAACTGCGCCGGTTGGATTATTAGGATTAATGATCACAATCCCTTTGGTTTTGGGGGTGATTTTTCGTTTTATATCCTCTAAATCCGGTGACCAGTTGGCTTCTTCGTCACATAAATAGTGAACGGCATTGCCACCGGATAAACTAATTGCCGCTGTCCATAATGGGTAATCAGGCATAGGCACTAAAACTTCATCTCCGCTATTAAGTAGTGCTTGCATCGATTGCACAATCAGTTCCGACACACCATTGCCGATATAGATATCTTCAATATCTAAATTGGTAATTCCTCTGGCTTGATAGTGTTGCATAATGGCTTTACGAGCTGAGTAAAGCCCTTTTGAATCGCAATATCCTTGCGCAGAAGGTAAATTACGAATGACATCAACCAATAATTCATCTGGGGCGGCAAAACCAAAAGGGGCGGGATTTCCAATATTGAGTTTAAGGATAGTTTGACCTTCTTCTTCAAGTCGTTTTGCATGATCTAAGATAGGTCCACGAATGTCGTAACAGACATGATCCAATTTATTGGATTTTTGGAAATTTATCATAACTTCGCCCTTTCAGTTTATTCTAATGATATTTTTATTTTTGTTGAAAAAAACAATCTACTCCTATTTCGATAATTTTTGAAGATGTTATTATAATCAACTCAATAAATATCTTTTAATTGTGTGAATTTTGTGCGGAGTATGTGATGAAAACGATCTTAACTGTCATTGGAAAAGACCAAACCGGAATAATTGCGGGAATTAGTCAAAAACTGTTTGAATTAGATATCAATATCTTAGATGTGAGCCAAACGATTATGGATGAATATTTTACCATGATTATGTTGCTTGATTTATCCAAAATAAAAGTCTCGTTTGATGAAGTTAAAACTTCGCTAACGCAAACAGGCGACAGACTCAAGGTAAAAGTAAATATTCAGCTAGAAGAGATTTTCGATGCTATGCATCGTTTGTAATTTCAATTCTAATTCTACATTTCTTACTTAAGGATAGGACTAATGGAAACAAAACAGATCCTCGAAACAATTAAAATGATTGAGGAAGAAAAACTTGATATCCGCACAATAACCATGGGTATTTCTCTCCTTGATTGTATCGATAGTAATGGTGAGAAAGCTCGCCAAAAAATTTATGACAAAATAACGACATTAGCTAAAGATCTTGTCAAAGTTGGGGATCAAATCACTTCCGAATTTGGCATCCCTATTATCAATAAACGTATTTCCGTCACGCCAATATCTTTAATTGCCGGCGCCAGTGATGATAAAGATTATGTTGCCTTTGCTAAAACCCTTGATAGTGCAGCGAAAGCCGTTGGTGTTAATTTTATTGGTGGGTTTTCTGCCTTAGTACAAAAAGGCTATCACAAAGGGGATGAGATTTTAATTAAATCCATTCCGCAAGCGCTGGCTGAAACTGAGCGAGTGTGTGCATCGGTCAATGTTGGCTCAACTCAAACCGGTATCAATATGGATGCGGTTAAGCAAATGGGGCAAATTATCAAACAAGCGGCGGAATTAACCGCTGATAATAGCAGTATGGCATGTGCAAAATTAGTTGTATTTGCCAATGCCGTTGAAGACAACCCTTTTATGGCTGGCGCATTTCATGGTGTTGGTGAAGCCGATTGTGTGATCAATGTCGGCGTTAGTGGACCGGGCGTTGTTAAACGTGCGCTTGAGAAAGTAAAAGGTCAACCTTTTGATGTGGTTGCCGAAACGATTAAAAAAACTGCTTTTAAAATTACCCGTATGGGGCAATTAGTTGGAAAAGAAGCATCAGAGCGCTTAGGTGTGAAATTTGGTATCGTAGATTTATCGCTCGCACCGACGCCGGCAATTGGTGATTCGGTTGCGCATATTTTAGAAGAAATGGGACTGGAAGTTGTCGGCACACATGGCACAACGGCAGCTTTGGCAATGTTAAATGATGCCGTTAAAAAAGGCGGCGTAATGGCGTGTGGTCATGTTGGTGGTTTAAGTGGCGCCTTTATACCCGTTTCCGAAGATGCCGGCATGATTGATGCGGTTAATTGCGGGGCACTTAATCTGGAAAAACTCGAAGCCATGACCTGTGTGTGTTCAGTTGGTCTTGATATGATAGCCATACCGGGTGATACCTCCGCTGAAACGATTTCTGCTATTATTGCTGATGAAGCGGCAATCGGTGTCATTAACCACAAAACCACTGCCGTGCGGATTATTCCGGCTGCGGGATTAAAGGTGGGTGATAATATTGAGTTTGGTGGATTACTCGGTCATGCTCCTGTGATGCCGGTGAGTAAATTCAGTTCATTTGATTTCATTCATCGTGGCGGACGAATTCCGGCACCAATTCACTCTTTCAAAAATTAAATAACCTTCAATACTTATTGTGATTCTGTCTATTAAATTGCTAATAGCAGAATCACAATTGCCTAACTATCTAACTATCTAACTATCTAACTATCTAACTATCTAACTTGGTATAACTATTTTCAGATATTTCCCGCATTTTTTTAGCGATAACTTTTATCCCTATGATGTGCAATTTTATGGATATTTTTTGGTATCAAATCCAATAGTCTGCGCTGTTTTAATTTCCTAAAATCAATGACATCAAATAATTACTGTATGAGTTAGTCATCAAAATCAGCCCGATTTAAAAATGACTAACGACATAATGATGGAGGATGAAATGGAAAATGAATCTAATAACCAGCTGTTTTGTAACGATCTGATTGTGTTAGATAGAGACTTCCAAAATTCAAATCAATTTTTTGATTTTACTTTTTCAATTCTACAACGTGGTGGTTATGTTAATCCAACATTCTTAGAAGCGATTAAACACCGAGAGTCTTTATTTCCGACCGCTTTACCGACCAAACCTTATGTGGTGGCAATGCCACATACCGATATCGAACATGTTATTAGACCATTCATTTTCTTTACTCGAGTGAAAGGAACAATCCCTTGGTGTGAAATGGCAAATAATGATCATGTTTTAGATGCTAATTTTATCTTTCTATTGGGATTTAACCAAAAAGATGGACATATTGATTTATTACAAAAATTGATGTCCTGCTTGGTAAATTCATGTTTTTTAGAGGCGCTATATCAGGCAAAAACAGAACATGAAGTTTTTAACTTATTGACGTCAAATATCCAGTTATAAGGAGGCATTATGAAAAAGGTTATTGTTGCATGTGGGAGTGGAGTGGCCACATCACAAACGGTTGCAAGTAAGGTGACACGCTTATTAAAAGAGAGAAATCTTAATGATATTAAAGTGGAAGTTGTCGATCTTAAGTCGGTAGATTCTCACATTAAAAACAGTGCGGCATACATTGCCATTACCAAAATTGAGAAAACATATCCTATCCCGGTTATTAATGGCATTGCTTTTTTAACCGGAATAAATATGGATGCAGAACTACAAAAAATTATCGATGCCTGCAAATAGGAGTGTAATTATGGACTTTCTTGGAACAGTTATAAATTATATTTTGAATTTAGGTGCACCGGTATTTGTGCCTATCATAATGCTCATTGCGGGCTTAATTGTACGTATGAAATTTCGAGACGGGGCATCGGCTGCCATTACGCTAGGTGTTGCGTTTGTTGGAATGAGTATGCTGATTGGTTTTATGGTTGGCGCAATAGGCGCTGCTGCACAAACCATGATGGAGCGAACTGGTATTGAGCTTAGTATTGTTGACGGTGGTTGGACAACAATGGCAAATGTTTCGTGGGCTTGGCCATATGCTTTTTTAATGTTTCCACTGCAAGTTGGCGTCAATATCTTAATGTTGGTATTGAAAAAGACCGATACGTTTAATGCTGATTTATGGAATGTATGGGGTAAAATTTTTACTGCCTTTATTGTTGTTGCCGTAGCAACGCCACTTGTGGGCGGAATAATTGCGCTGATATTGGCTTTTGTTGTTGCAACGTTGCAAATTATTTTAGAGCTCAATTCCGGTGATATTAATCAGCATCGAATCGAAAAGTTAACCGGTATTCCGGGCGTAACTTGTACGCACCGAATGCTATTTTTCAGTGCCATTTATTATCCTTTTGATCTTCTATTACGCAAAATCCCCGCTTTGAATAAGCCAATGGATGCAGCAACCTTGCGTTCTAAACTAGGGGTATTTGCTGAAAATCACGTCATCGGATTTTTATTAGGTGTCATTTTTGGGATTATTGCTGGTTATGATGTGGCGGCCATTTTAATGCTAGGAGTACAAGCGGCGACCGCTTTAATGCTGTTCCCGATGATCTCAAAATTATTTATGCAGGCACTATCCCCGATTTCCGAAGCAATCAGCGATTATATGAATAAACGCTTTGCCGGTCGTAAACTATTTGTTGGTCTTGATTGGCCGTTTATGGGTGGAGCAAGTGAAATCTGGTTTACTTTAATTGTCGCCATTCCTATCACCTTAATTTGGGCAGTAATTTTACCCGGTAATAAAATCTTACCATTTGCCGGCATTATTAATATCGCACTGGTTGTGCCAGCTTATATTTTAACCAAAGGCAATACATTAAGAATGGTGATTTTAGCTATCATCGGTGTGCCATTTTTTCTGTTTGTCGGAACGCAATTTGCGCCAATTATTACCGATTTAGGCTTAGCCACTAAGGCGATTGATATTCCAAACAACCAACTTATTTCTAACAGCTCTATTGATGCACCTGTCTTTACTTATGCATTTTCATTTATTTGGCAATGTTTACAAGGCTATTTTGTTCCATTGATATTGGCTATTTATTGGTGCACTGGCTATTTCTTTTATGCACGTGAACTGAAAAAAGAGGCACAACAAGATAGTGTTGATCTGAAAATAGATGAGTAAAACTGGACTATTTGTAAACAGGTAATTAGTACAAACTGATGGTAATGCTCGTTATCATCAGATAACGAGCAAGAGGCTAATAATTATATGGTTGTTGATAAAAGAATTCATGCTGTTTTAAATGCATTAATTCAAAATCCAAGTGTCAGTGGCGTAGAGCTGCAAAATAAATTTGGGTTAACCCGTAAACAGCTTAGTTATACCTTAAAAAAGATTAATGATTTTCTTGAATCATCAAATCTTGAATTAATTAAACGATTTAAAACCGGAAAATTTAGCATTCCTAAAGTCGTGATTGAAACCTTTAGAGACGAACCCGTCTCGCTTTCTATTGGTCGATATATCTATTCAGAAGATGAAAGAGTGCATCTACTGCTATTTTTTTTATTAACCAGAACTGAGCGCTTGTCATTAATTCATCTCTCCTCAGCGCTGACCGTTAGCCAAAATACGGTGATTAATGACATTAAAAAAGTGCAAACCCTGCTCGATCAATACCATATGCAGGTAACTTATGATCGTGAAAATGGTTATCGCATTGTTGGCACAGAAATTAATAAGCGCTATTTATTATTAAAGTTAATTCATCGCATCATTAATATGCCAATAGCCGATAAAATTTTTCGGCACAATAAGATTATTACTCAAGGCCGATTAGAACAAGTCGGACAAGTGTTTAGTGAAATTGAACGAAAATTAAAAATTGTTTTTACCGATGAACAACTGCAAGAATTAACCTATTTTATTGGTTTTATGCTACACCGAATTGAAACCAACAAAAAAATAGAGTTATTGCCGGAAAACTATACCGATGTAGCAAACAGTCGTGATTTTCAATTAATGAAAAAATTAATTGAACGCTTTGGCATTACCGATCTGAATGAGCAGATTTTTTTAACGGTATTGGTACAAAGTTCCAATATCCAAACATTATCAGACAAATATTTTCATCTCGATGCCGTGTTATTAGAGAGTGCAGTTGAAGTTATCGATAATTTTGAACAGATCAGCTGTATTACCTTTCAGGACAAAAGTGAATTAATTGAACGTATTTATCAACACTGGAAACCGGCCTATTATCGCATCCGTTACCATATCACCAACATCAACAGTGTTTACGATATTGTTTTGCAAGAGTTCGGGCATTTACATGAAATGGTACGTAAAGCCATAGCGCCATTTGAAAAAATACTGCATTGTAATATGCCGGATGAGGAAGTGGCGTTTATTACCGTTTTATTAGGCGGCTGGTTAACACGAGAAGGGCTAATTAACCAAATTAAAACAAAGAAAATTGCCATAGTTGTTTGTGAAAATAGCGCCACAGTCTCTACTTACTTATATTTGACTTTACAGGTATTGCTTCCGGAACTTCACTTTTCTGATGCCATGTCTAAACGAGAGTTTGAAAAGTATAAACACTATTATGACATTGTTTTTTCAACCTCACATTTATCCACCGATAAACTGCTCTTTATTGTTAACCCTTCGTTGAATAATTTGCATAAAAATGCATTACGTAACCAAGTTATTGGCACATTACAAGGGATTGACCCAAGCATTATCCAAGTTGAAGAACTGATGTTAATTGTTGAAAAGTTCACCCATATAAAAGACAGAAAGGCGCTACAAAAAGAGCTTACCGCCTACCTGTATAATGATGAACTCAATGACAATCCGCTACGAATCAATCAACAAGAGATCCCTTCACTAGCGGATTTAATGCAAAAAGAGCATATCTACCTTGCCCAAACAGCCGATATTTCATGGCAACAGGCACTGGAATTAGCGGCTAAACCACTATTAAACGGACAATTTATTGAACGTTATTATCTGGAACGAATGATCAATAAAATCCAATTTGAACAGCCCTACATTATGCTGGTTGAAGGGTTAATTATTGCGCAT
The DNA here is from genome assembly GCF_026536565.1 of Gilliamella sp. B2923. Taxonomy (NCBI): domain Bacteria; kingdom Pseudomonadati; phylum Pseudomonadota; class Gammaproteobacteria; order Orbales; family Orbaceae; genus Gilliamella; species Gilliamella sp. B2923. The sequence goes on along the minus strand of NZ_JAFNNZ010000002.1, from coordinate 315,331 downwards.
GCCGGTATTGATGATGGTGTCAATCAAGTTGCCATGTCGCTACTTAGGTTACCCGACAAAATCGATATTGGTGGCTATATGCAAGCCGATTTAATTGTAGTGCTAGCGACCAACAATCCACAAAAACATCTTAAAGCATTGGCGCAATTAAATGAGCTATTAGAACTTCATGACGGTTCAACCCATTTACGCCAAGCCAAAAATAATCAAGAAATTTGGGAATTATTTGCCCGCTATCAATGAATATTTTGCCTAAAAAGGAGTGTTAAAATGTTAGAGATTCAAAAACAATATGTTGTCGATATGGCTAAGAAATCCAGTGAATGGGGACTTTGTAAACATAAAGCAGGTAATTCAAGTGTTCGGGACAAACAGACCGGCTATGTGCTAGTTACCCCAACAACCATTGATAAACAGCTATTAACCGCACGTGATATTGTGGTTATGGATCTAGATGCTAATGTGATTGAAGCGCAATCCGGATTAAGACCGACTAGTGAATGTTTGATGCATTTGGAAATTTATAAGGCTCGTCCGGATGTGTTTGCCGTTTCACACACCCACTCAATTTTTGCAACGGCATTTGCGGTATTAGCAAAGCCCATTCCGGCAGTTGTTTATGAGTGTGCTATTTTGAATTTAAAAGACGGCGTGATTCCGGTTGCGCCATATGGTCGCCCTGGTACACCGGAACTGTCAACTAGTGTCATTGAGCCAATTAAGCGAGCCGATGCCATTTTAATGGAAAAACATGGCGCCATTGCGGTGGATAAAGATCCTTATGAAGCGGTATTAAAAGCGGCCTACATTGAAGAAATGGCAGAGATTTATTACCACGCATTGTTGATTAATGGCGGTAAAGATCCGGGTGGATTCCCGCCGCAAGAGTTACAAAGTTGGGCATATCCTTCCCAAATAAAATTTAAACAATAGGGTAGGTGGATAATGAAAGAGAGGAAAAGTCACGCTTAAATGACAGAAACAAACAAGTTAATAAATCCGCCAACACTGTTAGCGGATTTATTTTTTTAAGACATCTGAATATATTCATTCATATATTTTAAAATATAAGCCATTGAAACAGCGCCCGGATCCATATGACCAATAGCACGTTCACCTAAGTTTTTAGCTCGACCAAATACCGCTATCATCTGTTTGGTTTGCTCTGCGCCTTCCATTGCTGATTGGGCAATTTTAGGTAACGCCTCTTTCAAGGGTAATTGGCATAATTCATTTGCGCTGGTTGCCGCAGCTGCTAAAGCATCAACCATGGTCTTATCACCCGGTTTAGCATTGCCTCGTTGATAGACAGCTTGCCAACCTTGATTAAGTAGTGTTGCTAATGTGCTGGTATTAAATTCTGCCTCACCAATAATACTTTTACCACCAGCTCTAAATAAAGTGCCAAATATTGCACCGGAAGCCCCGCCCATACTGGTCATTAATTTTGTACCAACTTGATTGAAAAAATCACCAATATCATTTGGCTTAAACTGATTGTCTTGTAACAGTACTATTAATGTCGCAAATCCTCGCTTCATACCAATACCATGATCGCCGTCGCCAACAATTTGATCTAAAGCGGTTAATGTTGGCTCACTTTCCACCATTTTTTCGGCGACAAATAACATCATTTTACGTAGTTGTGACAAGTTCATTCTATTTTCTCCATCCTAAGGTTTGGCAAGGTAGGTCATAAAGGTGTTGTAACTGCTGATCTAATTTCATTAAGGTGATCGAAAAGCCGGACATTTCCAATGAGGTACAAAAATGGCCAATGGCAATATCATGGCTGATTATGCCTCGTGAATCGAGTTCAATACCGACTTTTCTGGCAATGATTAAAAGTTCGGTATTACTCATCGCACCTAAGTTATTAATCAGTACGCATACCCGATCGGCACGCACAAAAGGTAGATCGTCACACAATCTATCTATCATCTCTTTAACCACATCGTCGGTGGAGGTCATTGTTTGACGGCGTAAACCGGCTTCACCATGAATACCGATACCAATTTCAATTTCGTTATCTGCCAGTTCAAAGTTAAAGTTATTCGACTGAGGCAAAGCGCAACCATTGAGCGCTACACCGATAGTGCGTACGTTATTATTGGCTTTTGCTACGACTTGATAAAGCTGGTCAAGATCATATTTTTCCAATTGCGCTGCTGCGCCGGCTATTTTATAAAGAAACATAATACCGGCAACGCCCCGACGATCTGAGATTTTAGAAAGCGGAGCAGAAGCAATATCATCGGTTGCGCGAATGGTTTTGGTGGTAATATTTTCTTCGACTAAAATTTCGGCAGCAATATCAAAATTCATCCCGTCCCCGGAATAGTTACCATATAAAAATAGTGCGCCATGACCTTGATGTGTGGCTTTGGTCACTTCAATTATTTGATCAGGTGAGGGCGAGGTAAACACTTCGCCAAGTGCACAGCCGTCAATGCTACCTTCACCGATAAAGCCGGCAAAAGTTGGCTCGTGACCGCTACCGCCACCGGAAATAACCACAACTTGATCATCTGTGATGTGATTACCATAAACGGCAAAGTAGTTTGGAATTGCAGTGAGTTTGCCATTATATCCATATACTAAGCCTTGCATCACTTCTTGCCTGACATTGTTAGGATCGTTGAGTAATTTTTTAGGTTTGCGCATTTGCTTTTCCTCTTTATTAAGCATAATTAACCAGCTATATTTTAGGAAAAACAAATAATTGAAACGAATACAATTAATGACAAATAATATCCCATTGGTTGCGCATCATCGGGATGTACATTTAAAGTGCATTGCAAAGCATATATTGCAACTTGAGTCCTTGAAAACGAATATATCGACATTATTTATATATAAATTAGTTAGCAAAGCAAATTATCTTTATTATTGGTAAACAAGTTTTTGGAGTGTTGGGTGTTTGACGATAAGCACCTTCGATAATCAATTATGAAATCAGAATCCTACTTTCAACGTTTTAGCGGTATTGCAAGGCTCTATGGTGAAGCAGCATTAACGCAATTTTCACAAGCTCATATTTGTGTCATTGGTATTGGTGGTGTTGGGTCATGGGTGGCCGAATCCCTTGCGCGTAGTGGTATTGGGCAAATTACCTTAATTGATATGGATGATGTGTGTATCACAAATACTAATCGACAAATTCATGCGTTAAATATCAATATTGGTAAAGCTAAAACTGCTGTTATGGCTGAACGAATTTTACAGATCAATCCGCAATGCATCGTCAATGTCATCGATGATTTTATCAGTCCGGATAATGTTGCAAACTATTTAGGGTCGAAACAAAACCCTCGCTTCAACTTTATTATTGATGCCATTGATAGCGTGCGTGATAAAGCTGCGCTTTTAGCACACTGCAAGCGAAATAAATTAAAAGTTATCACCATTGGTGGCGCAGGCGGGCAAAAAGATCCGACCAAAATTAAAATTGCTGATTTAGCCAAAACCGTTCAAGACCCGTTAGCGGCTAAATTGCGTGAGCGCTTAAAAAATGATTATAAACTCAATAAAGATAGCAAAGGTAAGTATGCCATTGCGTGCGTCTTTTCGACTGAGCAGTTAACTTATCCAGCTCAAAATGGTCAGGTTTGTTCCACTAAAAGCCAAGCTGAAGGTAGCAAAAAAATGGATTGTCAGTCCGGATTTGGCGCTATTACTACCGTGACAGCGACTTTTGGTTTTGTGGCAGTAAGTTATGTATTAGATAAGTTATGCAAGCCTAAGTCATCTTAGTTTGCATAATGTGAGTGGCGCTTTTTTGATAGTGGTTAGCCGGTGTTGCGTGAAAACGATAAGTCCATGATTAATATAATTAGTATTTGAATATCGTCGGTATAAAGTGTCAGTTTATTTTCTCGATAGGGTTACTTAATAATAGCTATGATTTTTCGGCTAAAAACATTCGTTTTTTGTGCATTATCTTATTGTATAAAGTAATAAACTGATTTACGATAACGTCAATTTCGTTTTGTTGTTATGCTTAGGCATTAAATTCAAGGAAGACGCCAAACGATCCAGATTTATTTTTTTAATTTCAAGGAGAAATCTATGGCAGTAACCAACATGAATGAGTTAAATGAGTTAATGGTACGTGTGAAAAAAGCACAAGAAACTTATTCAACTTATACTCAAGAGCAAGTGGACAAAATCTTCGTCGCCGCAGCGACAGCCGCAGCCGCAGCTCGAATCCCTTTAGCCCAACAAGCAGTTGAAGAATCAGGCATGGGGATTGTAGAAGATAAAGTCATCAAAAACTTATTTGCTGCTGAGTACATTCTAAATAAATATCGACATGACAAGACTTGTGGTGTTGTGGCTGAAAATGAACCGTATGGAACAATCACTTTAGCCGAACCTTTAGGGATAATTTGTGGTATTGTACCAACGACTAACCCAACTTCAACGGCAATTTTTAAATCATTAATTAGTTTAAAAACCCGTAATGCAATTGTCTTTTCCCCTCACCCTCGCGCAAAAAAATCAACCATTGAAGCAGCTCGAATTGTATTAAATGCAGCAATTAAAGCTGGTGCGCCAAAAGATATTATCGGTTGGATTGATGAGCCTTCTATCGAATTATCTAATGCTCTTATGCATCATGACGATGTTGCAGCCATTTTGGCCACAGGTGGTCCGGGTATGGTTAAAGCTGCCTACAGCTCAGGAAAACCTGCTTTAGGTGTGGGTGCCGGTAATACACCAGTAATTATTGATGAAACTGCTGATTTAAAACGTGCGGTAGCGTCTGTATTAATGTCTAAAACGTTTGATAACGGTATGATTTGTGCTTCTGAACAAGCAATCGTTGTTGTTGATTCAGTATATGATCAAGTCCGTGATTTATTAACTCAGTATGGTGCTTATGTTTTAAATGCTAAAGAAACAAAAGCGGTACAAGGCATTATCTTAAATGATAAAGGAGCATTAAATGCCAATATCGTTGGTCAGCCAGCAACAAAAATTGCTGAAATGGCTGGAATCAAAGTTCCTGCTGGCTCCAAAGTACTGGTTGGTGAAGTGAGCAAAGTTGATCTATCTGAACCATTTGCGCATGAAAAACTATCGCCAACGTTAGCAATGTTTAGAGCAAAAGACTTTACTGAAGCGGTTGAAAAGGCCGAAAAATTAGTTGAAATGGGCGGTATGGGTCACACCTCTGTGCTTTATACTGACCAAGACAGCAATCGTGATCGTGTTGCTTACTTCGGCAGCAAAATGAAAACATGTCGTATTTTGATCAATCAACCTGCGGCTCATGGTGGTATTGGTGATTTATATAACTTTGATTTAGCGCCATCTTTAACGCTAGGATGTGGTTCTTGGGGAGGTAACTCGGTATCTGAGAATGTCGGTCCGAAACACTTAATCAACAAGAAAACAATCGCTAAGAGAGCAGAAAACATGTTATGGCATAAATTACCAAGTTCTATCTATTTTAAACGTGGATCACTTCCAGTTGCTTTAAATGAAGTGATTGAGCAAGGTGCTAAACGCGTCTTTTTAGTCACTGATAAATTCTTATTTAACAATGGTTACTCTAAACAAATTACCGACCAACTTGAAGAACATGGTGTAATTTGTGAAACATTCTTTGATGTTGAAGCAGACCCAACGTTAAGTGTTGTGCGTAAAGGTACCGAATCAATGACTGCTTTCCAACCGGATACGGTTATTGCTTTAGGTGGTGGTTCGCCAATGGATGCGGCTAAAATTATGTGGGTACTTTATGAGCATCCGGAAACTAAATTTGATGAATTAGCATTGCGTTTTATGGATATTCGTAAACGTACTTGTCATTTCCCTAACATGGGTAAAAAAGCTAAATTAATCTGTGTGACAACGACATCTGGTACCGGCTCTGAAGTAACACCATTTGCGGTGGTAACCGACGATGCAACTGGTCAAAAATATCCATTAGCTGATTATGCTATTACGCCTAATATGGCAATTGTAGATGCTAATTTAGTGATGAATATGCCAAAATCGCTTTGTGCAGCAGGTGGTTATGATGCTGTTACCCATGCATTAGAAGCCTATGTATCAATCATGGCAAGCGAGTTTTCTGACGGTCAAGCGTTACAAGCATTAAGCTTATTAAAAGCCTATTTACCGGCGAGTTATCGAGATGGCGCTAAAAACCCTCTCGCTCGTGAAAAAGTCCATAGTGCAGCAACATTAGCGGGTGTGGCATTTGCTCAATCATTCTTAGGTGTATGTCACTCAATGGCGCATAAAATTGGTGCGGCTTTCCATATTCCGCATGGTGTGGCTAATGCAATGTTAATTAGTAACGTTGTTCGCTTTAATGCAACAGATAAACCGACTAAACAAGGTACCTTCAGCCAATATGGTTACCCACAAGCGGTTAGACGTTATGCCGAAATTGCTGATCATCTATGTTTAACTGCCGCAACGGATAACGACGAGAAGAAAGTTGAAAAATTAATTGGTTGGTTAGATCAACTTAGAAAAGATCTTGAAATTCCATTCTCTATTAAAGAGTTTGGTATTGATGAGAAAGCTTTCTTAGCACAAGTAGACCAACTTGCAGTAGATGCTTTCGATGACCAATGTACTGGGGCAAATCCTCGTTATCCATTAATTGCAGAGTTAAAACAAATTCTTCTCGATACTTATTATGGTCGTGCTTATAAAGACCATGGTGATATCAGTGAAGATGTTGCTATTCACACTGCGGCTAAAGGTGTAGCGGCACCGAAGAAAAAAGCCACTAAGAAAAAATAATCTAAAATCATTAATGTGATTAAATAAAAACCTGAAATAGTCTATATTTCAGGTTTTTTTTATATTTTTGATTTTTTTTTAATCAAACAAAATAAAATTTGTTTTTTTTGCTTGCAAGCTTAAATGTTCTAGTACATAATGCGCAGCACTTAGGCCGGCTTAGCTCAGTAGGTAGAGCAACTGACTTGTAATCAGTAGGTCGCCAGTTCGATTCCGGCAGCCGGCACCATTTTCCTAAGTAGACAAATTTAAAAAAGATTCGGGGTGGGGTTCCCGAGCGGCCAAAGGGAGCAGACTGTAAATCTGCCGTGTCACACTTCGAAGGTTCGAATCCTTCCCCCACCACCATCATCTAACATTAGCAATTGCTAATTGAAGCATTTAGGTAGCCGAGTTTGAACATGCGGGCATCGTATAATGGCTATTACCTCAGCCTTCCAAGCTGATGATGCGGGTTCGATTCCCGCTGCCCGCTCCAATTGCTGATATAGCTCAGTTGGTAGAGCGCACCCTTGGTAAGGGTGAGGTCGGCAGTTCAAATCTGCCTATCAGCACCATTCTTGTTAATCTCCTAAACTTCTAAAAATATCGAATTTGGCTGCTTTAAAGCTTGTCACTCGATAGCTTTATCTGTTATCATTCAGAGCTAATTTTAAGTTAGTATTATATTGATATTAAATATAATACTTGGTTAATGTGGTGAATTGCCACCGATTTGTATTACATTTGAGGGACTATCAATGTCTAAAGAAAAATTTGAACGTACAAAACCCCACGTTAACGTTGGTACAATCGGCCACGTTGACCACGGTAAAACAACTTTAACTGCTGCAATTACTTCTGTACTTGCTAAAAAATTCGGCGGTCAAGCTCGTGCATTCGATCAAATCGATAACGCACCTGAAGAAAAAGCACGTGGTATCACCATCAACACTTCACATGTTGAATACGACACACCAAGTCGTCACTATGCACACGTTGACTGTCCGGGACATGCTGACTATGTTAAAAACATGATCACTGGTGCGGCTCAAATGGACGGCGCTATCCTAGTAGTAGCAGCAACTGACGGCCCAATGCCACAAACTCGTGAGCACATCCTTTTAGGACGTCAAGTAGGTGTTCCTTACATCATCGTATTTTTAAACAAATGTGATATGGTTGATGATGAAGAGTTATTAGAATTAGTTGAAATGGAAGTACGTGAACTTCTATCTCAATACGACTTCCCGGGTGATGATACACCAGTAATTCGTGGTTCAGCGTTAAAAGCGTTAGAAGGCGATGCAGCATGGGAAGATAAAATTGTTGAATTAGCTGAAGCTTTAGACAGCTACATTCCGGAACCAGAGCGTGATATCGATAAACCATTCCTACTTCCAATTGAAGACGTGTTCTCAATTTCAGGACGTGGTACAGTGGTAACAGGTCGTGTAGAGCGTGGTGTAATCAAAGTTGGTGAAGAAGTTGAAATCGTTGGTATCAAACCAACTACAAAAACAACTTGTACCGGCGTTGAAATGTTCCGTAGATTACTAGACGAAGGTCGTGCTGGTGAGAACGTAGGTGTATTACTTCGTGGTACAAAACGTGAAGAAATCGAACGTGGTCAAGTATTAGCAAAACCAGGTTCAATCACACCACATACTGATTTTGAATCAGAAGTGTATATCCTAAGCAAAGATGAAGGTGGTCGTCATACTCCATTCTTCAAAGGCTACCGTCCACAGTTCTACTTCCGTACAACTGACGTAACGGGTACTATTGAATTACCGGAAGGCGTAGAAATGGTAATGCCAGGTGATAACATCAAAATGACAGTATCATTAATTCACCCAATCGCAATGGAAGAAGGTTTACGTTTTGCGATTCGTGAAGGTGGTCGTACTGTTGGTGCTGGTGTGGTTGCTAAGGTTATCAAATAATTAAAGTAAGAATAACCATAGAAAGGGTATCGCTAGATGCCCTTTCTTATCTCGTCTGTTTAGCAAAATGTTTTTTATTGTGAGAGCATTTTGGAAAATAGATATTATTAAATAACATAATCATAGGTTTTATATGCTAGTAAGTAACGAGAGTCAAGCTACAAACACGATTCTAGACAAATTCAAATGGGGTTTAGTTCTAGTATTGATTGCGTTTATTGTCTGGGGAAATTCTTATTTTTCTGGTCCTAATGATATATATCAACCTAATACGATCGTCCGCATTGTTGCTGTTGTTGCGATTTCGCTATTTACTTTATTCATTGCGTACACAACAAATAAAGGCAAAGCATTTTTTGTATTTTTACAAGAATCGAGAAAAGAGCTTCGAAAAGTTGTATGGCCGACACGTAAAGAAACAGTGCAAACAACTTTGCTCGTTGCTGCTGTAACTGTTATTGTTGGATTAGCTCTTTGGGGAATGGATTCGGTATTCCGTTCAATTGTCTTTTATCTAACATCATTAGGACGCTAATATGAGTGAAACACAACAAAAACGCTGGTATGTTATTCAAGCTTATTCTGGCTATGAAGCACGTGTTGCACAATCATTACGTGAATATATCAAATTACATAACATGGAAGATTTTTTCGGTGAAGTATTAGTACCGACCGAAGAAGTTGTTGAAATGAAAAGTGGTCAACGCCGTAAAAGTGAACGTAAATTCTTCCCGGGTTATGTTTTAGTTGAAATGGTGATGAATGATGCAACATGGCACTTAGTAAAAAGTGTGCCAAGAACAATGGGCTTTATTGGTGGTACATCAGATCGACCTGCACCAATCAGCCAACGTGAAGTTGATGCTATCATGAATCGTTTACAACAAGTTGGCGATAAGCCACGTCCTAAAACCTTATTTGAACCGGGCGAACTTGTACGTGTTAATGACGGTCCATTTGCTGACTTTAATGGCGTGGTTGAAGAAGTGGATTATGAGAAGAGCCGCTTAAAAGTATCGGTATCCATTTTTGGTCGTTCAACACCGGTTGAACTTGATTTTAGCCAAGTCGAAAAAAGCTAATATCGCAATATACCCATATAAAAAATCACAGAATCAATTCTGTGATTTTTTTTGCCTTATTAACGTAGAACGGTATTTTATAGTGTGATATCTGAATTGACTTATACCCCATGGTACGAGTCAATTGTGACCAATCATTTTAATTTAAGCCGATTCAAACTCTTCAATTTGTTGTTGTAAATCCAACCATGTCAATTCTGACTCCTCTTGCTCGCCTTTTAATTGACTTTGTTGTAACAATAATTGTGTTAACTCACTCTTTTTATCCGCTTCATAAATAGAGGGATCGGCTAATTGCTCTTCAATCAATTTTAACTGCTTACTTAACCGTTCAAGGGTCTGCTCCTCTTTTTGTAACTGTTTTTTCAGCGGTTGCATTTGTGCACGTCGCTCAGCTTCTTTACGTTTTTGTTCTTTACGATCTTGCGCTGAAAGATTTTTGCTATTGTCATTTTGACTATCATCTTGTTGCGTTGGTTGTTTTTCCGCTTTCTGCTCGTCGGCAAGCCATTTTTGATAATCATCGAGATCACCATTAAATGGTTCAACTTTATGATCGTGAACTAAATAAAACTCGTCAGTAGTTGAGCGTAATAAATGGCGATCATGCGATACCACCACTAACGCCCCTTCGAAATCAATAAGCGCTTCAGTTAATGCTTGACGCATATCTAAATCTAAATGGTTGGTTGGCTCATCGAGCAACAGCAGATTGGGTTTTTGCCATACAATCAGCGCTAAAACTAATCGGGCTTTCTCACCGCCAGAAAAGGTATTGACTGGCTCGCTAACTTTATCGCCATGAAAATCAAATCCGCCTAAGTAATTACGTAGCTCTTGTTCAGTAATATTGGGATCGGCAAGTTTGGTTAAATGCCATAGCGGAGACTCTTCACCTCGTAGATATTCCAATTGGTGTTGCGCAAAATAACCTAATTGTACGCCTTTAGCTAAGTTAATATGCCCCTCTTTTGGTGCCAGTTCGCCCGCTAATAATTTAATTAATGTTGATTTACCTGCGCCGTTACGCCCTAATAAGCCGATTCGTGAGCCAGGCACTAAGTTTAGCTTAATTTTTTCCAGCACAATTTTATCTTCATAACCGGCGACCACTTTGTCCATCATCAATAATGGGCTAGGTAAAAACTCAGACGGTTTGAAACTAAAATGAAACGGATTATCCACATGTGCCGGTGCAATAAGCTCCATTTTTTCTAACATTTTAATTCGGCTTTGTGCCTGCTTAGCTTTGGTCGCTTTTGCTCGAAAGCGATCAATATAGCTTTGCAAATGCGCCACTTTTTGTTGTTGGCTTTCATAAAGCGATTGTTGCTGAGCTAACTTCGCTGTACGCTGAATTTCAAAAGAAGAGTAGTTGCCGGTATATTCAAATAGATTTTTTTGCTCAATATGGATAATTTTATTAACTAATGGATCTAAAAAGTCCCGGTCATGGGAAATTAAAATTAGTGTGCCTTGATAATTGCTTAACCACTTTTCCAGCCAAATAACCGCATCTAAATCTAAATGGTTAGTTGGCTCATCTAGTAGGAGCAGATCGGAACGACACATCAGAGCCTGCGCTAAATTTAAACGCATACGCCACCCACCGGAATAGGATTTAACCGGTAATTGCAACTGCTCGTTGGAAAAGCCTAAACCGTGTAACAGGGTTGCCGCTCGAGCTTGAATAGTCCACGCATCGATATTGTCGAGTTTTTCATGGATAATAGCGATTTGTTCACCATTATTTTCTTGATTGGCAATGGCTAACTTTTGTTCTAATTGGCGATACTCTCGGTCGCCGTCAATGGCGTATTCAATTGCTGGTGTGTCTAATGCCGGGGTTTCTTGATTTACCCATGCAAGTTGCCATTGAGAGGGAAAACTCACCGTGCCGGCGTCAGCTTGAATTTCGCCTTTTATTAATGAAAATAGCGTAGACTTTCCGCAACCATTTTTGCCAACTAAACCGACTTTTTGTTTAGGATTAATCGTGGCAGAAGCATTATCTAAAAGTAGATTAACGCCCCGACGAACTTGAATGGAATCAAATACTATCATGATATTGTTGTCTATTATTCAAAATAAAATATGCTATCCTAACAAAAATTGAGAGTTATGCAAAATCAAAATAGGATATCTAAAATGGCGATGAGTCCTTATAGCCTCACCCCAAAAATTGCTCAACAGATTGTTGATAGAACCATGAAGATTATTGATTGTAATATCAATGTTATGGATGCTAACGGATGTATTATTGGTAGTGGGGATTTAGAGCGTATTGGCGAACTACATGAAGGAGCGATGTTAGCGATATCGCAAAAACGCACCGTATCAATTGACAGTAACACAGTTAAAAGCTTACAAGGTGTTAAACCGGGTATTAACTTACCGTTGAAACTCAACGATCGAATCGTTGGCGTGATAGGGCTAACCGGTGAGCCGTCCGATATACGCCAATTTGGTGAACTTGTTTGTATGTCTGCTGAAATGATGATGGAGCAAACTCAATTACTGCAAGAACTTTCCTATGATAATCGCTTAAAAGAAGAGCTGATTCTTACCCTTATTGAAAAAGAGATCTTACCCGATAGTATGATTCAATGGGTCAAACGGCTCGATATTGATCTCAATCTACCCAGAGTTGTCGGTATGATTGAAGTGGATAGTGGACAATTGGGTATTGATACGGCGATGAGTGAATTACAGAATCTGCAAACCCAAATACAGCTATTAAGTAATAATAACTTAGTAGCGATTAAATCGATTACTGAATTAGTGATTTTAATTCCGGCACTGAATCGATATGGTCGTTGGGATTTATCCGAACACAAGAAAAAACTTGAGCAACTCATTATTACCATTAAAAACATAACTCAATTAGATATTCGAATTTCGCTGGGTAATTACTTTGAACAGCATCTTTGCCCTCTGGTAAAATCTTATCAAACAGCAAAAACCACCATGCTGATAGGTAAACAAAGAATGCCTAATGTGCGTAACTACTACTATCAAGAGCTAATTTTACCGGTACTTTTACATGGATTAAGTTACGATTGGCAAGCTGAGGAGTTATTACTACCGCTGAAAAAACTCAAAATGGGCGATAATAATGGGGTATTACAAAAAACGTTACAGACGTGGTTTAAAAACAACGTTCAAAATAGCGACACCGCCAAAGAGCTGTTTATTCATCGTAATACATTAGAGTATCGGCTAAATAAAATTGCTAAGCTTACCCAATTAAATTTAGCAAAATTTGATGACCGATTGCTTTTGTATATTGGCTTACAATTAGACAAACATGCCTAAGAGTGGCTTATTGTTCTTACCGATATTCAATAAGAACAATATAACATTTAAGCGATTAATTAACGGGATTATCGAACTATTACGTGATAGGTGCCGGATTAAAAATGGCTAATGGGTTGTATAATTTCCAATGATCTGACCATGGTTTCTTTCGCCCACTTGCCACATCTAAAATTAAATGAAATAAACGCCAGCCAATATCTTCAATCGTTGCTTTACCAAGCGCAATATCGCCGGCACTAATATCAATTAAATCAAACCACTGTTCGGCAACAATATTACGGCTGGACATTTTTATCACTGGTACCATAGCCAAACCGTAAGGCGTTCCTCGACCAGTAGTAAAAACTTGTAACGTGATGCCGGAGGCAACTTGTTGCGAACCACAAACAAAATCACTTGCTGGCGTTGCAGCAAAAATTAATCCTTTTTTGGTTGGGCGTTGTCCGGGCGATAACACTTCCACAATAGGGCTGGTGCCCGACTTAGCAATCGATCCCATTGCTTTTTCGACAATATTATTTAATCCGCCTTTTTTATTGCCCGGTGTGGTGTTGGCACTGCGGTCAACTTTTCCTGCGGCTAAATATTGATCATACCACTGCATTTCACGAATCAGCGCTTTACCAACCGCCTCATCAGCCGCTCTAGGCGTAAGTAAGTGAATACCGTCACGCACTTCGGTTACTTCCGAAAACATCACCGTCGCCCCACATCTGACTAATAGATCAGAAGCATAACCGACTGACGGATTCGAGGTTACCCCGGAAAAAGCATCACTGCCGCCACACTGCATACCGACCACTAATTCAGATGCCGGCACGGTCTCTCTTTTTCGAAGATTTAATTTTTGCAGATGTTTTTCAGCCACCATTAAAATATGGTCAACCATGGCTTTAAATCCATGCTCGTCTTGCAGTGTAACCAGATCATCATCTTCGATTCTGATCGGGATAGTATCTTCGGTGCCTTTTAATAACCTTGCCGGTTGCAGTTTTTCACAACCTAAACTGACAACCATAATTTCACCACCAAAATTAGGATTTTTGGCTAGATTATGAATCGAACGAATCGGCACGATAGCCGCCGGCGCATCAATTGCCACACCGCAACCATAAAGATGCGTTAACGCCACAACGCCATCGACATTTGGATATTTAGGTAACAGGTCACGTTCGATAATTTTACAAACGTACTCCACAACGCCAGAAACACAATTCACACTCATTGTGATCCCTAATATATTGCGGGTGCCGACCGATCCATCTTTATTGCGATAGCCTTCAAAAGTGTAACCGTCTAAGGGGGGCAATACCGGCGCTTTTTTAGTGGCAATGGGAAGCTCGTGTAGCATGGGGGCAGTTGGCATTTGCGTGACAGATTCATTGATCCAAGCTCCTTTTTTAATCTCCACCTTTGCATAGCCAATCACTTCACCGTAGCGAATAATCGCTTGCCCTTGATTGATATCATTCAACGCCACTTTATGACCTTGAGGAATATCCTCAATCAATGTTAACCCGTCAGCAAATACCGTACCTTTTGGCAATCCATTATCATTAACGATAATAGCGACATTGTCCGATTCTTTGATTTTGATATAAAGCGGCTTGTTATTGTGATGCTCCATTGCTTAACTCCCATTCAACGCCTATCTTTTAATTTATTATTATCAGTCACAGTTTCTTATCTGATTAGACATATCTTAAATCTGAAATAGACAAATAGCATTGTGAATGTTCACAATTTTTCGTGCTTAATTCCGTTTAAATTTGTCACTATCAACATAAAAATGTGTGATAGGTCACAAAAATTCCCCTACTGCCAAAAATTTTGTGAAGGACATAACATTTGTTTGTTCATCTGCACATAAATAAATCAATTTCCGCCTGTTATTTTGTTGGTTTTGCCAATGAAATTTTCATCTTAACTATCCATACTTAACGCTAATAGTGGATTACTTAGACAGACTCAAAATCTATTTATTTTCTACTCAGCAACATCTGTAAAAAATTCAAGATCAACATTTCATTATCAGTGTAGGGGCTAAACATGGAAATAAACACAGCAAAACAAAAAAGGACTAATACTCGGTGGTTAACAGTCATTTTTTTATTCATTGTCACTGCTATCAATTATGGTGACAGGGCGACCTTAGGTATTGCCGGCAAAGCAATGTCAGGCGAATTGGGTTTTGATGCCGCAGCCATGGGCTGGGTTATGTCGTCGTTCGGTATCGCCTATGTCATCGGGCAGTTACCGGGAGGCTGGTTATTAGATAGATTTGGTTCAAAACGTGTCTATTTTTGCAGTATTTTATTTTGGTCTATTTTTACTTTATTACAAGGCACCGTACATTTTTTTATCGGGGCTTGGGCGTTAATTATGCTCTTTACGTTCCGTTTCTTAATGGGACTTGCTGAAGCGCCGTCATTCCCCGGCAATAGCCGAATTACCGCCGCTTGGTTTCCGGCTAAAGAAAGAGCCACTGCGGTCGCTATTTTCAATTCTGCACAATATTTTGCTACGGTAATATTTGCGCCCATTATGGGCTGGTTAACCCATGAATATGGTTGGCAATCGGTGTTTTTCTTTATGGGTGGCTTAGGTGTACTAATTAGCGTGGTGACACTCTTTGTAATTCACAACCCTAAAGATCATCCATGGGCAAATCAAGCCGAAGTTGATTATATCGTCGATGGCGGGGCATTGGTCGATATGGATCAGAAAAAAAGCCAGACGAAAAAAGAGGGACCAAAATTAGCTTATCTTACCCAACTTTTAACGAATCGAATGTTATTAGGCGTCTACCTTGGTCAGTATTGTATTAACTGTTTAACGTTTTTCTTTATTACTTGGTTTCCTATCTATCTTGCCACCCAACGAGGAATGAATATTAAAGAAGTTGGTTTTGCCGCTGCGATTCCGGCTATTTGTGGATTTATTGGTGGTATCAGTGGTGGCGTGTTCTCCGATTTTCTGATGCGAAAAACCGGATCGCTCTCTATTGCCCGTAAAACACCAATCATTTTAGGTATGTTGTTTTCAATGACCATGATTTTATGTAACTACGTCGATTCAATTGGATTAGTCATTTTATTTATGTCCATGGCTTTCTTTGGTAAAGGCGTCGGTGCACTCGGTTGGGCAGTAATGGCCGATACCGCACCAAAAGAGATGAGTGGACTGGCTGGCGGATTATTTAACATGTTCGGTAATGCATCAAGCATCATCTCACCAATTATTATCGGTTATATCGTGGCATGGACAGGTCGATTTGAATGGGCGCTAGTGTTTGTCGCCGGTCATGCTTTTGTTGCAGCGTTTAGTTATTTGGTGCTTGTTGGCCCGATTAAACGTATGGAACTGAAGAAAAAACCTTAACGACAACGTGCTTATTGAATTAACTACCTAGGAGAGATCGAATATGAATACGCAATCAGTGCCAGTGATTACCTCCATGCAAGTTATTCCGGTGGCTGGGTATGACAGCATGCTGATGAATATTGGTGGTGCACATAGCCCCTATTTTACCCGAAATATCGTTATTTTGAAGGACAATAGCGGCCATATCGGTTTAGGGGAAGCACCCGGCGGAGTGACGATTGAAAACGCTCTGAAACAAGCTATTGCACATGTCGAAGGGCAACCTATTTCTATCCTTAATCGAATTGTTAATGATATGCATCAAGGCTACCTTGATGATGATTATGACTCTTTTGGTAAAGGTGCATGGACATTTGAATTACGGGTCAATGCCGTAGCGGCACTCGAATCGGCATTACTCGATTTAATGGGGCAATTTTTAAATGTACCGGTTGCTGAATTACTTGGAGCAGGTAAACAGCGAGATGAAGTTACCGTGCTTGGCTACCTGTTTTATATCGGTGATGCCAACAAGACCGATCTCGATTATGACCAACCCGCAACGAAAGGCCATCCATGGTACAACATTCGCCGGCGGCAAGCTATGACAACTGAGTCAGTGGTTGAGCTGGCGCAAGCGGCACAAGATCGCTACGGCTTTAAAGACTTCAAAATGAAAGGTGGAGTGTTAGCGGGTGAACAAGAAATTGAAACAGTCATAGAACTTAAAAAGCAGTTTCCCGATGCACGCATTACCTTAGATCCAAACGGTGGTTGGTGGTTAGATGATGCCATTAAACTTTGTAAAGGGCTTAATAATGTGCTGACTTATGCCGAAGACCCTTGTGGCGCTGAACATGGCTATTGCGGGCGTGAAGTTATGGCTGAATTTCGTCGGGCAACCGGTATACCAACTGCCACCAATATGGTTGCAACCAACTGGCGTGAACTGTGCCATTCCATTATGTTGCAAGCGGTCGATATACCGCTAGCCGATCCCCATTTTTGGACATTAACCGGCGCCAGTCGTGTCGCACAACTTTGTCATGAATGGGGGCTGACTTGGGGGTGCCATTCGAATAACCATTTTGATATTTCACTGGCAATGTTTAGCCATGTCGGTGCCTCTGCGCCCGGTAATCCAACTGCACTTGATACCCATTGGATATGGCAAGAAGGTCAAGCCCGTTTAACGCAAGACCCGCTGCAAATTCGCCATGGCAAGATCAAATTACACGACAAGCCCGGTCTTGGGATTGAATTGGATATGGAGCAAGTCAATTGCGCACATGAGCTTTATAAAAAATTACCAAATGGGGCACGTAATGATGCCATTGCCATGCAATATCTCATTGAAAATTGGCAATTTGACCGCAAGCGCCCATGCATGGTTCGTTAAAACAGATTTAAAGAAATTGAGAAATAAAAGAGGTAAAAACTATGAGTTCATCAACGCCGATTATTACGCAAATGCATGTCTATCCGGTGGCCGGTTATGACAGCATGTTACTGAATTTAAGTGGAGCACACGCCCCTTACTTCACCCGTAATATCGTTATTCTTAAAGATAATTCCGGTAACATTGGCGTCGGGGAAGTTCCTTGCGTAGGCCGAGTTACTCAAACCCTTGAAGATGCCAAACCGCTGGTTGTGGGACAATCGATTGCCCAATATAAAAATGTTATGAATCGTGTCCGAACGGCATTTGCTGACCGTGATGTCGGTGGGCGAGGTAATCAAACATTCGACCAGCGCTCAACCATTCATGTGGTGACAGCGATTGAAGCGGCAATGTTAGACCTGCTAGGCAAGCATCTAGGCGTTACCGTTGCTTCGCTTTTAGGCGAAGGACAGCAACGTGATGAAGTGAAAATGCTTGGCTATCTGTTTTATATCGGCGATAGGCAAAAAACCGATTTACCTTATCAAAGCCAACCCAATGAGCAGTGCGATTGGTATCGCCTGCGACATGAAGAAGCCTTAACCCCAGACAAAATTGCCCGTTTAGCGCAGGCAACTTATGAAAAATATGGCTTTTGTGATTTTAAATTAAAAGGCGGTGTGCTATCTGCGCAAGATGAAGCCGAAGCCGTGATTGCCATTAAGCAAAAATTCCCTGAAGCACGCGTAACACTCGACCCAAATGGCGGGTGGTTATTAGATGAAGCGATACAAATCGGCAAATACTTAAAAGATACCTTGACCTATGCAGAAGATCCGTGTGGCGCAGAACAAGGCTACTCTGGGCGAGAAATTATGGCTGAATTTCGCCGTGCGACAGGTTTGCCAACAGCAACCAACATGATTGCAACTGACTGGCGTCAAATGGGACACACTTTATCGTTACAATCGGTCGATATCCCACTTGCAGATCCGCATTTTTGGACAATGAACGGCTCAGTAAGGGTTGCGCAACTGTGCCATGAGTTTGGCTTAACGTGGGGCTCACACTCCAATAATCATTTTGATATTTCGCTTGCCATGTTTACCCATGTTGGTGCAGCGGCGCCGGGTGAACCAACTGCGTTAGATACACATTGGATCTGGCAAGAAGGTAATCAGCGTTTAACCAAAGAGCCATTACAAATTGTCAATGGAAAAATCAAAGTACCGGAAAAACCGGGTTTAGGTATTGAGGTTGATATCGATCAAGTTCTCAAAGCCCACGAGCTATTTAAAAGCATGGGGCTGGGCAATCGTAATGATGCCGTAGCTATGCAATATCTCATCCCTAACTGGCAATTCGACAATAAGAAACCCTGTTTGGTCAGATAGTTGGCATGGATGATTAAAAATAGATAAAAATTGAGGTAATTGCATGAAAAAACTCACTTGTCACAATCAATTTAAACAAGACATGTTGGCAAGAAAAAAATTGATTGGTTGTTGGGCTGCATTAGGTAGTCCGATCTCAACAGAAATATTGGGCTTAGCCGGTTTTGATTGGTTACTGCTGGACGGCGAGCATGCCATTAATGATGTGGTGTCGTTTGTCCCGCAATTAATGGCCTTAAAAGATAGCCCGAGCGTGCCAATTGTACGACCGGCCTGGAATGATCAAGTACTGATTAAACGCCTGCTTGATGTTGGTTTTTATAACTTCTTAATTCCGTATGTCGAGACGGCTTTGCAAGCAAAACAAGCGGTCTCTTATACCCGCTATCCTCCTGAAGGTTTAAGGGGAGTGTCGGTTTCACATCGTAGTAATGCGTTTGGCACAATACCGGATTACTTTGAAAAGATTAATCAAAATATTTGTGTGATCGTTCAAGTTGAAACCCAACAAGCGGTGGATAACGTTGCTCAAATTACCGCAGTTGACGGCGTCGACGGTATTTTTGTTGGCCCGAGCGATCTTTCTGCCTCGTTAGGGCATTTTGGCAATCCAAAACATCCACAGGTGCAAGCGGCGATCAAACAGGTATTTGATGAAGCAAAAAAACAAGGGAAAGCTTGTGGCATATTAGCCCCGATAGAAGCTGACGCACATCATTATATCGAAATGGGGGCAACGTTTGTTGCCGTCGGCAATGATCTGGGCTTGCTAAGAATGGCAACGCAATCATTAGCCGATAAATTTCTAAAATAACAGCCATTACTATAAGCGTAATAAAGGAGAGTAAAATGAAAATTGGTTTTATTGGTTTAGGAATAATGGGTAAACCGATGAGCAAAAACTTGCTAAAAGCAGGTTATTCACTGGTCGTTTGCGATAAAAATCAAGCTTCAGTTGATGAACTTATCAAAGCGGGTGCACAAAGTGCCACCAACGCAAAACAGGTTGCTCAACAATGTGATGTGATTATTACTATGTTACCTAATTCACCGCATGTGAAAGAGGTTGTCTTAGGTGAAAATGGGATTGTTGAAGGCGCCAAAGCCGGCACAACCATTATTGATATGAGCTCGATTGCGCCATTAGCCAGCCGGGAAATTCATGATGAAGTCGTTAAAAAAGGCTTAGTGATGTTAGATGCGCCAGTGAGCGGTGGCGAGCCTAAAGCGATAGACGGCACCTTATCTGTCATGGTTGGTGGGGATAAAGCGGTATTTGATAAACATTATGATTTAATGAAAGCTATGGCTGGCTCAGTGGTTTATACCGGTGAAATTGGCGCAGGTAATGTGACTAAGCTTGCTAATCAAGTCATCGTAGCACTCAACATTGCTGCCATGTCAGAAGCATTGGTTTTAGCCACGAAAGCTGGGGTTAACCCGCAACTCGTATATCAAGCAATACGGGGCGGACTTGCCGGTAGTACGGTGTTAGATGCCAAAGCGCCAATGGTGTTAGAACGCAATTTTAAACCGGGCTTTAAAATCGATCTCCATATCAAAGATCTGCAAAATGCTTTAGATACCTCTCATGGGGTGGGGACTTCATTACCGTTAACAGCAATTGTTATGGAGATGATGCAAGCACTGAAAACCGACGGTATGGGCGAAAGTGACCATAGTGCCCTTGCTCGTTATTATGAAGCTTTAGCGAAAATCGAAATTAAGTAATTTATGTCAATATTGAGTATGGCAACATACTCAATCACCTTGACCAATTCCAAAAGGATATTTATGAACATTGTCATTGCGCCTGATACTTTTAAAGAAAGTCTGAGTGCCATAGATGTTGCTAAGACAATAAAAGCGGGATTTTTACAGGTTTACCCTGATGCAACATACTCGTTATTACCTGTCGCTGACGGCGGAGAAGGTACCGTTAATGCAATGGTTGATGCATTAAAAGGACATAAAGTGACAGTCACAGTAACTGACCCGTTAGGCGAGCCGGGACATGCTTTTTATGGCATATCACAAGACGGACAAACTGCCATTATCGAAATGGCGACCGCCAGCGGGCTTGAACGTGTTCCGTTTGAACGGCGAGATGCTAAAATTACCACCTCGTATGGTACAGGCGAACTTATCAAAGATGCCTTAGATCGGGGTTGTAAAAAATTTATCATCGGTATTGGCGGCAGTGCAACCAATGACGGTGGGGCAGGGATGCTACAAGCATTAGGTGTCAAACTGTTAGATAAATTTGGTCACCAAATTGGTTTTGGTGGCGTTTCGCTCAGTGCTCTTGATAGTATCGATATCAGCCAAATGGATGAGAGAATAAAGCAATGTGAATTTGAAGTCGCTTGTGATGTCACCAATCCACTTACCGGTGAAAATGGCGCATCGGCTATTTTTGGTCCACAAAAAGGGGCAACACCGCAAGATATTCAATTACTTGATGCAAATCTTAAACACTTTGCCAGTCTGATTAAAGGTTGCTTTAATATCGACATAGAGACCGTTCCCGGTACCGGAGCGGCGGGCGGAATGGGCGCGGCATTATTGGCATTTATGCAAGCAAAATTGAGGCCGGGCATTGAAATTATTACCGAATTACTTAATTTAGATAGCTTAATTGAACAAGCCGATTTAGTGGTGACCGGTGAAGGCCGATTAGATTATCAGAGTGTCAACGGTAAAGTCCCGGTTGGGGTGGCAAATATCGCCAAAAAGTATAATAAACCGGTTATTGCTATTGTTGGCAGTTTAGGCGATAAGGCTGAGGCGGTCTATCCTTATGGCATAACTGCTATGTTTAGTATTCTTAGTCAAGTGTCGAGTTTATCTCAAGCACTGGATCGAAAAGTCGCCGAAGCTAATCTTTATCACACCTCGAAAAATATTGCATTAACCTTAAAAATCGGTAAAACATTGTGCTAATAAAAAAGCCCTTTAAGTTAAAGGGCTTCATTTTTTGCTTACGCAGTATTAGGATTTTTTAATCGCAGTCAGTGCCCGACGAATAAAATATAAACAGATAATCACAAACACCGCTAAGCCTAAGTATTGTGGTAATAGCCCTAGATCGGCTGATATTGCAAGCGGCGCATCACTACCGCCACTGGTAATGCTAATCACGATAACGATAGCTAGCAATACCCCAACTAAACTTTCACCGACAATTAACCCCGATGCAATTAATGCCGCTTTGCGATCGACGTTTTTAAATTGTTCTTCCGGATCTAGGTTCGCTTTTTTGGCTTTAGCATAAGCTTTACGCTTAATTATCCACGAAAGTAGTGTACCAATAAAAATCGGAGTGGTAATGGTTGGTGGTAAGTAGATCCCTAAACCAACAGCCAATGCCGGCAAGCGAAACTTAGATTGGTTCTTAGCTAAAATTAAATCGATAATAATAATGATTGATCCAACCGCTAAGCCAATTAAAATCATTGTCCAATCAAGCTGATGAGAAAATATCCCTTTGGCAATGGTGGTCATTAGTGTCGCTTGAGGCGCCGCTAATACTTGAGATTGATCCATATCTGCCCTAGGTAAGGCGCCGGTGAATCCATAAGCGTTATATAAAATTTCAAGAATAGGTGCGATAACAATGGCACCAACAACACAACCAATTAAAAGTGCGACTTGTTGTTTCCATGGTGTTGCATTGACTAAATAACCGGTTTTTAAATCTTGCAAATTATCGTTTGAGATGCAGGCAACGGCTAAAACTGTGCTGGTAGTAAATAGCGCTAATGCGGTTGCAAAATTAGTCCCTTCAGGGGTAGATAACAAATCATTGGCTTGCCCAATTACCAATAAAATAAGTGATATGGCAATTGCAGCAACAATGGCAATGCCGGACATTGGGCTTGCTGAAGAGCCGACTAAACCTGCCATATAGCCACACGCCGCCGCAACAAGAAAGCCCATAATAAATGCAAATAACACAGCGCAAATAACTAACATCCAAGCAACACCAGCGGATAAGCCACTGTCGGAAATAAACGCATAAAAAGTGGCGACTAAGATAACAACCATACCAGCCATAATCGAAAAAATCGCTTTTGGTGATAAGTCACGTTCGGTTGGTGCAATATCATCAACCGAAACATCGGCACGTAATGTTCTAAATGAGATTTTTAATCCTTCAATCACGGGTTTGATTAACGTCAGTAGTGTCCAAATTGCAGCAATTGCAATGGTGCCGGCGCCGATAAAACGAATATCTTTAGCCCAAAGCCCCATAGCCACATTAGCTAATGATTCGCTGGTGTCATAGTCGGTAATTGCGCTTAAAATAGGAATGCCAAACACCCAGCCGATAATGGTGCCGATTAACACGGCAATACCAGAAATAATACCAATCAAATAACCGGCACTGAGTAAAGCTAATGAAAAGCCCATCGGTAATTGGAAGATTGATTTACCGCCAGTAAACCAATAAGAGGCGCTTTCTGACAAAACCCGAAAACCGTTAGTAAACAGACTTACACCAGAGGCAATAACGCCACCAACTAAAATATCTTTCAATCCGGCATTGGAATCATCACCCTCAGTTTTTGAGCCTGCTTTTAATATCTCCGCAGCGGCAACCCCTTCCGGATAAGGTAAGGTGCTTTTTACCACCATAATATGGCGTAGTGGAATTGAAAATAGTACTCCAAGCATCCCCCCGGCGGCACAGATAGCAAAAGTGAGCCAAAACGGGAAATCTTGCCAATAGCCGATCATTAACAATCCGGGTAAAACAAAAATAATCGAGGAAAGTGTACCGGCTGCCGATGCTTGAGTCTGTACCATATTGTTTTCTAATATGGTTGAGCCGGAAAATAGCCTTAATACCGCCATGGAAATCACCGCGGCTGGGATAGCGGAAGAAAAAGTTAACCCCACTTTTAAGCCAAGGTAAACATTTGATGCGGTAAATATAATTGTAATAAGGGCACCAAGAATTGTACCTCTCAATGTCAGTTCGCGTAAATTATTCATTAAATGTAATTAAGTTAATTTGTTATGTGAACATTATATACTTAATTGGTGTTTATCTGCTACAAGTTATATTTTTTAACAGTTTTTAACCGTTTTTATGCTTGTTTTTTAACAAAAACAGGCTTTAAAAAACAAAATTAAAGCTGAAAGTGCCAGTAGACAGTAAAAATGGTCAAGTTGTGTTACACTTATTTTTCAATGACCAATCTAAACTATTAAGAGAAAACCAGTGAACCAACTTAAGCGCTTACAGGCGATTACCAAACAGTTACGTGACCCGATTAAAGGGTGTTCATGGGATAGCAAGCAAACTTTTGATTCATTAAAGTCTTATACTCTCGAAGAGACTTATGAAGTTTTAGATGCGATTGATAGAAAAGACATGGACGAACTAAAAAAAGAGCTGGGCGATCTCTTATTTCAAATTGTGTTTTATGCTGATCTTGCCAGCGATCAAGGCGAGTTCAATTTTGACGATATTTGTTCGTCAGTGGCCGATAAACTCGTCAGCCGTCATCCACATGTTTTTGCTGATAAAACCGCTGAAAAGCCGAACTGGGAGCAGTTAAAGCAAAAAGAACGTGATCAAAGGGCGCAATATTCACTATTAGATGATATCCCCAACGCCATTCCGGCGCTAATGAAAGCTGAAAAAATACAAAAACGCTGTGCATCAGTTGGATTTGATTGGGTTGAGTTAAAACCAGTTATCGATAAAGTGAAAGAAGAGCTTTGTGAAGTGGAAGAGGAATTGAATAAAACCACACAAGATCAATCCAAAATTGAAGAAGAGCTTGGCGACCTATTTTTTGCCACCGTTAATTTAGCCAGACATTTAAAAGTTAAATCTGAGTTATGCTTACAAAATGCCAATAACAAATTTATTCGGCGTTTTAAACAAGTTGAAGCATTACTGAAACATAAAAAGGACAATTTAGCCGATGCAACACTTGAAGAAATGGAAGATGCATGGCAAATTGTCAAACAATCTGAACAATTATCTAGCGAAGTGAATAAAAATGACTGAAAAAAATGAATTGTATCAAGAGATCGAAGCATGGGCACAAAATGCCGTTTTAAATAGTCCAACGTGGAGTATTAACCAGCTCGATTATTCCGAAAAAAGTATTACCGTTGTTGAGATGATTATTGCCGAAATGGCCGATAAAAGCTTTGGCTTACCAGAAGAACAAATTGATATGATATCGCAAGAATATGGCTGTTATTTATTATTAACTGCTCATAAATTATATGGCGGTCAGTTTTATTGGAATCAAGAATTCGAACAACCGATGTTAATCTGCTGTGAGCCTGATTCGACTATTGCACTATTAACGTGGAATAAAGTTAAAGGACGTTTATTAGGTGATAAAACCGATCATATTGCTTATTTCCTTGATGAATTTGGTCAAGCGACTTTTCAACCAGAAAAAGGCACACATGTGGTTTATTTATAACGTTGTAGACTGTGATAGTGAAGGTTTTTAACGAAACTATTCAGTGAGATTAGCACTTAAAAATTTCAAAATGGGTATTTATTGCCGGGTAGTTGAAAATGAATGACACACTTTATCTCGGCAATAAAAACGACGCTACCTGGTCTATGCGACCTTGAGTGGTGATAAAATACTTTGATTATTCCATTTACTGAAAAATTGGCAGATGCATTTTATGCGCCTTTATGCTTAAGATTAAAAAATTATCATAGACAGACAAGCTCAATTTTAGCTTATTACATTGAAACGATTTGTCATCCTAAAGGTATCAAAGCGTGGATAAATGATGGGTTGAAAGCACGCAGTTTTGTTGCGATGGGTAAGCCTTATCGTTTACACAGATAATTAAAGATTTTGCTAGAAAATAACCCCGCTAACATTGCGAAAGTGGGGTTATTTTTTGGATTTAATCTAAAACCGCAGTTACACTTCTAAATAATCTAAAATACCTTCTGCCGCTTTGCGACCTTCGCTAATAGCGGTTACCACTAAATCCGATCCTCTTACCGCATCACCGCCGGCAAAGATTTTAGGATTAGTTGTTTGAAAGCCTTTAATTTCCGGTGCAATCACACGACCTTGCGCATCGAACTCGACCCCGTGCTCAGCTAACCACGGCATGGCATGCGGTTTAAAACCAAACGCCATAATCACCGCATCAGCCGGCAACACAAATTCGGAGCCTTCAATTATCACAGGTGATCGTCTGCCTTTAGCATCCGCTTCGCCTAATTGCGTTCTGACCATTTTTACTCCGGTCACTTGCCCTTTACTGTCGATTTCAATGCTAAGCGGTTGCACATTAAATTGGAACTGTACACCTTCTTCTTTAGCATTTTTCACTTCTCGTTTAGAGCCGGGCATATTGGCTTCATCCCGACGATAAGCACATGTGACTTCAGTTGCGCCTTGACGAATAGAGGTGCGAACGCAGTCCATAGCGGTATCCCCGCCACCGAGTACTACAACACGTTTATTTTTCATATCAACATAAGGCGTATCATCACTTTGTTGATGCTGCATAATGTGTTTGGTGTTAGCGATCAAAAATGGTAAGGCATCATATACGCCATGGGCATCTTCATTTTCTAGCCCAGCTCGCATAGACTGATAAGTCCCGGCACCAACAAACACCGCATCAAATTCATTGATAAGATCAGCAAGTTGCACCGTTTTGCCCACTTCGGTGTTAAGACGGAATTCAACGCCCATTTCGGTGAAAATATGGCGACGATTAATCAATACCTCTTTGTCGAGTTTAAACGCCGGAATACCAAAGGTTAGCAGGCCTCCAATTTCGGGATGACGATCAAACACCACCGGCGTTATGCCATTACGGACTAACACATCAGCGCAAGCAAGCCCGGCAGGCCCCGCCCCAATAATCGCCACTTTTAAGCCGGTTTTTTCAACATTGGATAAGTTTGGTTTCCAGCCCATTTTAAATGCTTCATCGGTAATATAGCGTTCGATACTTCCAATGGTCACGGCGCCAAATTCGGCATTTAATGTACAAGAGCCTTCACATAAACGATCTTGCGGGCAAACCCTACCGCAAACTTCCGGTAAGCTGTTCGTTTGGTGAGAAAGCTCGACAGCTTCTAAAATTTTCCCTTCGTTAACCAGCTTTAACCAGTTAGGAATATAGTTATGTACCGGACAACGCCATTCACAATAAGGGTTACCACAAGCTAAGCAACGATCGGCTTGCGCTTGCGACTGGGCAGGGGAAAATCCTTCATAAATCTCAACAAATTCTATTTTACGAATGTTCAACGATTTTTTTGGCGGATCAACACGTTGTAAATCGATAAACTGATAAACATTTTGACTCATTTTCGTGCTCTCCTTACTGTGCTTGAATGCGTAGTTCAGCAGATGATCGGCTACGATGACCGAGCAGGGCTTTTACATCGCTGGATTTCGGCTTGACTAAAACAAACTGTTTAGCAAACTTTTCCCAGTTGGCTAAAATTTCTTCCGCACGTGAAGAGTGGGTTAATTGTGCATGCTCCATTATTAAGCCACGTAGATGCTCTTCATGAATCGAATAATCAGCCACATTTAACATTTCAACCAACTCTTTGTTGATACGTTTATGAAAATCGCCGTTGGTATCTAAAATATAAGCAAAACCGCCAGTCATACCGGCACCGAAGTTAACGCCAGTTTTACCCAGTACGCAAACAATCCCACCGGTCATATATTCACAGCCATTATCGCCAATGCCTTCAACCACACTAATTGCGCCTGAGTTACGCACCGCAAAGCGCTCACCGGCACGGCCGGCAGCAAATAATTTACCGCCGGTTGCGCCATACAAGCAGGTATTACCGGCAATGGTCGCTTCGTGGCTTAAAAACGCTGAGCCTTGCGGTGGACGAATAACAATGCGCCCGCCTGCCATACCTTTGCCTACATAGTCATTGGCATCACCGGTTAGGGTTAAATCGACCCCGCCGGCATTCCATACACCAAAGCTTTGTCCGGCGGTACCGTTAAAGTGCAGTGAAATCGGATCGGCAACTAAACCTTGATCGCCATACTTTTTAGCAATATAGCCAGATAGGCTTGTGCCGACAGAACGGTCAGTATTTTGAATATCAAAGTAGAAGTTTTTACTTTGACGATTATCAACAAACTGTTGTGCTTGCGTGATGATCTCGTTATTTAAAACACCTTTATCAAACGGTTTGTTGTCTTCAATACAGTACACCGGTTTACCTTCAAGTGGTGTGGCGGTTTCAAGTAGTCCGGATAAATCAAGTTTTTGTTGTTTAGCGGTAATGCCGTCAAGCTCTAACAGTAAGTCTGTACGTCCGATTAAATCGACAATGCGACTTACGCCAAGCTCAGCCATGACTTCCCTTGTATTACGAGCAAGAAAGCGGAAATAGTTCATGGCTTTTTCCGGTAGTCCATGGTAGTGGTCTTGACGCAATTTTTCATCTTGTGTGGCAACGCCGGTAGCGCAGTTATTTAAGTGGCAAATGCGCAGATATTTACAGCCTAATGCCACCATTGGGCCGGTACCAAAACCGAAGCTTTCCGCACCTAAAATCGCCGCTTTAACAATGTCGGTACCGGTTTTTAATCCGCCGTCAACTTGTAATCGTATTTTGTGGCGTAAACCATTGGCAACAAGTGATTGTTGGGTTTCAACTAAACCAAGCTCCCATGGTGAACCGGCATATTTTACCGATGTTAAAGGGCTGGCGCCGGTACCGCCGTCGTAGCCGGAAATGGTAATCAAATCGGCATAAGCTTTAGCAACACCGGTGGCAATTGTGCCAACGCCCGGCTCTGAGACTAATTTTACTGATATCATCGCTTGAGGATTGATCTGTTTAAGATCGAATATCAGCTGTGCCAAATCTTCGATTGAATAAATGTCGTGATGTGGCGGTGGCGAAATCAACGTAACGCCCGGTACTGAAAAACGTAATTTAGCAATATAAGGCGTGACTTTATCGCCCGGTAATTGACCACCTTCACCGGGTTTCGCCCCTTGTGCGACTTTGATTTGAATCACATCGGCACTCATCAAATAACCCGGCGTGACACCAAATCGACCAGAAGCGACTTGTTTTATGCGTGATACTTTTATGCTGTTATAGCGAGCCGGATCTTCGCCCCCTTCGCCGGAATTAGAGTATCCGCCTAAGGTATTCATTGCCTGGGCAAGTGATTCGTGCGCTTCCGGACTTAGTGCCCCAATTGACATTGCTGCTGAGTCAAAGCGTTGAAACAGTGACGTTTCCGGCTCGACTTCATCAAGCGCAATTGCACCATTTTGCGGTGGATTGAGTTTTAATAAATCCCGTAGTGTTGCCGGTGGGCGATTATTGACGATATCGGCATAAATTTTATAATCTTCATAGTTACCATTGTTGACCGCTTTTTGTAGCGATTGGATCACATCAGGATTATAAGCATGATACTCGCCACCATTGACATATTTAAGCAAGCCACCTTGTTCCAATGGTTTACGGCGTAACCATGCTTTTTTCGATAGTTCAAACTGATCTTGCGCAAAATCATCGAAGTTTGCACCACTAATACGGCTACTTACCCCTTGAAAACACAGTTCAACCACATCTTGATGTAGTCCCACTGCTTCAAACAGTTTGGAACAGCGATAAGAGGCAACGGTTGAGATGCCCATTTTCGACATAATTTTATATAAACCTTTATTAATGCCGTTGCGATAATTGACGATCGCTTCACGGTAAGATTTATTGATAGTGCCATTGTCGACCAGATGAGCTAAGGTTTCATAAGCTAAGTAAGGGTAGATTGCCGTTGCACCAAAACCGAGGAGCACAGCAAATTGATGCGGATCACGACAACTTGCCGTTTCCACAATAATATTTGCATCACAGCGTAAGTTTTTTTCAACTAATCGTTGTTGAACAGCGCCCACGGCCATTGGTGCCGGAATCGGTAATCTGTCAGCTGCAATATTTTTATCTGATAAGATTAATAAAACGGTACCGTTACGGACTTTGGCTTCGGCATCGCCACATAACTGCTCAATGGCATCACGCAAACTACCGTCAATTTCGTAGGTGATATCAAGTGTTTCGGATTTATAGTAGCGAGATTCTAAAGCCGTTAATTGTTGAAAATCGGAGTAGACCAATACCGGATATTTAAACGCCACCCGATGTGCTTGTCCTTCCGCTTCAGCAAAAACATTCATCTCTCGACCGATGCTGGTAGAGAGCGACATTACGTGCGCTTCACGCAGTGGGTCAATCGGTGGATTGGTGACTTGAGCAAATTTTTGTCGGAAGTAATCGTAGATCAAACGTGGTTTACTCGATAAAACGGCGAACGGGGTATCGTCGCCCATTGAACCGGTTGCTTCTTGCCCATTTTCACCGAGCACACGGATACATTGGTCGATCTCTTCAGCACTATAACCAAACTGTTTTTGATAAGTG
The DNA here is from genome assembly GCF_026536565.1 of Gilliamella sp. B2923. Classification (NCBI taxonomy): domain Bacteria; kingdom Pseudomonadati; phylum Pseudomonadota; class Gammaproteobacteria; order Orbales; family Orbaceae; genus Gilliamella; species Gilliamella sp. B2923. Next base: position 284,663 of record NZ_JAFNNZ010000002.1, on the reverse strand, counting down.
GCTAGGAGCGTATCATCGTAACTGCGAGAACCGATATTCTCATCCGGTAAATTTTCAAAAGGGATAAGCTGCTTAACATTTTTTGCCATCCACTCTTTATAAGGATGTCGTTTTTGTAAATCGTTATCGGTTTCAGAAGATTGTAAAATGCGGCCTTCTTCAGTATCGATAACCAGTAATTCACCGGGTCCAACTCGTCCTTTACTCACTACTTCATCGGGCTGATAATCCCAAATGCCAATTTCAGAAGCGCAGGTAATGAGTTTATCGGTGGTGATAACATAACGAGCGGGGCGCAGTCCGTTACGGTCTAAATTACACGCTGCATAACGACCGTCTGACATCACAATACCTGCCGGCCCGTCCCACGGCTCCATATGCATGGAATTGAAATCAAAAAAGGCACGAAGATCTTCATTCATATCGGGATTATTCTGCCATGCCGGCGGTACCAATAAACGCATCGCTCTAACAATATCCATTCCCCCAACTAAAAACAGCTCTAACATATTATCAAGTGAGCTTGAGTCAGAACCGGTCACATTGACAAATGGTGCGGCATTTTGTAAATCGGGGATCAGCGGAGTTTTAAATTTGTAAGAACGTGCTTTAGCCCACTGGCGGTTGCCTTCAATGGTATTAATTTCGCCATTATGTGCCAGATGTCTAAATGGTTGGGCTAATGGCCAACGTGGCACAGTATTGGTGGAAAACCGTTGGTGGAATAAACAAATCGCCGTTTCCATACGAATATCTGCTAAATCCAGATAGAAACGAGGCAAATCTTTAGGCATACATAAGCCTTTATAGATATTGACTTGATTGGAAAAGCTACAAACGTAAAAGGTGTCGTCTTGTACACGTTTTTCAATACGACGACGTACCATATACAGTCGACGTTCTAGATCAATCTTAGTCCAGCCTGCCGGCGCATTAACAAAGACTTGTTCAATTCTAGGAAGTGAAGATAAGGCAATTTCACCTAACACACTTTTATCGATTGGCACTTCTCGCCAACCTAAAATGGATAAGGTTTCATCGGCTAACTCTTGTTCTACAATTTCCCGGCTGGCTTGCGCTTCTTGCTCATCCTGACTGAGAAATAACATGCCTACCGCATAATTTGTCGCTAAGCGCCAACCGGCATCTTGCGCAACTAATCGAAAAAATCTATCCGGCTTTTGTAGTAAAAGCCCACAGCCATCGCCCGTTTTACCGTCAGATAAAATTGCGCCACGATGTTGCATTCTTGCTAATCCATGAATTGCAGTGCGTACTACTTTATGACTTGGTTGCCCTTCAATATGTGCAATTAAACCAAATCCACAGTTATCTTTTTCAAGATTCTGGTTATATAACATATCATTGCCTCTAATTCATCGCTTTTATATTTTGTGAAGGTATAGGCATTAATCCCATATTGGCTAAGAAATTAAAGAAAAATGCAATTTTGGTCAAATAAATATTACTTATAAGTCAATCTTCTAATAACTGATATGAGACTTATTAATGAAGCTAATAATAAAATGTAGCTTATTGATTATTAAAATTTAAATAGAATATAAGGGCATTATTTTTTAAATAATTTTTATAATCATCATAAGTTGTTTTTCTTTTTTGACAAGAAGTTTCAGAAAATATAGGTGTTTTAGTATAAAATCTTTAATTCTCATTTTAGAGAATATTAAATATTGAAACCGTTATTAGACAAAATGGATATACAAAAACGGCTCAAAACCTTAAAGGAAAAGAATAAAAGATTACATTTAATGCGATAAAAAAGCGGGTAAGTCTTGTCAGGAAGTTTCAGAAAATACCCATGTTTAAGTATAAAAATTCGTAGTTTTCATTTTAGTAAATATTAAATACTGAAACCGTTTTAGGAAAAAACCATACAAAAAAGCGGTTCAAAATCTTAAAGGCAAAAAATAAAAGATTGGATTTATTGCGATAAAAAAGCGGGCAAGTCTTGTCAAAAAGTTTCAGAAAATACCCATGTTTAAGTATAAAAATCTTTAATTTTCAATTTTGAAAATAGTAAATGTGGAGATTATTATTAGGAAAAAACATACTCAAAAGCGACTCAAAATCTTAAAGGCGAAAAATACAAATTGGATTTATTGCGATAAAAGAGCGGGTAAGTCTTGTCAAGAAGTTTCAGAAAATACCTATGTTTAAGTATAAAAATTTTTGATTCTCATTTTAGAAAATATTAAATATTGAAACCGTTTTTAGGAAAAAACATACATAAAAGCCGCTCAAAATCTCAAAGACAGAAAAATAAAGATTGGATTTATTGCGATGAAAAAAGCGGGCAAGTTTTGTCAAGAAGTTTCAGAAAATACCTATGTTTAAGTATAAAAAATTTTTAACTCTCATTTTAGAAAATAGTAAATATTGAGACCGCTATTAGGAAAAAACCATACACAAAAGCCACTCAAAATCTCAAAAGAAAAAATAAAAGATTGCATTTAATGCTATAAGAAAGCGGGCAAGTCTTGTCAAGAAGTTTCAGAAAATATAGGTATTTTAGCAAAAAATCGGTTGAAATATCCCTTAATGATGACGGATAATTTTATACTGTTATAATCAGCTATTATTTATTTTTAATATCTCAACTATGCAAACTAAAATCACCATTGTAGGCGCTGGTGCAGCGGGGCTTTTTTGTGCGGGGTTACTCGGGCAAAAGGGCTTTGATGTGACTGTGATTGATAACGGTAAAAAGCCCGGGCGAAAGATTTTGATGTCCGGTGGCGGGAAGTGTAATTTCACGAATTTGGATATCGATGCCAAGCACTATATTTCACAAAATCCGCACTTTTGTAAATCGGCGCTTAGCCGTTATAATCAATGGGATTTTATCCAATTAGTCAATCAATATAACATCGCTTACCATGAAAAAGATCATGGTCAGCTGTTTTGTGACAATTCCGCTAAAGAGATTGTCGATATGTTGGTTAGCGAATGCCAAAAAGGCGGTGTTAAGTGGATGATGCAAACGCAGCTCGATGATGTGAAGATCGTGGCTGACGGCTTTCAATTGCACACTTCACAAGGCATTATTGAAAGTCATAGTTTGATTATTGCAACCGGTGGCTTATCCATGCCGGCATTAGGCATGACATCAATTGGTTACAAAATCGCTGAAAAATTTGCCATTCCGGTTGTACCGGTTAGAGCCGGTCTGGTGCCATTTACCTTACATAAACCATTGTTAGATGTGTTATCTCCTCTAGCCGGGATTGCGCTGCCGGTTGAAGTGGCTAATGATAAAATCAGTTTTAAAGAGAATTTACTCTTTACCCACCGTGGACTTTCTGGTCCCGCTATTTTACAGCTATCAAGTTACTGGCAGGCAGGCGAATTTATTACCATTAATTTGTTGCCCGATCTCCCGTTTGAATCGGCATTTAAACCTCTGCTTGAGAAGAATCGTAATCAGTCTTTAAAAAATTGTCTGGCACAAATTTTACCTAAAAGGGTTGTTGAGGCATTAATGCAATTGAATATGATTGCCGATAAGCTGGTTAAACAACTCAATCCTAATGAGCAAAAGCAGCTTTATACTGCCTTAACGCAATGGCAAATTATGCCTAATGGTACAGAAGGGTATCGCACAGCCGAAGTGACATTAGGCGGGGTGAGTACTGATGCTTTATCGTCAAAAACGATGGCCGCAAAGTCACATCCTAACCTGTATTTTATTGGTGAGGTTATGGATGTAACCGGCGCTTTAGGTGGGTATAATTTTCAATGGGCTTGGAGTAGTGCCTTTGCATGTGCGAAGGCTTTTGATTAACGGGCTTTTATGTTTGCCATTAATTGTCGATAACGCCCATTTGAATATGATACTTTTTGACCTTATATTGTAATGTCGTGCGGGAAATGTTTAACAATTTGGCCGCCGTGATGATTTTGCCATTAGCTTGATTTAAGGCATCAACAATGAGCTGTCTTTCGTAGTTTTCAACTTGTTCGATTAAGTTATCACTGCTTGGCGGTGTAACGTTGACCGGTTTTTCCGGCTGGCTTACCTGCTGTTGTTGAGTAAGTGGCGCTTGAATATCAAACAGCTCATCATCAAGGGTGATATGTTGCAGTTCGCCGGGTTCATTTTGCAGCACCATGCTGCGGACTATGGCGTTTTCTAACATACGGACATTGCCCGGCCACGGCGCTGACATTAATTGCTTTAACGCGGGTTCGCTAATACCACTAATGGTCACTTTAACGTCATGCTGGTGTTTATCGATAAAGTACCGGGCTAATACCGGAATGTCTTCGGTACGTTCCCTTAAGGCTGGCAGTTTGATTAAACCGACATTCAACCGATAAAAAAGATCGCTGCGCATTTTACCAGTTTTTAACAGCTCTGCCGGCGATTGGTTCATGGCGGCCACAATACGGACATCTGAGTGAATTTCTTTATTACCGCCTAATTGCCAGTAGGTTTTTTCTTGCAAAAAGCGTAATAATTTACTTTGCATCTCTAACGGCATTGCATTGAGTTCATCCAAAAACAGCGTACCGCCATTGGCAAGCTCTAAGTAACCTTGACGGTTTTCAGCGCCGGTAAATGCGCCTTTAACGGTGCCAAATAGCGTGCTTTCAATCAGCGTAGTTGGCAGGGCACTACAGTTTAGCGAGATAAACGCTTTATCACGCCGGTCACTGGTTTGGTGAATTAAGCGGGCAAACAGCTCTTTACCGGTGCCGGTTTCACCCACAATTAATACCGGCACATCGTTAGCACCTAAAATATTGGTTTGATCGATAACGTCCTGCATTTTTTGCGATGCAAAGACAATTTCCGGTAAGGGTTGTTCTTGATTTTGGTATAAACGGCTATTGAGTTTAAATACTTGGTCTTGTAATTGTCTGACGTTGGATAAATTACGGCCTATCTCAACTGCACCGATGATCTCTTTCTGGTGATTATAAAGCGGAACGGTGGTATGAAGGTAGTCAACGACTTTACCAACATGGTTATAATAACTTTGGTAATTGTTTTGATACTCTTTACCATGTTGTAAAGCTTGCAACATAGTGCTATCTTCTTTCTTCAAATTAGGATAAACTTTAAGCATTGGTTTACCGATGGCTTGTTCTTCCGGGAAGCCATCCAACTCAGCACTTTCTTTATTGTAGTAAATATATTTACCTTCTTTATCGATAATGGCCATTGGCTGATGCATTAAATCGAAAAAATGTTTAAATACATCCAATGCTTGTGATAATTCAGGATCGATTGTCATGATAGTAGTACCTTTTGAAATTGAGATCATTTACTAAGTGGTATATTAATTTTTAAAAGCCTTTCAACCATTACCTCAACAATGACGAATTTTTGTCATAAAAACATATTTTTTACTAAATGACTAATATTTTTTTTGTAAGTATATAGTTAAGAATTTGATTTATAAGTAATTTTTAAGTTGGCATGCTGATTGCATTACTTGTGAGAAGCCATTTTTCTTATTCATTATGTACTTTTTTATGTACTAATTAACTGGAGGTCATATGTCCGACAAAATTATGTCAAATTATAACAAAATACGCACAGATCTTATAACAAAAGATCGTCGTTTTAGCGCTGAAAGTGGCAAATTATGTTTTGATGGGGTTAATTTAGAAGAATTAGCCAGAAAATACCCAACGCCTTTTTATGTTTTTTCTGAAAAGGAAATTGATCGTAACGTTCAAGAAATCAAAGAAGCATTTAAAGCGCATCCAAAAACAAAAATTTTCTATGCTTCTAAAACCTGTTCGGTAATGGGCGTACTTAAAGCAATTAAAGACGCAGGTATCTATGCTGAAGCAAACTCAATGTTTGAAGTGCGTAAATGTTTAGATATCGGTTTCCCGGGAAGCCAAATTGTTTTCAACGGTGTGGTTAAAAAACCAGTTGATTTAGAATTTGCTATCCAAAACGATCTTTACATCATCAACGTAGATAGCTTATATGAGCTTGATATTATTGATGAGATTTCACGACGTTTGAAAAAAGTGGCAAATGTGTGTGTGCGTGTTGAACCAAATGTACCGTCAGCAACTCACGCAGAATTAGTCACCGCTTATCACGCTAAATCTGGTATCGACTTAGAACAAGCTGAAGAGACTTGTCGTCGTATTCTTGAAATGCCTTATGTTCATTTACGTGGTTTACATATGCACGTAGGGGATCAAGTACCGGAAGCAGAACCTTTTGCCAAAGCGACCAAAGTATTAGTTGATGAATCACGCCGTTTAGAAGAAGTGCTTGGCATTAAATTTGATTTAATCAACGTTGGTGGTGGTATTCCTGTTCCATATAAATATGACGAAGAAAATGGTAACCCATTAGAAGACAATATGTATGCAGGTATTACCGCACAAGATTTTGCTGATGCAATCATTAGCGAAGTTCACAAATGGCGTACTGATGTTGAAATCTGTATTGAACCAGGTCGTAAAGTAACCGGTTCAGCAGGTGTACTTTTAACTGAAGTTGCTTGTGAAAAACGTAAAACTAACTATGACTTAGACGGTAACATCGAAGAACATGTTGAATGGAAATTTGTTGATGCTGGTTATAGCGTGTTATCTGACAGCCAACACTTTGATTGGTTCTTCTATGTCTATGATGCATCAAGAATTACTGAACAACATGATGAGTACATTAAATTAGCGGGTCCATTATGTGACGGTGGTGACTATTTCCACGTGGGTGTTAAAGGTGAAGAGTTCTTATTACCAAAAGACACTCAAATTGGCGATATCATTGCTTTCCTTGATGCCGGTGCTTATACCATCGAAAGCCAAACAGTTTATAACAACCGCCCACGTACTGCTGTTGTTATGATTGATAAACATGGCAAAGATCGATTGATTCGCCGTGAAGACACTTACGAGGATATGGTTGGATACGACGTGTATTAATCATGAACTGGCTGGGGCAATAACTGCCCCAGTTGTTATTATGTGAGGTTATTATGAGTGATTCTAAAGATTCAAGTTTACTTGGTATTAAAGACATTGTGTTTATGAATGTCATTGCAATATTAAGTTTACGTCAAATTCCGAATGTTGCGCCTTATGGGGCGTCAGCAATGGTACTTTGGCTACTTGCTGCATTCTGTCTTTTCTTCCCTTTAGCCATGGTATGTGGTGAGCTTTCAACAGGCTGGCCAAAAGATGGTGGGATCTTTGTATGGGTAAAAGAAGCATTTGGTAAACGTGTTGGTTGGATAGTGGTTGTTTGCTTCCTGTTTTCATGTGTACTTTTCTTCCCATTAATGTTGCAGTTTGGTTTTACTGCAATTGGTTATATGTTTAGTCCTGAACTTGCCCAAAATCAGGTGTTTATAGGTGTTGGTTCCATGGTGGTATTTTGGATTTTGACATTAATGAATATCAAAGGTATGCAATGGACTAAAGTTATCAATAGTGTCAGTGCATGGCTTGGAGTATTTATTCCGGCTGCAATTATTGTGCTATTAGCAATTGTTTGGCTATTAACTGGTCATCCAATGGCAACTGACTATAGTCATCTTAGCGATTGGATCCCTGATTTAAGTAGCTGGGATACGATTGTGTTTTTATCTAGTATGATGTTTGCTTTTGCTGGCCTTGAAGTTGCGCCGATGATCGCTGGTCGTACTCGTGATCCACAACGTGATTTCCCTAAAGCAATGGCGGTATCAGCAATTGTGATTGTGGGTATTTACATGATTGGTTCTTGGGCAATTAATACTTTATTGCCAGCTGAAGATACTGATATTGTTGCAGGTGTAATGCAAGCAATGGAAGCAGCGGCAAAAGAGTTACATATGCCTTGGTTATTACCAGTTATGGCAATCTGTTTATTCTTTGGTGCGTTAGGACAAATTAACTCATGGTTAGTTGGCCCTATCTATATGTTACAAGAAGCATCAAAAGAAGATAATTTACTTGGCGAACGTGTTGGTCGTTTACATCCTGTGTATAAAACACCAGCTTTTGCGTTAATTGTTCAAGCAATTATTGTAACCGTACTTTGTTTCTCAACTTTCGTATCACCGAGTATTGCCGCAGCATATTGGATGTTAACGGCGTTAACAACAATCTGTTACTTTATCCCATATTTAGTGATGTTTATTGCTTATTATCGTTTACGTATTACTCAACCTGATGTACCACGTAGCTTTAAAATTCCGGGTAAAGTGTTACCGATTGTGTTACCTGCGTTAGGTTTCTTATCGACTCTATTTGCGGTGATCTTAGTGTTTATCCCACCTGCACAAATCGATATGGGTGGATATGTTGAATATATCGCTAAAATTGTTGGTGGTGCGGTGTTAGCTATTGTGTTAGCTGAATGGATCTACCATAGAGCACAAAAACGTAATCGCTTGCAACAACAATAAGATATAGAGGAGTAAAGTATGTACAAACCTATATTGGAAATCGATTTACGTAAATTAAGAAACAATGCTCGTGTTGAAAAAGAGCTGTTAGCTAAACACGGCATTGAAGTAATGGCCGTCAATAAAGTTTTTGATGGTTGCGTTGAAACCGCCAAAGCCGTGCTTGACGGCGGTATTGATGTGATCGCTGAGTCAAGAACTTACAATTTGAAAAAATTAAAAGACGCCTTAAATTGTAAGACCTGTTTATTACGTAGCCCTTGTTTAAGCGAAATCAGCGATGTTGTTAAATATGCTGATATTAGCTTAAACAGTGAAAAACAAGTTATCCAAGCGCTTTCGGATGAAGCCGTTAAGCAACAAAAAATTCATCAAGTATTATTAATGGTGGATATGGGTGACTTACGTGAAGGTATTTGGTTTGAACACCTCGATGATATCATCGATACCGTTAAACTCATATTATCTTTACCAGGTGTTGAGCTTTATGGGCTTGGCACCAACTTTAACTGCTATGGTACTGTTCTGCCAACCGTTAAAAATGGCGTGGATTTTTTACACATAGCACGTAAAGTGGAAGAGGCTTGTAATATCAAAATCAAATATCTGTCAGCAGGTAATTGCACCAGCTATCATCTGCTTGATAAAGGTATTTGGCCTGAAGGATTAAACCACATCAGAATCGGTGGTTTACATGAGTTTGGTATTGAGTATGTGGATATGAAATATCTTGATGAATTCCACCACTCAAATAAACCTGTTGAGAAGGCATGCAGTAATTTATATAAATTATATGCCCAAATCATCGAGCTCAATAGTAAACCTACTGTTCCTGTTGGTGAGTTAGGGGTTGATGCATTTTTAAACAGTAAAACATTTGTTGATAATGGTACACGTAAACGTGCTTTATTGGCTTTTGGACGTCAAGACGTTCCGGCCGAAAACTGTGTTCCTATCGACGATAACATTACTGTTTTAGGTCAAACCAGTGATCATACTATTGTTGATATTGAAGATGTGACTGAAACATTGAAAGTCGGCGATATGATCGGTTTTGAACTCGATTACACAGCCTTACTCATGGCATGTCAAACAAATGGCGTAGAAAAACGTTTTATTTATTAATTCGTGCTAGCTGCCGGGTCACCGGCAGCTTTTATTGATTACTAGGCGGTTTACATGGCTATATCAGAAACTCAAGAAAGTCCTTATCCCAGTAACTTAAAGAAAAACCTTAAAAATCGTCATCTTTTGATGATTTCATTAGGCGGATCAATTGGTACGGGATTATTTATTGGTATTGCAGCACCTCTTAGCACGGTTGGACCGTTAGGGACAATTATTGCCTATTTAATGGCGGGCAGTATTATGCTCTCTACGATGCTTTGTTTAGGTGAGCTTTCTTGCGCTTTTCCGCATGCTGGTTCTTTCCAACACTATGCATTAATGTTTATTCCCAATCCAATATGGAGTTACACCATTGGTTGGTTATATTGGTTAAGTTGGGTATTGTCAATGGCGGCAGATCTTACAGCGGCTGCTATGATTGCTCATCAAGTCTTTCCTTCCATTCCTATCTATCTTTTTAGTTTAATTATTTTAGTTGTGATCACCTCGGTGCATTTAACCTCGGTTCGTGCCTTTGGTGAAAGTGAATACTGGTTTTCTACCATAAAAGTGTTGGCGATTATTGCCTTTATTGCCACCGGCATTTATCTGCTTTATCAGCAATATGAGCAAACGCATCTACTGCCGACATTTAAAACAGAAAGTGGTTGGTTTCCCAATGGCTTTTTGTCGATTTTTGTCTGTATGACAATTGTCACTTATTCATTTCAAGGGGTAGAGTTAATTGGTAGTGCGGCTGGCGAAGCACAATCGCCACAATCGGTTTTACCGAAAATTATTACCGGCGTTGCTTTTAGAATTATTCTATTTTATGTATTAGCAATAGCGGTATTGGCGCTTGTCTATCCTTATGGCGTTGCTCACGATGAAATCAGCCCGTTTGTTTGGGTCTTTAACAAGGCCGGGATTCAGTTCGCCTCTTATATGATGCTATTTGTGATCTTCTGTGCTGCTATTTCGGCTGCTAATTCTGCCGTTTATGCCAGTTCAAGAATGTTGTGGTCTATGGCACAAGATAATTTAGCTCCAAAATCGTTTTCCAAAGTAAATAAACGAGGGGTACCAACAAAAGGCATTCTCTTTATTGCTATCATTGCGTTAGTTTCGCTATTTTCGAAATATATTGCTGCTGATAAGCTTTATCTTTATTTAGTCGCCGGTACCGGACAGGTCGGCTGTTTTGCCTGGATTATCATTGCATGGTGCCAATATCAATTCCGTAAGGGGGTGAATAGTGGTAAATACCCGAAAGAGATGATTAAATTCAAATCACCGCTGTTTCCATGGTTAGCCATGATTTCAATTACGGTCAATATTGTGATTATACTGGGCGTTTGGTTTGGCGAGTCAGGTCATTATATTTTACTGTCTGAACTGGCATTAATTACTATTATTTTAATTTCTTACTTTTTTTATAAAAAACGTAATCCCGCTATCACAACTAAGTCAACTTAGTTTGTGTCTAACAATGTAATCATCATCACTTAGGATGATGATTACATGTCAAAATCTTATCGATAAAACGTTTAAGGCTGTGTGCTCAAAGCGTGACTTTGTTTGCACAGCAACGTTAGATGACTATTTTAAAAATGCCGCAACCCCGGTAAACACAACTTGTGCTGCGATAGCGGATACTAACAGTCCGGTTAATTTTGATAATATCGCAATGCCGGTATTTTTTAATACTTTAGCAATCGTTTTGGCGCATAAAAGCATGGCGTAGATGCCTAAAGAGGCGATCAATAAAGAGACGGCGCCTACCATGTTTGCAGCAAATCCGACGGAACTGGTGCCCATAACAATGATTGTCCCGATAGACGCAGGACCCATACACAGCGGTACCGCAAGCGGAACGACGCTGATATCATCATCGCTACTAATTTTGTTTTTTTCCGGCGAGTCATTCATTAATGAAACTGCGGTAATAAACAGTAAAGCACCAGAGCCGATTCGAAACGCATTTAAGGTAAAACCAAAAACGCTAAACAGGGTATTACCGAAAAAGAATAATATGATACCAATAATAAATACCGCGCACGATGTTTTACGCGCGGTTTTGCGGCGTAATGATTCGTCGTACTGTTTAGTACCACTTAAAAATGCGCTTAATACCGCTGGTGGCGTCATAAGGGCAAAGAGTTTTATGGTTGTTGAGACAATATCAACAAGATAGTTACTCATAGTATTACCTTTCAAAGAATAACAGTAAATTGGATTTAGTTGTCAACTTCAGACAGTTGGCTGGAAGATAATATGATAGATACAAAAACGGCCACCGTAAAGGTGACCATATTTAATCTGATATATTTTAATTGGTTTTTAAATTGTAACCAATCAATATTAGTTAAGGCGCTCTTTAATACGAGCCGCTTTACCACGAAGTTCGCGTAAGTAGTAAAGTTTCGCTTGACGTACTTGACCACGACGTTTCACAGTAATTGAATCAACAATTGGTGAGTGAGTTTGGAATACTCGTTCAACACCTTCGCCATTCGAAATTTTACGTACTGTAAATGCAGAATGTAAACCACGATTGCGAATAGCAATAACCACACCTTCATATGCTTGAAGACGTTTTTTGTTACCTTCAACAACCCATACTTTTACTTCAACCGTATCACCCGGGCGAAAAGACGGGATGTCTTTTTTCATTTGTTCTTGTTCTAATTGCTGAATAATTGCATTTTTCATAATATTATCTCTTACTAGTTATACTGAAATTTTAGTCGCTATGTTTATCACGATATTCCCGTTGGAATTCAGTGAGTAAACGTTGCTCTTCATCAGTCAGAGCTAGATTTTCAAGAAGATCTTCTCTTCTCAACCAAGTTCGTCCTAGTGATTGTTTCAATCGCCAGCGACGAATCGCTTCATGGTGTCCGGACATTAACACATCGGGCACCGCCATTCCATCTAACACCTCTGGACGAGTATAGTGCGGGCAATCAAGTAAACCGTTAACAAAAGAGTCTTCTTCTGCCGATGACTGGTGATTTAACACGCCCGGTATAAACCTTGCTAATGCATCAATCATTGTCATTGCCGGTAATTCACCGCCACTTAACACGTAATCCCCAATTGACCACTCTTCATCAATTTCGGTTTGGATAACGCGCTCATCTATACCTTCGTAACGTCCACAAATCAAAATAAGTTTTTGATTATGTGACAATTCGCAAACACCTTGTTGGTCAAGTTTGCGCCCTTGTGGGGAAAGATAGATTACTTTTGTATCTTCACCTGCTACTGCTTTTGCCGCATGAATGGCATCCCTAAGGGGTTGTACCATCATTAACATGCCGGGCCCACCGCCATAAGGTCTGTCATCGACAGTCTTATGCTTATCATGCGCAAAATCGCGCGGGTTCCAATATTCTACTGTTAACAGTCCGTTTTTAACTGCTCGACCAGTAACGCCATAACTAGTAATAGCTTGAAACATTTCGGGAAAAAGGCTTATTACGCCAATCCACATAATCTTACCTTACCAATTAAAAAGCAGGATCCCAATCGACCATAATCATTTTTGTTGTTAAATCAACCTGTTTAATAAATTGTTCTTCAACAAAAGGGATTAAACGTTCTGTTGCTCCAAATGCATCTTTTAGATTGGCTTTAACGACCAACACATCATTAGAACCGGTTTCCATTAAATCAGTGACTTGACCTAAGTCATAACCGTTAACTGTTTTCACTCGACAGCCGATAAGATCTTTCCAATAAAAATCGCCTTGATTGAGCTTAGGCAATTTATCAGCATCAACAAACACTTCAGCATTCGTTAATGCATTTGCTTGATCTCGATCATCAACGCCTTTGAGTTTGACAATCATGTCTTGATTATGCGGTTTAAAGCTTTCTACGATTACTTCTTGCCATTGTCCAGCACGCTGGATATACCAAGGGGTGTAATCAAAGATACTATCCGGAAATTCTGTAAACGAAAAAATCCTGAGCCATCCACGAATTCCGTAGCTTGAACCAAGTTTACCTACAACAATCAGATTCTCAGTATTCATTATCATTACAGTGACTATAAACGACTAAATTAAGCAGCTTTTTGTGCTTGTTTGATCAATGAGTTAACACGATCAGAAACGGTTGCACCTAAACCAACCCAATGATTTACGCGATCAAGATCTAAACGTAATTCTTCTGCTTTACCTTGTGCAATTGGATTAAAAAAGCCAACGCGCTCAATAAAACGACCATCACGTGGGTTACGGCTATCAGTGACAACTACTTGATAAAAAGGGCGCTTTTTAGAGCCACCACGAGCTAAACGAATAGTTACCATAACATCCTCTTAAATTAAAAAATAATCTTTCTTTTGCCCAACATGGACAAAATCAAAGCCCCGAAATTATACTCTTTCTGGCAAAAAGTGCAATGACTGTTTATCAGCTGGGGTTAGTGCGAGATTATTTATAATAAAGCAAATAGACCTACCTAATCATTTACGGGATTGAGGGTTAACGGTAATGGTTTGAATTGTTTATAATTTGCTATTAGAAAATATCTATATTTATAAGTGCAGCATTTAGCCTTTTTGCATGCATATCGAGCGCTAAAGTGTGGGGTTAACACCGCCACTTTGCTGTTTGCTTTACACTTTAGATTAATCCTTTTTCAAATTGAGCATAATAATATTGCCATTATGTCTTTTAAGCAGATATCTTTTAAATGAGCGGTTTATTTAATTAAGAAAAACAGCGGCAATTGCCCAAACCAACGCAAAAATTTTAAGTGTTTACTCAGCAAAACAATGAAATAAATTAATAGGGTTATTTGTTGGGCTTTTTGCGAATAAATGCCCGTTTTATGACATCAAAGAAACCTAATGATTTCACCATTTTTTGGCTATCAATATAAACTCGAATCGCTCGTAAAACTGTTTTGGGATCTTTCGAGGAAAAGGTAAAAGTGCCATTTTGTTTGGTATGTATTTGATAGCGTGGTATCCACTTACCGCCAAATAAGACCGATGCGCTGACAAAATCAATCTCTTGCCATGGGATTTGTATATACTTACGGCGGTCACGTTGATGATAAAATTCAAAGGCTTTATCGCCAATCATAATATTGCCGTATTCAGTGGTGCCAACAAAAGTTGTCCCTTTGGTGGTCAGATCGATTTTGGTATTTAATGATTGAACCATATTTCTCCAAGTATGATGATAATTTAGCGATGCTATTTTGCCTGCCATGTTCAATATCGGTAATTAGCAAGCCGGGTGATAATTGTATCAGTCAAAAACGCCGCTAATAGAGAGAGAAAGCACTATGTTTTTATGCTCAAACATAGTGCTTTTCTGAAACTTCTTTACAAGATTGGTTGCTTATAAAAGACCAATCACGTGTCCACCAATGCCGACTAGGAATAGTGCAAGAATAATTAAGATTGGTGATACTTTTTTACGTAATAACCACATACATAAAAAGGTTAAAAGTAATGGAACCAGTCCAGGTATCAGCTGATCTAAGTTATTTTGTAAAGTAACTATCTTCGTTTGTGTGAGAGATAATCCAGCTTGCATTTGTTCTAAGGCTTCTTTAATACCTGTTGCACCATTAGATATTTTGCTCCAATCAATAAAGGCACCGTCTGCCAATTTCACTTTTGAAACGACAGGTTGGAAATTGATCGATACCCACCTTTGCACCAAAGCTGCCAGAACAAACATCCCTAAAATTGAGGCGCCTTTGGTAATTTTTTGCAGTAAACCACCTGATAGGTTATCTGTGATTTTTGAACCGGTACGATAACCAAACTCTTGGGTATACCACATAAAGCCCCAACGAATAATATTCCAAAGTAAAAAGAATAAAATCGGTCCTAAAATATTGCCACTTAGTGCGAGCGATGCACCTAGGGCACCAAGCATTGGTCGAACAGTAAACCAGAACACCGGATCACCGACACCGGCTAAAGGTCCCATCATACCCACTTTTACCCCTTGAATAGCCACATCATCAACCGGTGCGCCATTGGCACGCTCTTCTTCAAGAGCAAGGGTTACTCCTAAAACAGGCGATGCTAAATAAGGGTGAGTATTAAAAAACTCTAAATGGCGTTTTAATGCAGCAGAACGATCTTCTTTAGTGGTATACAATTTTTTAATCGCCGGAATCATTGAATAGACCCAGCCGCCATTTTGCATACGTTCGTAGTTCCAAGAACCTTGAAGGAAAGTTGAGCGCCAAGCAACTGCTAAACGATCTTTTTTAGTTAATTGAATTTTATCAGTCATTTTCTTCTCCAAGTTCCTAGTAATCATTCAAAATATCATCTAGTGGATCACCTTTATCACCACCATTTGAGTTGTTGCCACGTTCAGAAAGATTAAGGTAAATTAACGCTAAAGCAATACCTAATGCACCAAGGGCAATCAAGGTTAATTGGGAAATAGCGGCAACAACAAAACCGATAATGAAAAACGGCCATACTTCACGGGTAGCCATCATATTGATAACCATTGCATAACCAACAGCCACAACCATGCCACCACCAATAGCCATACCGGTGGTTAACCATGTTGGCATTGCATTTAATGCGTCTTTAACTGTTTCAGCCGGAATAAATAGTAATGCTGCAGCTGGGATAGCGATACGTAAACCTTGCATGCAAATGCCCAATATTTGGAGTAATTCAATACGTCTAATATTGCCTTCTTCCGCTGCGCTATCCATCATATGAACCAAAGGCACAGCCAGTGTTCGAACGATCATTGTTAAAAACAGTCCGGCAACCGCTAACGGAATTGCAACCGCAATCGCTGTTGAAACACCTTCAACGCCTTGCCCGCCTAACACTAATATAATTGATGAGGCAACAGACGCTAGTGCCGCATCCGGTGCCACTGCTGCGCCAATGTTTGCCCAGCCTAGTGCTATCATCTGTAATGATCCACCTAATACTACACCAGCTTCTAGATTACCGGTTACCAGTCCAATTAATGAACATGCCACTAACGGTTGATGAAATTGGAACTGATCTAAAATACCTTCCATTCCTGCCAGAAAGGCGATAGCTATCACTAACAGGATAGCAACGATTGATAACGTCATAATATAACCCCTTAATTAAGACTTATTCTTTTGTTCGGCTAACTCTTCTTTCGCTTTAGTTAATAATTCATCCATATTGCTATTTGAATCATTAGGCACTTTGCGAACATCGAATTTAATATTTTTTGCTTTTAATTTTTCAAAGGCTTCAACGTCTTGTTCATTCATTGAAAGCACTTTATTTACCATGACTTTACCCACTGAGTGAGCCATGGAACCAATATTGAGTACCTCAATATCGACGCCGCCTTCAACAGCTCGCACCACATCTTCCGGGTTTTCAAAGAGTAATAGTGCTTTGGTATTCCCAAAACGGGGATCTTTTGAAACCTCGATGATTTTTTTGATTGGTACGACGTTGGCTTTAACACCAGGAGGAGCGGCTTCTTCAATGAGTTTTTTTCTTAACTCATCTTTAGCAACTGAATCAGAAACAACAATAATACGATTAGGATTGGTCGATTTAGTCCAGGATGTGGCAACTTGTCCATGCAGTAAACGAGAGTCGACTCGAGCTAACACAATCTTCATTTTTCCGTCACCAAGCACAGTGCCTTCCGGAATGGTATTTGATGTTTGTTTTGCCGGAGCTTGATTCGCTGGCGCATCTACCGTTGCACGAATGCCGTCTTTAGCCGATTCTAAAATTGCTCCGGCGATCTCTTTTGCTGACTCCATGGAGAAACGTGATGAATAAGCTTCAATTAACATGGGCAAGTTTAGACCAGCGACAATTGCCCAATTAGGGTGCGCTCCGCATAAATTATTTGCTTGATTAAATGGCGTGCCGCCCCATAAATCGACCAAAAATAACACTTCATCTTGATTATCAAATGTGGCAATAGCGGCTAACATTCGTTCTTTTAGACTTTCAGGGCTATCACTTGGGTGCAATGTTACGGCTTTAACATTTTCTTGTTCACCAAATATCATAGAGCCTGATTGTAGAATACCTTCAGCAAACTCACCATGAGTTGCCAGGATAATTCCTACCATATAACTACCTCCTGATTTTTATATTATTCGCTAATATAAATGTTATAAATTTTTCAAAAAAAATGATATATCCTACATAATTAGTTGATTATAAAATATATTTTTTTGCGTAGTACAAAGCGATTTTCTTACTTGTTGCAATTCAACTATTTTACGATTTATGTATTTTATCTGATTATAATTGATAAAATACAAATATTGAAAAAAATTGTGATGCTATATAAATTAATCATTTGTATTTTATAAAGTTATTCACTGTTACATGAAAATATTTCAACTATATGTCATGTTCGACAATCTCAACCAATCCCTTTAAGATAAATGGCATTTATTTAATCCATAATGATTTATTTTTATATTTCAGATCAAGTTCATGACTAAACCATCTGCCATTTAATACTTCAGCGATTAAAGTCTTTTTAACCTTTGCATCGATTGACTGATCGTTATCCATTTGATTAAGCACATCTTGATAGTTCCATTTTTGCTCACCCATGTAAATTTGGGCTTGCTGTCTATCGGCGTTAAGGTAAAGTAACGATTGGTTTTTAGCTGTCCAATTTTCCCAATAAATTAGATCATCGCCGTTAGGGTTGCCGTGATGAATAAAGTTATGCAGATATTGTTTAAATATCATGCTCAGTTGCTTAGCGCCTTTAGTCTCAAATGCATTGCCAATTATCTTTTCATAATTATCTGAAGAATGATCCATTAATGGGATGAAAACACCATGAAAAGCGCCAAATATTCCCATAGGCAAGCCAACAGTATTTTGATCCTCGCCATATTTTATTGTCACGCCAAAAATATTGGCTGGGTAAAATGGTGCCATTTTATTAGCTGAGTCGGTAACATTAAATAGTTCATAAAGACGACTGCCATATTTATTGGCAAATTGAAATTCAGCTGACGCTTTGGTGGTCAATGAACCGGCTTCTTGACTAAAATAAGGGGACGATTGTGCAAATAGTGAAAACTCGCCAGTACCGGTAAGCATAATTAACGGGACACTATTGTAGTGTTGAGTATTAAAACCGTCTTTAGGGATCACATAGCCGTCATTGTATAAATGTGGAAAAACACTCATTCTTATACCGGCATTTCCCATTAGCGCAACAAGCCGATCGGATGAGATGCTATAGAGGTATTTTTTGACTTCAGATTGATTGGTTAACAACCATTGATAAGCTTGTTCTTCAGTTGGTTTAATTTTATCTTCAACCACCAGTGGGGCGATAGCTTTGGCAAAAACTTTGATACTATCGTCTTTATCTGCGACCGTCATCCCGCCACTAAATGAAATAGCTTGTTGAAATTTATCTTTAAAGATAGGAGAAATTAACATTGCCATTACATCTCGTCCACCTGCTGAAAAGCCTGAGACGGTAATATTATTCGGATCGCCGCCAAATTGCGCAATATTTTGTTTTATCCAATCTAATGATTTTGCTATATCAAGTAGCGCATAGTTACCTGAATCTTCTAATTTATCGCCGGTTTGTAAGGCTGGAAGCGGGTTAAATCCCAATGGTCCTAAACGGTAATTAATTGACACAAAAATGGCATCAAGATCGGTTACCAGCGTGTTGCCAGTCATTTCCATGGCGGTGCCGATTTGGTTATTTCCGCCGTGTATATAAACCAGTACAGGTAAATTATTTTTATGATTATTAGGGCGATAGATATTAAGGTTTAAACTATCATCAGAACCTATTATATTATTGTTTTTAAGTTGCATGGCAACTTGACCGGCTTTGGTTGCATCAAATACGCCGTTCCAAGGTTCAACATCAACCGGTTTTTTCCACCTTAACTCGCCGGTTGGGGATTTGGCATAAGGTATGCCCGTCCATTGAATGACATTATTAATTTGGTCGTAATAACCTTGGATTAAGCCATATTGTGTTTTGATAAGCGTTGAATCAGCAGTTGTTGGTGTAGTGATGTTTTCATTATGGCTAGGAAGCGAGTTTTCTTGACTAAAGCCAACCGTTGGTGTTGCCAGCGTAATTAGACCCAGAAAAGCGAAAGTAGTTTTAAACTTATAGAATGATGTTTTCATACATTTCCCTTGTGTATTAATAAAAAGCCATTAATGTGAAATAGTTAATGTTAAAAATTAGAGAGAAGTGTATTCATATTACGAAATAAAGTATGACGAAATTACTCTTAATCTAACAAGCTCATATTTCTAAACGTGATAGAAATTAATACTATTTTGGTTATAAATCTAATAATTGTAGTAATAGTATTCGGTATATTTTTCTATAACTTGCATTAATGTCAACAATCATGATTGAAAAATTAGACTTGAGTCATAAAATCTCTTTTGCTAACTGCTTTAACTGCATCAAATTAGCTTATCATAGTGTTGAGTGCTTTTCTGATAAATCCTTTATTTTCCGATAACCGTTTTTTGGCTTCAATCACATCAAGATCGGCCAAAATCATTAAAATTGCTGTTTTGCAATGCTGTTCACTTTGTTGCAAAGCCAAAATGGCGGTTTGGCGATCACATTGTGTTGCTTGCCTAACAATTGCTATTTGCCGTTCGATAAGTTTAGCATTAGTTGCTTCAACATCGACCATTAAATTACCATAAACTTTACCTATTTTAATCATGCTGGCGGTGGTGAGCATATTAAGGACGAGTTTTTGGGCTGTGCCGGCTTTCATTCTTGATGAGCCAGTAATCACTTCAGGCCCAACAATGGGGGTAATGGCAATGTCGGCTAAATCTATCATTGGCGCTTTGGCATTACAGCAAAGGCTAATGACAGTTGCACCTAGTGATTTGGCGTATTGCATTCCTCCGATGACATAAGGTGTGCGCCCACTAGCTGCAATCCCGACTAAAATATCATTGGCCGAAAATTGAATATCGGTTAAGTCGGTAACTGCCAGCTCCGGTTTGTCTTCAGCGTTTTCAACTGCTTTAAAAATGGCTGGTTTACCGCCCGCAATTAAGCCTATGACTTGTTGAGGTGGCGTGCCATAAGTTGGTGGGCATTCACTGGCGTCTAAAATGCCAAGCCGGCCAGAAGTGCCGGCACCAAGATAGATAAGTCTGCCATTATTTAAAAATGCATGACTGATTGCATCGACAGCATTTGCGATGTTAGCAAGCTGCTTTTCAACCGCTAGCGCAACTTGCTTATCTTCATTATTAATGATGCTGAGAATTTCAAGCGTGGAACATTGATCGATGTGTTCACTGTTAGGGTTTTGATTCTCGGTCATCATATCGCCAAGATTAATGTTTTGCATGCTTTTTTAATCCTATCCATAAAAAGAGTATGACAATGGCAACTAAACTGCCGAAGCCGACACCTATTGCAATAACGGGTAATTTCATGGCGACCGCTAAAGTATAAAGCCCTAGCATAATCATCATAGCACTATTTTGACTTAAGTTTTGGATTGAAACAACACTACCGGCACCAATTAACTCTTTCCCCATTTTTTGAATTAACGCATTAAGTGGCACGATAAAAAATCCGCCCAAAGCGCCAATTAGAATCAGTAAAATATACGATGAAATAATATTACTTTGTAAGGTGAATGCTATAACGGTCAGTCCCATTACTATTCCTGCCGGAATACAACGCAGGGTATTTTTCATCGAGATACACATACTTGCCAGCCCGGCGCCAATAACAATGCCGATAGCCACAACTGCATTAAGGTTAGTCGGCGTGGCATTATCTTCAATACCTAATACGATTGGTACCCAAGCGATTAACAGGAAACGTAGCGTAATTCCGGCTCCCCAAAATAGACTGGTACAACATAGTGTGTATAAGGTTTGTTTATTGGTGAAAACCACAGTAATTGATTTGACAAAATCTTGCAATATGCTGATAAATTTCCATTCAATATTTTTTCTTGCGGCAGGAAGTTTTGGTATGAAAATATTGGCAAGCACGGCCAGTCCATACATCAAAACACAAGTGAGCAGGGAGGCAATAATACTCATATCTGCAATATGCCCGCCAGCCAGTGAACCGAGTAGAATTGCGGCAATTGTCGATGACTCAATCAAACCATTGGCTTTCACCAGATTATCGCCGGTAGTTAGCTCGCCCAAAATACCATATTTTGCCGGGGAGTAGGTTGCGGCGCCAATTCCCACTAAAAAATAGCCGACAAAAGGGGTAATATCTAAACAGATACAACCGGCACCAATTAACTTGATCGAATTTGCAATCATCATTGCTCTGCCTTTGGACATGCTGTCGGCAAACTGGCCGACAAAAGGCGAAAGAATGATAAATGGGACGACAAAACTAATTTGCAGTGCTGATTGGCTCCATTCGGGATAATGAAGATTTTTAATATAAGCGAGAATGGCAAAAAAGATCGCATTATCGGCAAAAGCTGAAAAAAACTGCGCCAGCATGGTTGCGACCATGCCTTTGCTTAATAAGGAATAGTGATTCATGCGTAATCCTTTCGGTTATTCGTCAGCCATTTTTCGAAGAGTGATAAAATCAATTTTACCCGTCCCGAGTAGCGGCAACGCTTTAACAACACGAATATCACGTGCAATGGCTAATGCCGGAATACCCAATTGTTGCGCTGCTTGACTAAGCAGATCACGACTTAACTTATTTGAAGTGGTAAACAGGACTATCGCTTCGCCTTTTGCTGAATCCGGTTTGACCGTTGCACCATGCATGGCATCGGGGTCAACTTTTTTCGCTAATGCTTCTACGCTTTCTAATGAGACCATTTCACCGGCAATTTTGGCAAATCTTTTTAGTCTTCCTTTGATAGTAATGAATCCTTCATTGTCAATGTTGACGATATCGCCAGTATCATACCAGCCTTCTTCTAATTGACCATTTTGATCAGCCGCCGCAGGTGTGATTAACTGACCGGGAGTTTCAACCCGTAAGTAACCTTTCATGACATTCGGGCCTTTAACTTGTAACTCACCGCCGTCATTGATGCCCGGCACAGGAATCAATCTTGAAACCATACCCGGCATTAAGCGCCCAACAGTGCCATTTTTAAATGCCATAGGGACATTTAACGCAACAACCGGCGCACATTCGGTTACGCCATAACCTTCTAAAATACGAATGCCGTATTTATCTTTCCATTGTTCACGTACTGATTCCGGTAGTTTTTCTGCCCCAGCAACCACATAGCGCAAACGCATAAAATCATAAGGGTGCGCATAACGAGCGTAATTAGCCAAAAATGTTGGTGTTCCAAATAAAACGGTACAGTTTTGGTCGTAAATGATTTCCGGTACCATTCGGTAATGCAATGGGTTAGGGTATAAAAACGTTCGACTACCGGAAAACAGTGGTAAAAATAGTCCGGCTGTGATGCCAAAAGCATGAAACAGCGGTAAAGCTGACATAAATCTATCGGCCGGCGTGGGATCGATGACGGTACGAATTTGCTCAACATTGGCGAGCAAACTGCCATGAGTGTGTACAACCCCTTTAGGATTGCCTTCAGACCCGGAGGTAAACAGTACTAACGCTTCATCGTCACTCGATTGAGGATGCGCCACTAAGCGTGGAATGTATTGAAAAATAAAGGTATAAAGTTTATCCGAAAGTGTTAAGCTTTTGCTTAAATCTTCAAGAAAACACCACTTAACCCCTTTGATTTCATCGAGTAGATAATCAAGTTTGCCCTTTTTAATAAATTTACGTGATGTAATAATCGTTTTAATTTCTGCCGCTGTGATAGCACAGGTTAACCCTTTAGTGCCCGCGGTATAATTAAGCATTGCAGGCGTACGATTTTTTACCGATAAACCAAAAAAGGTTGCCACCGTAATTGTTGCGTTAGGCAATAGTAGCCCCACCCGCTCTTGCGGAGCCGTAAATTTTGCTACGATGCGACTGATACCGATAATTTGTTTAAATAAGTGACGGAAAGAGGCTTCATGTGTGGTTGGATCTTGCACCATACGGGTTTTAACGCCATAACGCACTTGAGCTTCAAGCAGGGCTTCAAATAGGGTTAACTTAGGACGACTTGCCATTCGGGCATTCATCATAATTTGATGTAGCTTTTCACCGGCAATATAGCGGCGTTCACTGGCAGTTGCGGCATCCGGCATTGGAATAGTAGTAGGTTCGAGTACATGTATGGTTATTTTCGGAAACAAGCGACGCTTAAATAACCCTTTTAAGCGACTGGTTAAGGTAAATTCTGCACCTTCAATCCAAACCGGTACAACGGTCGCTTGTGAACGGGCAGCAACAAAAGCGGCACCGTCGTAAATTTTCATTAATGAGCCTGTGATTGTAATGCGACCTTCAGGGAAAATAACAATAGGTCGGCCTTTTTCAATTTCACGGACTAATCGTTTAATCGCCATAGGATTTAAGGGATCCATGGGGACAAAATCAACATAGCGTTTGGCAAAACGAACTAACCAATGATTAATATACCCAGCATAAATTGCAAACACCGGTCTTACAGGTAAAAATACGCCGATTAAAATGCCGTCTAGGAAGGAAACATGGTTAGGAGTGATGAGGAGTCTTTCTTGCTTTAAGTTATTTAAATTACCATTAAGTTTGACATGGAATAATATCTTTAAAAAAAACTTTAATATTTTAAAAACCATTTGAATTCTCAATTACCGTACAAAATTGTACCAGGTAATAATAGTGAAAATCTATCCAATATACAAGAACTTTGATTTTTATGATTTTATTTATAATTAAATCATTCGTTGCGCTGTTTTGCTTAGTATTGTTACTCATTAACATAGACAACAGATAACAAAAAAGTAAAATAACGGATAACAACATATAAGGAATCATCATGTTAATTTTAACCGCAAAAGATATACAACAATGTTATAGCATGAAAGAGGCTATAGCGGCTGATAAACAGGCTTTAAAAATTTATACACAAGGAAACAGTGAAGTGCCATTACGTATAAATTTTGATATGCAAAATGGTCAATGTTTATTTATGCCTGCACATATTAAAGATAACGATGTAGTTGGTATAAAAATTGTTTCGGTTTTTCCCAATAACCCTAAATTGGGTAAACCGTCGGTGCCAGCACAAGTACTTATGATCGATCCGAAAACTGGCGAAGTATGCGCAATGTTAGACGGTACTTATGTGACACAATTACGTACTGGCGCTGTTCAAGGGGCGGCGACAGATCTGCTAGCTAAAAAAGAGGCTAAGCGAGCGGTGTTAATAGGTACCGGTGGGCAAGCGATTTCTCAGTTAGAAGCCATGTTAACGGTGCGTCCACTTACTGATGTGGCTATTTATGATATTGATACCAATAAAGCTAAACAATTTACCGAAGAGATGAAACAACGATTTGCCCACTTTCCGGCTCATCTCTATTTCTCACAAGATCTTGATTCAGATATTAGCCGTGCAGATATTATTACTTCAGTTACCACTTCCAACACTGCTACTTTTAATGGTGAAAAGGTGAAATCCGGTGCACACATTAATGGTGTTGGTGCTTATACGCCTAAGATGCATGAAATACCGGAGAGCGTTGTTAAACAAGCTGATATTCGTGTATTAGATACTAAAGATGGCGTGTTTGCTGAGGCGGGTGATATTATTGATCCGATTAACCAACAGTTAGTGACAAAAGATGACTTTTTTGAATTGGGTGATTTAGTTATCGATCCGCAAAAATGTCGTGTAAACGATCAGCAAATTACCCTGTTTAAAACAGTGGGCACAGCAGTATTAGATGTTTATGTCGGTTACGATATTTATCTAAAAGCTAAACAACAGGGAATCGGTACTCAAATTTAAGCGTATCAAGCACATTAAGCCAAAATAGATTTGAGGCAATCAATCAAACTTAATGTGCATTTAAGCTTAACTTTAGCTTTGCAGTTCTTGTTTTTGTGAACGTCCAAGTAAGGTCATGGCAGCTTGTTTAGGATCTTTGCCTTCATAAAGAATTTTATAGATTTGTTCGGTGATAGGCATATCGACATGATATTTTTGTGCAAGCATCCAAACTTCTTTGGTGTTTTTGCATCCTTCAACAACTTGAGCAATGATATCTTGCGCTTGTTTAATCGTTTTATTTTGCCCGAGTAAAATCCCAAAACGACGATTACGAGATTGGTTATCTGTGCAGGTGAGAACTAAATCGCCTAAACCAGCCATCCCCATAAAAGTTGCCGGATCTGCGCCGAGCGCTGCGCCTAGCCGCATCATTTCTGCCAGTCCACGAGTGATCAAAGCCGTTCTTGCATTTGCACCAAAGCCTAGCCCGTCAGATAAGCCTGCGCCGATAGCAATAACGTTCTTAATTGCGCCACCAAGTTGCACACCAATAAAGTCTTTACTGCTATAAACCCGAAAACTTTTACTACAGTGGAATAGATTTTGTAGTTCAGTTAAAAACTGATCATCGGTAGAAGCAACTGTCACTGCCGTTGGCAAGCCAGATGCAACTTCTTTAGCAAAGGTCGGCCCCGATATGACAGCAAGGGGAATTTTATCACCCAGAATCTCTCTTGCGACATCTTGCAGTAGCCTGCCGGTATCAACTTCAAGTCCTTTGGTTGCCCAAACGATTTTACTGTCTTTTCGCAAAAATGGTTTAATTTGTTTAAGAATGTTACCAAATGCATGACTAGGTACTACGATAAGTAAAATAGGGGACGCAGCAACTGCCGTGCCAAGGTCACTTTCAATATACAGTAAGTCAGGAAAAGGGATATCAGGCAAAAATTGATTATTTTGCCTGTCATGCTGCAAAATGGCCATTTTATCAGGGTTATGCCCCCATAATAATGTTCGATGACCATTTCGTGCTAGTAATATCGCCAGCGAAGTGCCATAAGAACCCGCACCAATTACTGTCACAGCAGCATCTTTTTTCATAAATGATCCAATTAAGTATTTAGTTAACTTTAAAACAATAATTATTGTAAAGTATCTGAAGACTCATTTTCAGCTTGTTGTTGCTGTTGTTGTTGAAGATAGTTCAAATACAATGCTTCAAAATTGACTGGTTCTAAGTTAAGTTGTGGGAATGTCCCTTTATTCACTAAACTTGCCACCACTTCACGTGCATATGGGAATAAAATATTTGGACAATATGCACCAAGACAATGTTGAATTTGACCTTCTTCAAAGCCAATTAATGAAAATATCCCAGATTGAGTGACTTCACAAATATACACAACTTCTTCTTGTTGTTTTACGGTAATGGTGACTCTGAGTGATACTTCAAAAACACTATCACTTAGTGTTTGTGAAGATGAATTAAGTTCTAAATTCATCTCTGGTTGCCATTGTTTAGTAAAAATTTCTGGCACGTTATTTGTTTCGAAAGAAACATCTTTGGTATAAATTCGTTGAATAGCAAATTGTGTTTCAGCTTGTTGTGTATTGTTTTGTTCTGTCATGATAAAACCTTATTTTGAAATGATATTATATTATTTTTTTACTAATGGTAGATTTTCGCCATTCCACCCAGCAATGCCGTCTTTTAACGTAAATACGTTTAAAAAACCTTGTTTGACAAGGAGTTCACCAATACTTGATGATGATAAACCATTCTCGTCAACTAAAATTATGAGATTTTCTTTAAATTTATCAATTGTTTTTGCATTCGCATTTTTGATATCAATCGGTAAGATATTGTGTGATTGAGTGATATGCCCTTTTTTAAAGCTATCAGCTGAACGAATATCGATAATAACCGCATCGAGCTTATTGATCATATTAATCGCTTGGGCGTTATTAATGATTTTTACTTTTGATAATTTACTTTTAACTGTTAATACGATGATTGCAATAAATAGGACAATCCAACCTAAAGATAGTAAAAGGTGATTTTTAATAAAAGGTATAATTTCGAGAGTAATAAAGTCCATACTTGTATATTTACCTGAATTTTTCAATATAAGAAGAGATTATAACGATATTATGCACTGAAATATAGTACCAATAAGAAAATCTTGTAAACACAAAATAATATTTATTGAGATTTATAAAGTCGGATAACGCAAATAAAACAATTTATTATTTTGGTGCTTTTTTTTCAATATTGCTCAGCTTTAATTTAACCAAGAGTGAAGATTCAAGCAAAATCTACCCATTAAATAAGCAAAATGGCACAATTGCGCTCAATTTTGGTGCGTAATCAATCTTGTTTTGCTTTATTTTGGTGCGTAAGTTTCATTTGTGTTATCATCGATCCATTAAATTCACCGAAATAAGGCATTTTAAAAAGTGGCATTATATTTGCATATAGTTTAGCAACTTATAAACCTTTGGCAACAATGCCTTACGAACTGAACAATTATTTGTCCTTAATGGAGAAGATTCATGTCTATACAAAAAGTATTAACACTAATTAAAGAAAACGATGTTAAATTTGTCGATTTACGTTTTACTGATACAAAAGGTAAAGAGCAACACGTTACAATACCGGTTAGTCAAATTGATGCTGATTTCTTTGAAGACGGTAAGATGTTTGACGGCTCATCAATCGCAGGTTGGAAAGGTATTAATGAATCAGACATGGTATTAATGCCAGATGCTTCAAGTGCCGTTATCGATCCATTTTTTGAAGATGTGACATTAAATCTCCGTTGTGACGTATTAGAACCAGCAACGCTACAAGGTTATGATCGCGATCCACGTTCGATCGCTAAACGTGCTGAAGAGTTTTTGAAATCTTCAGGCATTGCCGACACCGTTATTTTTGGACCAGAACCGGAATTCTTCCTATTTGATGACGTTCGTTTTGGAACGCCAATGTCGGGTAGTTTTGTTCATATTGATGATATTGAGGCGGCTTGGAACTCAGGGACTAAATACGAAGAAGGCAATAAAGGGCATCGTCCGGGCGTTAAAGGTGGTTACTTCCCACTTCCGCCAGTTGATTCATCGCAAGATATTCGTTCTGAAATGTGTTTAATTATGGAACAACTTGGCTTAGTTGTTGAAGCGCATCACCATGAAGTGGCAACAGCCGGACAAAACGAAATTGCTTGTCGCTTTAATACGCTAACTAAGAAAGCTGATGAAGTACAAATTTATAAATATGTGGTACAAAATGTTGCGCATGCTTATGGTAAAACCGCAACATTTATGCCAAAACCGATGTTTGGCGATAATGGTTCAGGTATGCACTGCCACCAATCTTTAGCCAAAGATGGGGTTAACTTATTTGCAGGTGATAAATATGCTGGCCTTTCAGAAATGGCATTATTCTATATCGGCGGTATCATTAAACATGCTAAGGCTATCAATGCGTTTACTAACCCTGCGACTAACTCATATAAACGTTTAGTACCGGGTTATGAAGCACCCGTTATGCTTGCCTACTCTGCTCGTAACCGTTCTGCTTCAATTCGTATTCCGGTTGTGACTAGCCCGAAAGCACGCCGTATTGAAGTTCGTTTCCCTGATCCAGCCGGTAATCCATATTTATCATTCGCTGCTCAGTTAATGGCTGGTTTAGACGGTATCATTAACAAAATTCATCCGGGCGATGCAATGGATAAAAACTTATATGATTTACCACCGGAAGAATCTAAATTAATTCCTCAAGTAGCAGGTTCATTGGAAGAAGCGCTTAATGCATTAGATGCCGATCGTGAATTTTTAACACGTGGTAATGTATTTACGAATGATACGATTGATGCTTATATTGATTTAAAACGTCAAGACGTTGATCGTGTACGTATGACTCCACATCCTGTCGAATTTGAGCTTTACTATAGTTTATAACGTTAATGTTGATAACATTATCGTCTATCAGCTATTTGATAAAAATTAATCCACCGCTTACAGGCGGTGGTTTTAAATGAGGACGGAAATCCTGCGATGACATTTGATAATGAATCTGATGCTAATCTTGTTCTCGATTCGATGATTACAAGTATTTTGTTACTTGATAAACAACTCCATATTCGTTATGCCAATACAGCAGCTCAGCAGCTTTTAGCGCAAAGCACGAAAAAATTATTAGATAGCTATCTGCCCGATCTATTGGGTTACTTTTCGTTGGATATTGATTTGATGCAAAACGCTTTAGATCAAAATCAAGGTTTTACCGATAATGAAGTCAACTTAGTGATTAACGATGAATTACATATTTTATCGTTAACCGCTCAACTCCTACCTAATGGGCAAATTTTGCTCGAAATGGCGCCATTAAATAATCATAAACGATTGAGTCAAGAGCAATTACAGCAAGCGCAGCAGAGTGCGGCTCGTGATCTAATCCGTGGGCTTGCTCATGAAATTAAAAATCCTTTAGGTGGCCTACGCGGCGCCGCCCAGTTATTATCTCGCCAGTTACCGAAAAACGAGCTACAAGATTATACTAAGATTATTATTGAACAAGCGGATAGATTAAGAAACCTCGTCGATCGGTTGTTAGGTCCTCAGCAACGATTACTACAACAAGAGCAAAATATTCATAAAGCTATTGAACGAATCTATGCGCTATTGTGCCTTGAAAAGCCGGACAATGTACAAATTTTGCGTGATTACGATCCAAGCCTACCGGATTTAATTCATGATTCCGAACAGATAGAACAGGTTGTTTTAAATATTGTTCGTAATGCTTTGCAAGCAATTGGTGCAAAAACCGGCACAATTACTATCAGAACCAGAACCGCTTTTCAAGTGACTATACATGGCCAGCGTTATCGGCTATGTGCACGCATTGATATTGAAGATAATGGACCGGGAGTGCCAATGCATATTCAAGATACCCTTTTCTATCCTATGGTAAGTGGTTACGAAGGGGGTACCGGCATCGGGCTTTCAATTGCGCATAATATTGTGGATCAACATCATGGCAAAATTGAGTTCAATAGTTGGCCGGGTCATACAGAGTTTTCAATTTATTTGCCAATCAAACAATGAGGTAAATGATAATGAATGTTTGGATTGTTGATGATGATAGTTCGATTCGTTGGGTATTAGAAAAAGCGCTGACTAATGCGCATTTTCATTGCGTCAGCTTTTCCAGCGGGCAAGCAGTCATCGATGCTTTAGTCAATCATCCCCAAAAACCAGCAGTTTTAATATCCGATATAAAAATGCCTGGGATTGACGGACTAACGTTACTGCACCACATAAAGGAGCAGATGCCTAATTTACCGGTGATTATTATGACGGCACATTCGGATTTAGATGCGGCTGTTAATGCTTATCAACGTGGCGCTTATGATTATATCCCTAAACCTTTTGATGTTGATGAAGTTATTCAATTGGTTGAACGAGCTATTTTACAAAATCAGAGCAATAATTCCTCGCATACCACTACGGTAAAAGCATCGACTGGTATTATTGGTGAAGCACCTTCAATGCAGGAAGTGTTTCGTATTATTGGGCGGTTATCTAAATCCTCAATTAGTGTTCTTATTAATGGGGAATCAGGAACAGGTAAAGAGCTGGTCGCTAAAGCGTTACATACCCATAGCCCACGTGCGCAATCGCCATTTATTGCACTTAATATGGCGGCCATTCCAAAAGATCTGATTGAATCTGAACTTTTTGGGCACGAAAAGGGCGCTTTTACTGGTGCGGCACAAATCAGACATGGGCGATTTGAACAAGCCAATGGCGGTACGCTATTTTTAGATGAAATTGGCGATATGCCATTAGATGTACAAACCCGATTATTAAGAGTACTTGCGGACGGGCAATTTTATCGAATTGGTGGTTATTCACCAATTAAAGTTGATGTGAGAATTATTGCTGCTACGCATCAAGACTTACAAGCTCGAGTTAGAGAAGGTAAATTCCGGGAAGATCTGTTTCATCGACTCAATGTAATTCGTATTTTATTGCCACCATTACGTGATCGCTCTCAAGATATTCCAAAACTTGCCGAGCATTTTTTGCATACCACCGCTCAAGAATTAGGGGTTGAAAGTAAAGTATTAAGTCCGCAGGCACTTGAAATTTTATGCCTGTTTAATTGGCCAGGTAATGTAAGACAGCTCGAAAACGTTTGCCGGTGGGTGACTGTTATGTCTTCAAGTAAAGAGATACTGGTTCAGGATTTACCTGCTGAATTGCTTCATCCATGCACAGCTAATATTAGCGAACCAAATGAAATATCGCCCCCTGTGATGTCGGTATCTAATTCGAACTGGCAACATGAGTTAGAAAATTGGGCTAAACAAGCTTTAGTCGCAGGTAAGACAGGAATATTAACCGAAGCTGTTGCAGATGTTGAGCGTATCTTATTAAATTGCGCACTAAATTTTACCCGAGGTCATAAACAAGATGCTGCTAATTTATTAGGTTGGGGGCGCAATACTTTAACCCGAAAATTAAAAGAGTTATCCAATGAAAATGATCGTGGTGCACACTGATGAATATATAAATTTTTTATTATAATGTTTTGCAATAGATATGATTTCTCCTTATTTAACGTTAATTTTACATATTCTTTGAAGTTTATTGAACACTGAGTTGTTTTTAGATACAATTTAATGATAATGATTATTATTTATCATTTATTTTGTTTTATCTAAACAAGTTAATAGGAGTTCATATGTATTCATTTATCAAAGTTAAAATTACAGTGCTGTTTGCTGTATTGCTGTTAGTTGTTGGGTGCGATAATAATAAGAATAACCAAAAGACAGATTATTCCAATACCAATATTTGGAAAGATGCTCTGATAATTAAACACGCTCAAGGCGAAACATCGTTTGAGTATGCTCCCAAAAAAGTCGCTGTTTTTAACATTGCAACGCTTGATATTATTGATGCATTAAATATTCCAGTCACAGCTGTGCCACAATCAGATGTCCATTTACCTGATTTCTTATCTAAATATAGTGATAAGTCCTATACTAACATTGGGACTTTGTTTGAGCCTAATTACGAAGTACTTAGCTCTATCAATCCTGACTTAATTATAGCAGGTGGACGAGCAACTGATGCCTATCCAAAATTAGAAAAATTAGCAAAAACAATCTCCTTAGATATCGATTCCAATAATTTCTTAGCGAGTTTAACTGAGCGAACTCGCCAATTAGGTTGGATTTTTGAAAAAGAGAAAGAAGCATCTAAATTGATTGAAGACTTTAATCAAAAAATAGAACAACTAAAACCAAAAACAAGTACAGCCGGTTCGGCGTTAATGATTATGGTTAATGGTGGCAAAATGTCAGCTTATGGTCCAAAATCTCGTTTTGGCTTTGTGTTTGATGTTTTAGGTTTCAAGCCGGCAGCTGTTTTCCAAGAAGCAGGCCGTCATGGTAATTCGATCACCAGTGAATTTGTTTTGAGTGTTGACCCGCAGTGGATATTTGTTATAGACCGTGATAGTGCCATTGGTAATAAAGAAGCGTTATCCGCACAACAAGTTTTAAATAATGAATTGATCCAAAAAACTGCCGCATGGAAAAATAATCATATTGTTTATCTGGATTCAACATCAATGTATATTGCTGGTGGTATTCAAACTTATAGTCGATTGATGGATCAAATAGAAGAAGCGTTGCAAAAAACATCAACGAATAATTAAAGTATGATTAAATCGTTTTATTTTATGACAGCCATTGTCTTTTTAATGGTAATGGTTGTCGTAAGTCTGTTTATTGGTGCAGGGAATGTCACATTATCAGAACTCTGGACTGACAGTAACATGCGAGAAATCTTTTTTGTTAGCCGACTCCCTCGAACACTAGCATTATTATTAGCAGGTAGTGCAATGAGTGTGGCTGGCTTGATTATGCAGTTGCTCACTCAAAATCGATTTGTTGAACCCTCCCTTGTAGGCACGACGCAAGCAGCAAGTTTAGGGCTGCTGGTAATGATGGTCTTTGCGCCTGCTGCTAGCGTCATGATCAAAATGGTTGTTGCAAGCCTATTTGCTTTGTTCGGGACGCTGATTTTTATGTATATTTCCCGGAAAATTATGTATAAATCTGCACTTATGGTACCACTTATCGGCATTATGCTTGGGGCTGTGATTAGCGCAATTACCACTTTCTTCGCAATGTATTTTGATTTATTGCAGTCTCTTGCTGGGTGGGAATCGGGTGATTTTTCCGGAATTTTACAAGGACGATATGAACTCTTATGGTTAGTTGGGGGACTAACGTTGCTAGCTTGTTGGAATGCCGATCAGTTCACGGTGGTCGGTTTAGGGCGTGATTTTTCGGTTAATGTTGGTCTCAATTATCGCCGAGTGATGTTAATTGGCCTTATTGTTATCGCACTTATCGGGGGAATTGTTGTCGTTGTTGTTGGCGTATTGCCATTTTTAGGATTGATTGTCCCCAATATTGTAAGCTTATTAATGGGGGACAATGTCCGTAAAACGATTCCATGGATTTGTCTTTTGGGCAGTGGATTAGTGTTAATATGTGACATTATTGGGCGTGTTATCCGATATCCATTCGAAATTCCTGTGAGTGTTATCCTTGGTGTTATAGGTGCAGTTATCTTTTTAGTTTTATTGAGTCAAAAACGTCATGTCCGTTAATCTAAACCGTCAGTTTTCCAGCGCAAAACGGGTGATAATACTGTTAGTTCTCGCTCTAGTTTGCATTACTTGCTTTATGACCATTAATTTGAAAGGAAACATCAACTATATTCTCATGCATCGAACATGGATTATGTTAACCATGATTTTAGTTGCGTTTTCAGCGTCAACCTCAACGCTACTATTCCAAACCCTAACCAATAATCGAATATTAACGCCATCGATAATGGGGTTTGAATCATTGTTTGTTTTAATTCAAACTATAATCATATTTTTTATTGATATTCAAGGCATCCCTTTTATTGGCGTAATAGGAAAATTTATATTTGAATCTTTAGTCTTGATATTCTTTTCACTCTTTTTATATCAAGGCTTATTAACTAAACTTAAGCAAAATCTTCATTTGGTGCTATTAATTGGTATTGTTCTAGGCACACTATTTCGTAGTTTTTCCAATTTATTACAGCGATTAATGACGCCGACAGAATTTGCTGTATTGCAAAGCCGCATTTTTGCGACCTTTACTCGAGCGGAACCTGTGTTAATTCTATTTTCGCTAGCTATTGTAACCATAATTGGGCTGGTTTTGTGGCAAATGCGCTATCGATTTGATGTGTTAGCATTAGGGCGTGATAATGCCATTAGTTTAGGCCTCGATTATCAAAAAAATGTCTCGATAATCTTATTACTTGTATCAATCTTAGTTGCAATCTCTACTGCGCTGGTTGGACCATTTACTTTTTTAGGTCTGCTGATTGCAAATTTAGCCTATAGCGTAAGTGGATCTAGCCAACATCGTTACTTACTACCAACAGCCTTTTTATTAGGCATTATTTTTCTTGTAGGAGGACAAATGTTTTTAGAGCGAGTGCTAAATATGGTCGGTGCGCTATCGATTGTTATTGAGTTTATTGGAGGCACTTTATTTATCTTCTTATTATTGAAAAAGGTGCCAAAGTGATTGAAATTAACAATATCAGTAAAAATTACCAATCAATTTCAGTATTAAAAAATGTCAATGCCACTATAACCCAAGGCGGCATTACGACAATCATTGGCCCCAATGGTGCAGGCAAATCGACGTTACTTTCAATAATAAGTCGTCTGCTATTGGCTGACGAAGGCGAAGTAAAAATTCAAAATATGAATGTGGTTGATACACCTAGTGATAAACTTGCCACTTACTTATCTGTATTAAGACAAGAAAATCGCTTTACCAGTCGGCTGACCGTCTTTGACCTTGTCGGTTTTGGCCGTTATCCCTATTCTAAAGGGCGCTTAAATGCTAATGACTATGAGCATATTCATCGTGCTCTCGAGTTTTTAAATCTGACTGAATATAAAGATCGTTTTTTAGATGAACTCTCCGGCGGACAACGACAACGTGCTTATGTTGCTATGGTGCTTTGTCAAGATACGGAGTATGTTTTGCTTGATGAACCGCTAAACAATCTTGATATGAAACACGCAGTTTCGATGATGAAACAGTTACGGCGAGCGGCTGATGAGCTGGGTAAAACCATTGTGATTGTTATTCATGACATCAATTTTGCATCGGTTTATTCAGACTATATTTTAGCGATGAAAGATGGGAAATTGATTTATCAAGGCGAGCCAAAACAGATTATGGATGCGGCGATATTAGAAGAGATCTTTGATACTCCCGTTAAAATTGAGAATGTGCATGATCAAAATATTGCTATCTATTATTAGTTAATTTGATCAATTATCTTAGGTGTTGGTTAAAGTAACCATTTGTAATATCGACACTATTTTTTGTTTGTTAACATTGCCAATCATCGCATAAACAATACGGTCGATGTTTACAATGTAAGTTGATTTAGGTTAAATTACTAACAGTTTTTTGATTGAGAAAGTTTAATGAAATTAGAACAAATTGCTTTGCTAGCAGGTGTATCAAGAACAACTGCCAGCTATGTAATTAATGGAAAAGCAAAGAAGTATCGGGTAAGTGATAAAACCATTGAAAAAGTTATGGCGGTTGTAAAAGAGCATAACTATCAACCTAATGCGGTAGCGGCAGGATTAAGAGCAGGTAAAACACGCACAATTGGTATCATTATTCCCGATTTAGAAAATAATAGTTATACCCGAATAGCAAATTATCTAGAGCAACTTGTTCGCAAAGAGGGTTATCAGCTACTGCTTTCATGTTCGGAAGATAATCCTGAAATAGAAAAAGAGAGTGTTAAACACCTTAGACAACGCCGTGTTGATGCCTTAATAATCTCATCTGCTTTCGTGTCTGATGATGATTATACTTTTTATGATGACTGGCAAAATAATGAAATTCCATTATTTGCGCTCGATAGAACATTATCGGCAGACCACTTTAGAAACATTGTTGGGGCTGATAAAGAAGATTCAAAGATGTTAGCGCAAACATTTAATCAATTTGTGAAGGGTAATATTGTTTATATTGGCGCATCACCAAATTTATCTGTAAGCCAGCTTCGTATGGCAGGTTTTAAAGATATTACGCAAGACCACTGTAATAGGGTTGATTTTTTATGCGTAAATAATTATAGTCGGCACGATGCAGCGCTAACATTTAGTTGCTGGCTGGAAACAAATAAGATACCAGATGGTATTTTTTCAACCTCTTTTTCATTACTGCAAGGCGCAATTGATGCGATATTGAAAAAGTTAGGTCATCTACCAGAAAATTTAACTATTGCAACATTTGGCGATAATGAATTACTGGATTTTTTACCTTGTAAAGTGATAGCGCTTTCTCAAGATCATAAAGCAGTATCCAAAGTAACTATTGAGTTATTATTAAATAGTTTACAGAAAAAACAGTACCAACCGGGTACTACTGTTATACCAAGACGGTTAATCTATCGTGGTAGCTTTAGTCGGGATGGTAGCTTTAAGAATTAAAAGCTGTTTGAATTTTTAACAAAAATCAGATCTAGATCACAGATTAA
Source organism: Gilliamella sp. B2923 (assembly GCF_026536565.1). Taxonomy (NCBI): domain Bacteria; kingdom Pseudomonadati; phylum Pseudomonadota; class Gammaproteobacteria; order Orbales; family Orbaceae; genus Gilliamella; species Gilliamella sp. B2923. The sequence continues at coordinate 247,680 of NZ_JAFNNZ010000002.1, read as the reverse complement.
TTATTAATAGAAATAAAATATTTGATAATTAATAAGTTTGTATTCATTATTGCTGAAACGATTCAATATGATTCAATTATGGATTTAGAATTACTGAGTTATTTTAGTAGATCTAACATTTTAACCCCGAGGTATTTATTATATGTTTCATTTAGTTAAAGAAAATATTCATTTAAATGAACAAGCACCCAATAAAACAGAAGCAATAAAACAAATTGCAGCAGCCTTAACTAACGCCGGTTATGTGGAAGAAGGGTATGTTAATGGTATGCTTGAACGGGAAGAGCAAGCTGCAACTTATCTGGGTATCGGTATTGCTATTCCTCATGGTACAACTAAAACCCGCCATTTAGTTAAAAAAACAGGCGTACAAGTGTTTTGTTTCCCTGAAGGTGTTGTATGGGGCGATGATGGTGAAAAGGCTTACTTAGCTATTGGTATTGCGGCAAGTTCTGATGAACATCTCGAACTATTGCGTCAACTGACTCATGTTCTGGGTGCTGACGGTGTTGAAGAACGAATTAAAAATATTCAATCTGCCGATGATGCGATTGCCATTTTGACCGGTAAAGAGAGTTCACAAGATAGCCAAATTAGTATTAATCATGATTGTGTCTTATTAGATATTACCGCCGACAGCCTAGCGACATTACAAGCATTAAATGCTTCACGCTTAAAACAACAAAATGCCGTTAACGCATCTTTTATTGCTAATGTGCTTGATAATAAACCTAATTATTTAGGCAGTGGTGTTTGGTTAAATGATAGCAAAGAAGGTAACTTAAAAAATGCGATTGCAATTAGTCGCACAGTCAGTGATCTGAGTCAAGACGGTAACCCTGTAAAATTATTAATCACAATGTCAGCAACTGATGATAGCGTGTGTGAAATTATTGCTAATATTGCAACGTTGACCTTTAACCAAAAATTAGATCAATTATTGTCGGCCAATATTGATACGCTTAATCATCTTCTGGTAGCAGGTGGTGAGGGGGTTGCTTGTGATAATACTCAAGCAGAATCAGCCGTTAGTCAGAATCAATCAACCACGACTGAAACCAGTGGTGAAACCTTAACGCGTGATTTTATTGTACCAAATGAAAACGGTTTACATACCCGTCCTTCGTCAGTACTGGTTAAACTTGTCAAAGAGTTTAACAGCAAAGTTACAGTGGCAAATCTCGACGGTAAAGGTGAAGCGGTTAGCGCAACCAGTCTTATGAAAATTGTCGCTTTGGGTGCTAAAAAAGGTAGCCGATTAAGATTTACCGCTGTGGGTGATGATGCCCAACAAGCCCTTGATGCAATTGGTCAAGCAATTGAAAGTGGTTTAGGCGAGGGCGTTTAGTGATGACATATCGTGTTGCAACTATTACCTTAAATCCCGCTTATGATCTTTTGGGATTTTGTCCCAAAGTGGAACTTGGTGATGTGAACCTAGTTCAAACTAATGCTTTACTTGCCGCTGGCAAAGGCATTAATGTCGCTAAAGTATTATCTGATTTAGATGTTAAATTGACTGTTGGTGGCTTTTTAGGTAAAGAAAATCGTGATGGTTTTAATTTGTTATTCAAATCCTTAAATGTGGTCGACAAATTCCAAACGATTGAAGGCCGTACTCGTATCAATGTTAAATTGACCGAAGAAAATAGTGAAGTGACGGATCTTAATTTTTCCGGCTTTACTATCAGCGAAAATGACTGGCAACTGTTTGTGAAAAGCTCGCTTGAATGGTTGAAAGATATCGATATGGTGGCAATCAGTGGTAGTTTGCCAGCGGGCGTTTCGCTTGATAAGTTCACTGATTGGATGAAACAAGTCAAAGCCATTTGTCCAAAAATTGTGTTTGATAGCTCAAGAGATGCTTTGGTTGCCGGTTTAAAAGCCAAACCATGGTTAATTAAACCTAATGATAAAGAATTAGAAATGTGGGTAGGACGGAAATTAACCACCCTACCGGAAATCAAAACAGCTGCCATGGAACTTATTGATGGCGGTGTTGAGAACGTGGTAATTTCACTAGGAAGTAAAGGTGCTTTATGGGTAACAAAACACGAAGCATGGTTGGCAAAACCGCCTAAATGTCAGGTAGTTAGCACTGTTGGTGCTGGTGATTCTATGGTTGGTGGTTTAATGTATGGTCTGATGACTAATCTATCCATTAAAGACACCTTAGTATTTGCATCAAGTGTTGCCGCTTTATCAGTTGGACAAGCAGGAGTTGGTATATCTGACCGTCAAGCAGTCACTAACATGCTTTCAAAAATTGAAATAATTGCGGGATAGGAGTATTCATGAATATATATATAGTTGAAGGTAGTCATTCTGGTCCGGTTAACGGACGTTTGGCTAAAGCAGAACTAGCTTTAGCTGCCAATTCATTAAATTTAAAAATCGCAGAAAATGCTCAATCTGCTGATGTCATTGTTGCTGTTGGTGGTGGTGATATCGGTGATAAGTCTGTGATAGGCAAAAAAGTTTATGTGGTGGAAGATTTAAATGAAATCTTTGCTAACCCTAAACAGATTTTAAATGATGCGCCGACTAAAGCGAGCGTTTACCAACAATCAACTTCAGCAGCGCCAGCATCTAAGTCAGATACTGGTGTAAAACGTATTGTTGCGGTCACAGCTTGTCCAACCGGTGTTGCTCATACCTTTATGGCAGCTGAAGCGATCGAAGAAGAAGCCAAAAAACGTGGTTGGTGGTGTAAAGTAGAAACCCGTGGTTCTGTGGGTGTCGGTAATGAATTAACGCCAGAAGAGATCGCTGCGGCTGATGTTGTGATTGCAGCTTGCGATATCGATGTCGATCTCAGTAAATTTGCCGGTAAAAAACTATACCGAACTAAGACTGGTCCAGCTCTTAAAAAGACTGCTCAAGAGTTAGATAAAGCATTTGAAGAAGCGACGGTTTATCAACCTTCGGCGGGTGCCTCATCCGGAAAATCAAGCAATGAGAAAAAAGGTGTCTATCAACATCTTTTAACCGGTGTTTCTTATATGTTACCAATGGTAGTTGCGGGCGGATTGATTATTGCACTCTCTTTTGCCTTTGGTCAGTTCCAAGAAGTATTAAAAACAGTTAAAGTAATTGAAAATGGCGTAGAAGTTGTTAAGCAAGTTCTTGTAAATGAGCTGGTCGGTGAGACTCATTTATCTGAAATTGGTGGTTTAGCCTTCTCGTTAATGGTGCCTTTACTTGCCGGTTATATCTCTTACTCGATCGCAGACCGACCGGGTCTTGCTCCGGGGCTTGTTGGTGGTTTGCTTGCAGTTTCAACTGGTGCAGGATTCTTAGGTGGTATTATTATTGGCTATTTTGCTGGTTATTTTGCATTAGCTATTACTAGATATTTACCATTACCAAAAAGTATGGAAGCATTGAAACCAATATTAATCGTGCCTTTACTTGCAACTTTAATTACTGGTCTAGTTATGCAATTTATTGTTGGTACGCCAATCGCATGGTTAATGAAAAGTATTACTTTATGGCTAAATACAATCAATGGTGCTAATGCTGTTATGTTAGGTGCATTATTAGGCGGTATGATGTGTACTGATATGGGGGGGCCAATTAATAAAGTTGCTTATGCTTTTGGTACTGGTATGATTTCTGAACAAGCTTATGCACCTATGGCTGCAGTTATGGCGGGTGGAATGGTTCCTCCATTAGCGATGGGATTAGCTACTTTAATCGCTCGCAAAAAATTTGCTAAAGCAGAACAAGAAAGTGGTAAAGCGTCTCTAGTTTTAGGCTTATGCTTTATCTCTGAAGGGGCGATTCCTTTTGCAGCGCGTGATCCGCTACGTGTAATCCCTTGTTGTATTATTGGTGGAGCAATCACTGGTGGTATGGCATTAGCATTTGGTTCAACGCTAATGACTCCACATGGTGGATTATTTGCTTTGGCAATACCTGGGGTTGTGAAACCAGTTGTTGGATATTTATTATCAATTGTTGTCGGTTCACTTATTGCAGGTATTGCTTATGCATTAATTAAAGCACCCGAATCGGTGAATGAAAATCCTCAAGCTGCTTAACAGAAGTAAAATACTAAAAACGCCGTCAAATGATGGCGTTTTTTTATTCCGGTTATTAGGTTTTATTTTTTTACCCAACGCTGCAAATCTTTAGGTACAAACTCATCCATACGTTTAAGTATTAATTCGTTATTATCGCTCACAATTAATGTTTGATAAAAACTTTCCCGAATAAAGCCCTCATTAACCGAATGTTCCAGAAAGTTTAATAATGATTGCCAAAATCCGCTCACATTAAACAAAGCAACCGGCTTTTCGTGATAACCTATTTGCATACCCGTCCAAACTTCAAAAACTTCTTCGAGCGTGCCTGTTCCGCCCGGCATAGCGATAAAACCGTCAGCTAGCTCAGAAAGCCTGGCTTTACGTTGATGCATATTTTCGACGACTTCTAAACGGGTAATACCGTGGTGCGCTGTCTCAGCTTGTACTAAACGTTCGGGAATAACGCCAATAACTTCACCACCATTGGCTAAGACCGCATTAGCAATAATTCCCATTAAACCTTTATTGCCACCGCCGTAGATCAAACGTCTGTTTTGATTGGCAATGGTTTTGCCTAATTGTTCAGCGGCTAAACGATATTCCGGAGACGTGCCCTCACTGGCACCACAAAAAACACATATATTTTTTTTCATTAATTTATCAACAATATTAAGCTAAAGAGTGCTAATAATAGCATATAAATCGCGTGATTTGTTTATAAGGTGAGCAGTTGGTTGTATTTAGTGTATTAACGATTGACACAGCAGCCTTTGATGGTTAATATTCTCCCCGTTGAGTGTTCCTCCATAGTTCAGTCGGTAGAACGGCGGACTGTTAATCCGTATGTCACTGGTTCAAGTCCAGTTGGAGGAGCCAACTTTCCACTTCATCTCATATCTATACATCTCTATTTATTTATAAATCAATATATTATATTTTTTTTAGTATTCCTCTTATCCATATACATCTATCAATTTTTCTATCAATTTAATATTTTTTCGGGTTCAAATGAGGGTGAACAAAAATGCTCATTTTTTCCTCAAGGAAAAGAATTCTATGCCAAAAATAATTAAAAGATTAACAGATAATCAAATTAAAAATAGTCGAGCAAATGATAAAAACTTGTATTTAAGAGACGGAAATGGTTTAGTTCTTATTGTTTGCAAAAACAACATTAAAAAATGGGCTTTTAAATATACATCCCCAATCACAAATCGTGAAACTTCAATGACACTAGGTAACTATCCATTGGTAAGTTTAGATGAAGCACGTTCCGAAAGAGATGAATATATCAAACTCCTTAAGCAAAAAATAGATCCTCAAATTTATAGAAATTCGGAGCAACAAAAACAACTTGATAAACAACGCACCACTTTTAAATATGTGATGAACGAGTGGTATAACAGCAGTTATTGTAAAAAACTAAAACCAAGAACACTATTGAAAAAAAGGCAATCCTTAGAAAAGCATATTGTCCCGTTTATTGGAAATGTACCGATTCAAGAGATCACGCCAAGCAGGGTTATTGAGCTGTGAAAACCGTTGGAGCAGGAAAAAAATTCGAAACATTACACAGATTAATACAACGGATTAATGAAATCATGAACTATTCCATAAATGTTGGATATATGGATATAAATAAGTTAAATAAAGTACATATGATTTTTGAATCGCAACAAACAAAACATCTGTTATCTATTAGTCCAGAAGAATTACCTGAGTTTATGAAAGCACTTTCAAAAGCACAAATTAAACCTTGTACTAAATTGCTTATTGAGTTTCAACTACTCACCCTAGCTCGTCCTATTGAAGCCGTACAAGTGGAGTGGAGCGAAATTGACTTTGTTAAGCGTATTTGGACAGTTCCAGAAGAAAAAATTAAAAAAAATCGAGAACACCTTGTACCGCTAAGTCAACGAGCAATAGATATATTGTTGGAGATGAAAAAAATTAATGGAAATAGAAAATATGTTTTTAATTCACAGGTTAAGAAGCACCTTAATAAACATATGAGTTCTCAAACAGCTAATGTAGCTATTAAACGTATGGGATATAGTGGTAAATTGGTTTCTTATGGCTTACGATCCGTTGCATCAACGTATTTAAATGAGCAAAATTTTGATAAAGAAATCATTGAAATAGCACTTTCACATATTGATAAAAATACAGTTCGTAGGGCGTATAACAGGTCGCTATATCTTGAGCAAAGAACCGAAATGTTAAATTGTTGGGCTGAGTTTGTGCGATTTGCTAAAATAGGTAAAGTCTTACAGTTTAATAAGCAAAAATCTACCAACCCTAAACCTACAGTTAACTTTACTTCAAACTATAGCAACACAAGCAATATGAGCAAAATTTCTTACTCAATGAATCTTACTGCTTAATTAATACATTCTTTCACGTATTGCATTGCATAGTTAAACAATTATTAAATGAAGGAAAAAATGAACAAAAGGATAATTAGATTGGCAGACGTTATACATAAAACAGGCATGTGCCGTGCTTCAATTTATAAAGAAATGGCAGAAAACAGATTTCCAAAAAATGTTAAGCTTACATCTGTAGCGGTCGGATGGATTGAAAGCGAAATAGATGAATGGATTGAATCACGCATTTTAACACGTAACAGCAATAATTAGTTATAAAAAAATGTTACCATTTTATCATTACTAATTTATTAAACAAAAAGGGAATTTTTATAATTCCCTTTTTAACAAATTTTAAATCAATTATAATTAATTCAAACTAAAACTTATTTCTATAAATTGAAATTGTTTAAAATAATTATAGGCGAGCTTCTCAATACCTTCAGGGGTTAGATTTTCTATTGGAGACATTTCATTTTTTTGCAACACATAGCCTCCTTTTTTATAATCCGCAACGTCTGCAACATTATTTACCTGAAAATTATTCTTGCTGTAAAAGTATTTTTTTTCTTCTATGTTAAACTCATTCAAAACATATGTTTCTTCACCATCTATATAAAACTCATGGTAATATGCGTTTGTAGTGGAAATCCCTCTAAATCTTTTTTCTATAATAATTTCCACATCCGAAGAATAGATATAGCTAAATATATCTTTCATAACAATTTATTTTTATGTTTTAGTTTTAATAGTAACATTAATTAGTTTAAAAATTTTTTCATCACTAACCTATCTTATGACTTCTAACTCGTCAGAGCCTTCGGGGATATGGAAACGGAATAAATAACTTCCATTAGTTCTTTTGGAGAAGTTACGAAACCTAATTAAAAGTATTAAAAATTTATTCATTATTTCCAATCTACATTGTTATTTTTTTATCATTTTATATTAAGATTAACCTATTGATTGGACTAATATCCATGCATTGAATTATTATTTAGGTATAGTTGAAAGCTCTTTTAATTCAGTCTCATATAAATCATCAAAATTGTAAATTTTCTTTGAAACAACTTTTCCATTCTTATATTGAGTTATGATTTTATAGTCTTTGCCTAATTCATCAGGATGATAATAGGTGGTTTCGATTAAATCGCCTTTTTCATCGTATGTTTTCCATAATCCTACAGGTATTGTGGTAGCATTATACATATCCATAAACCCTTCATATTTCTTAACGCCATTTTCAAAGTAAATAGTAGTGAGTTTGGGTAATTCTAAAGAGTCAGTAACTATTGTTTCTATAAGATTTATTTGTCCATTAGGATAATAAATAACATATAATACATCTCCTTTTTTGACTTCATCTCTTACATAGCGGATGAATTTTAGTTTTCCATTTGGGTAAAATCCTTGAGCAGAAATGCCGTCTGGTTTATATGATGACATATAATACACAGATTCTAATTGACCGCCTTTAGTATAGTAAGTTTTTATATAATCCGCTGCTTTATTGCCATTGATATAATATTCATACCGTAGAAAACCCTCCGGAGTATTGGATTCTTTAATTTGTACTGAATGTGAAGGGGTAGCTTCCGAAATCTTTTTTGCTTCAATGTGTTGAACACATGCCAAAATGCCACCAAAAAAAATAGACACCATTAGTAATTTTTTCATTTTATTCCTAAAACGTTATTTAATGTTGATTTCTAACCCTTGAGCAAGTTGCTCTGCTATTAAGTCCATATTGTCCTAAATACTTTTTGCATCTTTTGGGGGTGTAATATAACCAAACTCAATTAAAACTTTATATTTCGTTTGATTTTTTACCTCAAGAACTCCTACATTATTTCTAGCATCAGGGTGTTTCTTTCCTATATTGACAACAGTATAACAACTAAAAATATCATTAGCTAATTCTAGCCCTTTTTTATCTCCTTCATAATAGATAACATGCGCGCCGGAAGTAAAATTGGTTAAGCCATCTGCATGAATAGAAATAAAATAATCCGCTTTGTTATTATTAGCTATATCACAGCGAAAATAGATCGCTTCTTTATTATTGTCAACTTTAACAGCGTTTTTACTATTTCCTTGGTATAGGTAATGGAGCCCTCTACCGTGTATTCCATTTCTGTTTTTTCTTCTCCATTGACTAAAAAGGAACTGGGTTATTTGAATACAGGTTTTGGGTAGTATCGGTATTTTCAATTTCCCTAAGACTGAGCACTAATTTACCTTTTCGGGGAGTACCGTAACATTTGGCAACCAGATAAATTTTGTCATCCAAAGAGGCTTGATTTAATTTTAAATAGGTATATTCATTAGGTTTATTCGCGACATTTACTTTTTTTGCAAAATGGTATCCGCTACATTAATCTGAAAATCAGATTGATGTAACAAATCATAGACAATTTGATTAGGCTTGGCTGAATAGGAATCGGTTTGAGGTTGTAATAACTTGTTGCCGGGTTGATTGGTTGTGATTGTTTATTGTCCGGCAAGGTTGCTTCTTTTTTCATTTTGGGCTGTAGACTTATTTTTTGTTTATGTATCTAACTTTTAATATTATTTATTTTTAACGTTGAAACATTGAGGATCATTAATTGAATCTATGATTAAATTAATTTCATTTCCTTTCTTTCTTGACATACTATATTTACAGATTTGAATAGTATTTCCCGATTGGATTTGTTCCATGGATATTAATTCTAATAAGTTGTTTTTATCCTTTTCAAAGATGAATTTATCAACCGTTAAATGTCTGGTTTCTTGTATAATTTCTAAGGTATATTCTTTTTTACTTACTTTTGTCAAAGTAAATGTTAAATCATTTCTATCACCATAGTTACTAATTAATAATTTATAGTTTTCTTTAAATTTTATATTTCCTTGTTCTATTTGAATTATAAAATGATCATACGGTTGATCCGATACTAAATTTTTATGGACTTCCCCTGCATTATCAAATTGAATATGAACAATATTATTTTTAATAATATTAGCTTCGCTCTCATTTTGAATCTTTTGTTTACTATAAACATTTTTAACTTGTCCTTGACAAGGAAAAATTAATATCATTATTAGAATAAAAAAGATTCCTTTATTTTTCATTAATACACTCATTATATTTCATTATACCTTTTAATATTTCTGTAAACTTCTTTCTTCGAAACCATTGGGGACTTTTACATTTCCATTAATTGCTCATGATACCAATAAAATATATATGATTAATAGATAAATTAAATCAAAAAAAATTATATTATACTAAGCGTGTTTAACATCGTCCTATTTTTCAAACTCACCGATTAAAAGCCTTCCACCTCTGCATCTGTCTCATTTTATCATAAAATGTGGCATCTAAAATGATAAACTTATCCTTATAAAATCCGACAGGTCTAGAGGCAGTAAACATGCCTTTTAACTCATACTTATAGCAAGTTTGTCCATAGTCATATGAGTATCGGTTCGACGGATAAATAGATGATAAGGGTTTATAGTCGCATACAAAATTTTTATATCGGTAAAAGTTCACATTTTTTGAATCAAGTGTATATAACTCTTTTTCCTCTTCATTATAAAAAGTTGCAGACGTTTTTAACAGGTTAGCTTTACCCAAAATAAAAGTGTCATCTTGATATAGTAAGATATCGTAGTTGTTTTTAAAACTTTTGATGATTTGTTGGTTTTAGGTTTTAGGGTCATAACTAATGATCTGATTTTTTGTGTAAAGTTAGAATGTTATCCTGCGAGGTTAAATAAAATGGCTGATTGTTTAAATCTTCTGGCAAGGGGTATTCTTCTTCTCGATTCAATAAATTAATCAGTTTTAAATTGCCTCGATTGGAATATATGACATATTTACCATTAAAATTTTCATAATTGATTTTAGCATCAGAAGCATATTCATCTATTTTTTACCAATTTTAAATTATTATTATCTAAAAGATATTGGGAAATTTTTTTACTGTTATCGGGTAATCTATTTTGAGCTTCTACTAATGAATAATCATTGCTGGTGTCAATCCATCTCATCTCTTGTTCGGGAAGCGTTAACTCTTGATAACTTTTGCCCCGATCTTTCGATATAAGTATTACGGTTTGATCTCCTATTTGGCTTGAATCAAAGGAGTTAAGATCTTTATTTCCGATTAAAATAATGGTGTTCTCGTTAGGTGCTTTAAAACGTTCAAAACGAAAAGCAGACATTGGGTCTAAGGCAGTTGCTTGGTCGGTTAATTGGTATAGTTGATTAAAATCGTATTTGGCTATCCATTTCATATTTCCTTTTTAACGGGGTTACAGCTGAATAAAAAAGGTTTAATAGGGTAGTGATAATGAATTTATTATTTAGAGATATCATCATAAAAAATACTCTAGTTACATATCCTTTGTTAACGGACTCTTGTTATTAAGTTTCAAATAAAACCAACAGCCATTATAAGGATTAGTTTTGAATGATTATTCTTTTTAATTTACTCATTTATATCGGTTTACTTATCACCGTTCATAATTATGAGGGTGATAAGCAAAATAATTGTGTGTTTAATATACTATCGTTACTTCAATTCATCAATTTCTTTATCCACAAATTTGCGTTCGACAAGCTCACCGTCTTTATAGGTTTCTGTGTACAAAAGTTTGCCTTTTTCAGCGGAAGATAGATCAGCATTTCCATCTGGCTTCTCTTGGTAATCTAATTCATAAAACTTCCAAATTCCAATCGGTAACCCTTTTTGGTAATTTGCTTCAAGGTAAGTATAACGGTAAGTATAATAACCATTCAGCTTCTTCTCAATCCACAAACCTTCACGGGTATGATTTTCGACTAACCCCTGCTCTTCATTATCTTTATACTTACCATTTTGAGGATAGTAACGGATAAATTTGCCTTCGTCATTTAGTTGATATTGATAAAACGGTGTTTGTGTTATTCCGTCCTCAGTAAAGGAATAGTCTCGGGTGGAAATGATCAGGTTTTCATCTATATAAAAAATTTTACCATCTGTAAAACCCATTTCTCCCGAGTGATTATAGTAAATTTTTTTAGAATCAACCTGTTCTCCATTTTTTAAGGATAACAGATATATAGATAGATTTAGATAACTGTTAGGTTCTGATTTTTGTATTGCTAATTTTAAGATTTTATCGCCTTTTTTGAGGTATTTGAATGAAATAATAAAAGGTATCGCTTCTTCTTTATATAAATTATATCTGCTAAAAACCTCATCATAATCTGAATATTCTATTTTAAAAAGTTTAGGATTATAATTTACGGTTTCCTCACAACCAAGTAAGGAACAAAAGCTATCCCTACTTCCATATCTATGAACAAAATTATTGTACAACTCTGCAATTGAATCTTCGTTTTTTGCTTTATGGAGTATTGCCCGCTGCCCTAATGGTGGTGATATAAGTGCACCTGACAAATCTTTTGCTGTGTCGGGAGTGGCAGGTGTATAAGTTATTATCGGTTGCCCATACGAACAACCCAACCATAGAGTCAATGTAAGTAAAATAATTATTTTATGCATAGATATTAGGGATTTCTCGAAAGTTATAAATAGATAAATGAATATTATATACGGTATGTATTTTATTTCTATTTAGTTAAACTAATACAATCCGCATAATCACTCATTTTTATTCAGGAACAAAATCACTAATATTATTAAAGACGATATGATAACCATCACCCATGTTTAACGTTATTTTTTTATAGGTAAATTCAACAAACAGGCTTTGTAATGAGTGAAAATCACGCTCTTTTTTAGATAAAAACTTCTTTGCATATTCAATATACTCAGGGCAACAATCCTTATATTTTTCTGGGTTATCGATTATTTCATTCTGATAGAACTGTTTTTGAACCAAATAAGACTCTTTCCTGATCTCATTAAAATATCTTTCTTGGCAAATGGCTTCTAGCTGTGGTGTAGTTTTAATCGCTGTTGATAAAATAAATTTACCTTTATTGTTATGTAGCAGTATATCTTCTTTAAAAGAAAATGGTAAAAATACATTTCCCCTATCAATATTATCAATTAAGTCTTGAGAAACCGCATATTCTATTTCACCAGTTAATAGGAAATCTTGATCCTTGTTATCTATAAATTCAATTTGGAGATCATCTATACCCAGATACAGCTTTTTAATGATAAAAAGCGTCTTACCTTTTTGTACCAGTGAAAAGTCTTCTGGGTTTAATCCTTTTAATGCTAATTTTTTACTGCCTAACTGAATTAAAACAGGATCATGGTCTAACATAATGACTTTGCTAGAGTTTATGCTTATTTTTTCCTCTTTATGCGCATAAGCACAAGAAGTCAAAAAGCTAATGAGTAAAAGTATAGCTATCGTTTTCATTATTTTCCTAATTAAATAGTAGTATGTATAAAATCTATATTAAATCCCCAATGTTCATGCTCATAATGATTTTGAACACCTGAGTTTACACCGGAAAACTCTGCCAAACCTATCGGAACGCTTGTTCACACGCAGTAAGGCATAAAAAAAATAGAACAAATACGAGAAAGCGATCTCTGATTGTCTCAAAACCAAACCAGTGGCAAAATAAGCCTAAAAAAGTAACGTCATTATCCGCTAAGAGACAGACACTACCGTACAAATAGAGCTGGAAGGCCAAACCATTGAAACTACCGCCGAACACCCTTTTTACACCAAAGAAGGCTGGAAAGATGCCGCCGACTTCACCGAATAATACCACATACAAACCAAAAATAAAAAATGGTATCGTGTAAAAGGGTAAAACTATCTTTATACTAAGAAAGAAGTTTAGAATTTTGAAGTTGAAGGCTGGCACACCTACTTTGTCGGCAAACTCGCTTGGCTGGTGCATAATGCGCTGCCTTGTTTTTCTACAATGATAAGGGAATCCCAAACATGCTTTCAAAATATCATGAGAGGGAGAAGTTTTAATATGGTAATGAATAGTGCTTTGAGAGAATTACATGGAAAAAAAGTTACTATAATAGATGACATTTCTAAATTACTGGGATTATAAAATTTATAAAAATTAAACAATATGTATACATTAAAATTCTTAGAACACAATGACCTTATGAAAGAGGTTATGTCTGAAGAAGGCACTTTAGACAATATATTAACCCTTAGTCTTGAGAATAAACCCACAGCAGAAGACAAAAAACATCTCAATAATGCTGAGGATTGGGCTAAATATGCTTTTGATAATGATAAAGAATACTATGTTACTTTTTTTAAAGATGGTGAACCTATAGCATGCGTAAATAATTATTTTAGAAAGCTAAGTGTAACTTTTTTAACTTATAATAATGGAGAACTATTTGTCTATCTTTATATGATTTATAATAAAGAAAAGGGGGCGTATAATAAAGACGTTGATGGTAGGATATTTTTACGCCAGTTTGAGTTATATGATGAAGATGCAGATAAAAGAATAACCAACAAAGTTCTTTTTAGAGATAATGGCATTATGAATGTTGAGACCATTACAGAAACAAAAAGGCCGGAATTTAGTATGAATTATGAAGAAAAAGAGACAAAAGTAAACTTATCCCATAACTGGATAAGAAAACCTCAGAATTACAAAGATTATGAATATTTATTAGATTATCAGAATATTTTAAAGCCCGAATATTTAGATTTACCATAATATTTATTGTGCATTCTTTTAGTTATTAAAAATACCAAACGTAATGCCGGAAAAATTCTGGAGAAGAAAGATCATCACCTTTCAATAATAATAAATAATGATAAGACAAATTTTAACTTTCTTAATCCTTTTAGGACACCAGTAATATGAATATAGAAGAATTAAAAGCAAAATATGAAAAATACATTGGAACAGATGAGTTTATGGATCATATTTTTGAATTAAAAAAAGATTTGTTATCATCAGATTCCAATGATTTTTTAGAGTATCATTACTTATTAATGAATAATAAGAATTTGGATAGTGGTGAAAGAGACTTAATAAAATCTTTCTTTTACTCAGAAGTCGTTAATGAAAGAGATAAAACTAAAGTCGGGGAGTTTCTATTAAAAAAATTTGAACAAGAAAAAACACCTCAAAAGCAAGCTGAATTGATTAAAATATTAGGACATTTAAGATATTCTAAAGTCAAAAAACTCGCCATCCAAGAAATAAAATCGCCTGAATATGAATTACGCTTTGCCTGTATCATTGTATTGGGCTGGGTTGGCACTGCAAAAGACTTAGTCTATTTAAATGAACGAATGTTAAATGATCCGGAAGGTACATTACGTCAATGTGGCGCTGCGGCAATGAGACAAATTTGGTTTCGACATAAATCAACGAAATTAAAAATTACCCAGTATATTAATGGAGCGATCAGACATGAAACCAATCCATATGCCTTAAGCGGAATGATTATCACGATTCAAGATTTATATGGAAAGAAATTAGGAATTAAAGAAAGTCATTATGGTGATATATCGGGAGATGTTAACAAAGCAAAAGAAAAATGCATTAAAGAATTAGATAAAAATTAACTAGAAATATTAAAAAGTTTAGAACCATAAAGATAAAATATAGAATTGTTAAAAATTTTAATAAAGAAGAACAAAGTAAATTAGAAAAATTAGGAATTAATGTAGGAGAAGGGTGGGATTCATTTGAAATTGAGGAAAATAATCAAAATTTTGAACCAATAAAAAATATGTTGTATAAGGATTGGGATAATGTTGCTCAAAAGAAAGGTTATTTTTCAGGAAAAGATAGAGCATTAGCCCCGTATTTAAATATATATGCAAATAAAATGTTGGGATATGCAAAACCAGATGACGAATCTATTGTAGATGAATACGAATATCCATTTGATATATACCCTTATTACAAAGGTGTCTTTGAAATAATTAATACTGACAAACAATTTGGAATATTAAGAGGAAATCAAAACGGCTATTATTCTTTAGAAGATGAACCTAATTGGATAGGAAATGAAATTGCATCGGCAAATAACATTGAAGATGCTTTTTTTGTAAAACCGGAAGTTTTTGAAAAAATATTTAGACCTTTAAATATTAAATCTTTGCCAGTTATCAATTATAAAACTCAAACAAAATTAGAAAATGTTGTACAAATAGTTCAACAAGGGATTAGTAAATCTCATTTAATGATTAATAAAACTCAAATCAAAGAAAAAACACATATTGTAAATTGGGATATTGATAAATATGTATTAAGTGATGATTCTTATTATCCATCTTTTGATTCTTCACCCGGTGAATTTGATTTTTGAGTATTTTGGTACAGGAGGATTAACTGAAAGAAATACAATAACTTAAAAAAAACTTTATAACATATTAAAAATTAACAATATTAAGGTTTAAATTATTATCCTATGAAAGGATAATAGAAAAAGTTTAAAAAAATTGATACATGGATTTAATCAATATGAAAATAAAATATCGATTTTTTAAAAATTTTTCCTTAAAAGAAGTTCGTAAATTAAAAAATATAAATATTTATGTCGATGTGGGATGTGATGCTTTTACATTCTATGAAAATGACGAAATGAACGAGCAACTTCAATCCATATTCGGAAGCAATTATAAAAACTATGTTACTGTTGCCAAAACAGAATTTTCAGAAAACGAAAGAATTAATGCCGATTATTTATCAATTAAATCTAGTAAAATATTGGGATATCCTCAACCAGAAGTCTTAGATGGAAATGATGAATTGGAAAAATTTCCTTTTAATGTTTTTCCTTATTTAAAGAACGTATTTGAAATAACAAAAAAAAGTGAAAATTTTGGAATTATTAGAGGAAAGCAAATTGGAAGTATCTCATTATTAAGCGAACCTAAATGGAATAAAAAAGGTATAGGAACAATATATTGGCTTGAAGATACATTTTTTACTACACCTTCAATTTATGAAAATATATTTAAACCACTAAATATACAAAGCAAAAGTGTAATTGGGTATGGTAATCAAAAACCTCTAGTTACAGTAGTTCAATTGTTACCACAAGGAATATCCTCATCTAAATTAAATATAAATGATAATAATATAGATAAGAAAACACATATCCCAGAGTGGGAAATTACTAGGTTTCATTTAAACAATAAAGGATTTTTTCCGTCTTTTGAAAATCATCCTGGAAATTTTGATTTTTTTGTATCTCAAGAAAATTTTGGTTCCGGTCATGCCAATTATAAAGAAGTCTTTGTATCGCAAAAGCTATATCAACTTTTAAAAAATAATAATATAAAAGGACTAGATTATTACCCAATAAAGAAGTAATAAACCGAAAATTCCACCGTTAGGGAAAGTAATGGAGAAAACCGTGAAAAATTATATTGATAATACTGCAAAATATTCCAACGCAAAACTAAACGGAGCAGAAATTTCAGAAGAAATTTTACTTCAAGTTCAAAATATGAAAGGAGTTTTCCAAAAAGTATTAGACTATGCCAAAAAGAAAAACGTGACTATTATTTTTTGCTAGTTCAGCTTTTAAGTAAAATATTTTCAGACTTAAAAGCATAGCAATGAATAAGAACAACATTATCCAGTCAACATTCTTGTGGTTGTTTAGAGGATATGTTTCTCTTTTAACTTATTGTTTTCTTGTTTTAATATTTATTCGATAGTTTTTACATCATTAATAGCCAGTAAATTATATCTAGCTCCGTTTGAATAAACCTTTAATAAAAATGCGGTATTTCGTGTTCGTATATTTGTTTTACTACAATATTTTGTAATTATTTTATTGTTAGCAACGGTTAAGTAAAGATTTGCATTATCTTGTTTAAAGTTAAATGCAGTGGGTTCTGTATTATTCTTTTTATATTGATAATAAAGAATAAATTCGAGTTTTTTAGGTAAAAAACCATCCATTTTTTCTTCATCATATATATAATTTCCTTTCCCACAATAATCAGATAATGTTGCTTCAAATTGCACATTATCCACTTGTATAGAATCTATACTGTCAGGTATAGCATATATATTTGATAATGAGATTTTTTTACCATTTATTAGGGTGAGGGAATTACTAAGAATAAAGATTACTTCTTCTGATTCTATATTTTTTTTAATGGCGTTAGACACATTTCCTCCGCTGCAATTAGCGATAAAGGGAATAAGTAAACTGAGGGCTATTTTTTTCATTTTCTTTTAGATTTTCTTATTTGGGATACCATATATTTTTATATCTGGCATCTGATGAAAAATAGGTATTTCTTTTGCCAGCGACACCTTCTGAGTTATATTCTCAGCATTTACAATACAACCTTTTATTTTATTAACAAGGAACAACTAACGGACATGATTGACTAAGCTAAACTCCTCAATTCAATCATTATCAAATTTTAGGCAAATATAACATTATTGATTAAATTTTACACTCATTCCATCTCATTTTATTGAATTATTTTTATAAACAATTCGATGATTTTTATAAGAATTTAATTATGGAAATAAACGAGGGTTTATTGGTTTTTACATAAATATAGTGTCCTTTGTGCCCAATTTAGTATAAATGAACTTATAAAATAATAAATTTGAGTTTCTTTATTCGAATTGTTTGAGTTATAGTGTTTTTTTTGTGCGTTTTCTGAGCGGTGTTTTCCTGGTATATATAAGTAAAATAGCTAAAAAGATTAAGTTAAATAAATAACATTAATGATTAATTTATTGTGTTTTTGTCACTACTTAGTTAAACTTTTGTTTCAATGGATAAGTGCAACAACTTAAAAAAGGAAATTTAATATGAAAAAAACACTCATCGCCTTAACGGCAATCGCTTGCTTCTCAAGTTTTGCTCATGCTCAAACATCTGGTTTTTATGTAGGTGGTCAATTAGGTTCAAGTATTTTAAAAGCTAGTAGCCTAAAAGATAGCTATAGCTATGATGATGGATATGACTACTGGAGCGAAAGTTATAAAATCGGTTCAATTAGTGATGGCAAACTCGCTGGCTCATTAAATATTGGTTATAACTTCAAACCAGCTTTTGATCTTCCTTTCAGAGCAGAGTTATCATTTACTTTACGTGGTAACTTAGATGATAAAAAACATAAAAGTTATTATGATGAAGACGATGATTTATATCATACAACCCAAAGAACTAAAGCTCGCATGAATACTTTAATGCTTAATGGTTATTATGATATTGAAACAGGCACATCATTTACGCCATTTGTGGGAGCGGGTATTGGTCTTGCTTTTGCAAAATTAGAACATAGATATGATGAAAGATATGAATTTGATGATGAAGCAGATTACATACAATTCTCTAGATCAAAAACTAAATTTGCATGGAATGTTGCTGCTGGTGTTGCTTATAAAGTCTCAGATAATTTAGATATCGACTTCACTGCTCGTTATGTCGATGCGGGTAAACTTACTTTAAAACGTAGTTATGATGATTTTCATTTCAAAGCTAGTGGAAAGCTAAGTTCTGTTGATTTATTAGCGGGTATACGTTATAACTTCTAATTGTTTATGATTTATACAAAATAAAAAGGGCTTAATAGCCCTTTTTTATCACTTTTTTAGACCACTACTTTAAATAAAAAAGCTTTTCAAATTTGATATCCCGATAAGATTTGTTCATATCTATTAAATAAAACAATCATCTATAAACTATCAATCATAGTTAAATCATTGCAAATAGACGAAAATAGTACTAAATATAAGTTCAAGTTGTGTTATTTAGGTAAAGAGGCAAAAAATATATAATTCATCAAGACATTTTCATCGATGAGGTATACAATTTATACACTAAATTATTATTCTCTTTGAAGTGTAGCATGAAATATAACGCAATTATCGCAATGTTTATGGCAACAAGCTTATCTTGCGCCGCAGCCGAACATCATCCTCACTGGGGGTATGAAGGGCAGGAAAAACCAGAAAACTGGGGAAAACTCTCACCGGAATATTCAACTTGTGAAAATGGTAAAAATCAATCGCCAATCAATATCGATCATGTTTTAAAAACAGAGCATAGCGAACTCAAACTTACTTTTGAAGCCGGCCAGCAAAATATCATTAATAACGGCCATACTATTGAGATCGATGTTTCCGGAAATAACCAATTAGAACTAGACGATGAAATTTTCACATTACAACAATTTCATTTCCATACGCCGAGTGAAAACACCATTAAAGGCAAATATTTTCCAATGGCAGCACACTTTGTTTATAAAAACCAAGATGATGAATTGGCAGTAATTGCATTAATGTTTAATAAAGGTGAAGCCAATTCAGAATTAGCAAAAGCATGGCAACAAATGCCGACAGAATCAGGAAATACAGCCGTTTTAGCCAACGCAGTTGATATTAAGGCGTTATTCCCAAAAGAATTAAGTTATTACCGTTTTAGCGGATCATTAACAACACCACCATGTACAGAAGGGGTAAGGTGGATCGTGTTAGAACAACAAAGCCATGCCTCAGAAGAACAAATCGAAAAATTCCATTCGATTATGCACCATAATAATAATCGCCCAATTCAGCCATTACATGGACGGATTATTGTTGATTAAAATAAGATAGGGGTTTTGGTGAAAGCGATCACTAAAGCTTCTTTAAAATATATCTGTGCAAGATAGTTGCTTATAAAATAAATAAAAGTTTGTTTTTATAACAAAAAAATGCTTGTTCGTTAAATTTTGAAAAAAACCGCAGTTGTGAAGTGACCCCCAATAGTTGGACAACCAATTACTTGGGGGTCACTTCATTAAGCGGTTTATAAGATAACAAATGATAACAACTAACTAGGTTATTCTGCAGGTATGTCTTTTATTTTCATATATGGTTCTAAATCACGTAATAATAAAGCAAGCTCTTTTGTCTCGATTATCGGTAATTTTCAACTTACTCGAATACTCTCATCTTAGCAAAACTAACCATTTACATTCCTCACGCCCCTAATAGATATTTGCGCCAGTTCGCTAAGGTTGCGAATGTTCGGGGATCAGCCTAGACGCAAATAATACTTTAATATACAGTTATATACATTTAATTATTTTATACTTAGCAAGTACTTTTTTTGATTGTTAATGATTCTTCTAAAATTACTTTGAAATCCAAACATTATTTGAGATAAGGAGTGATTAAAAAATAGAACATCATTTTTTGAGAAATAATTACTTTTTTTATAATAAGAAACAACATTAGGAACATCTGAATATAATAACATTGCCTCATAATGAAGAACACTATGCTTAATTGAATTAAAAAGATTATTAATGGTTTTTAAAAACTCAGTATTATCTTCATAATAATCAATACCATTACCAATGAGAATCTGTTTACAAAGCGGATAAGTGCTATTTTTTTTAGTTGAAAATAAATCTCCTATACAATCCACTTCAATTTTGTTTCTTGTCTTGAAAATACTTTTATAACAAGTAACATATGTCAATTGAACCAGCTCATCAAATAAGCTTCTAATGGAAAGTATTAACCCTTCTGTTTTTAACCTATAAAGAATAAATGGATTTTGTTCTTGTTGCATTAGTTGATATGGATTTTGTAAATTCTTTATATTTTCTTCATGAAATTTTACAATATCTATAAATTCGTGTTGAATTAATAAATGCTTATTAACAATCATTAAAGACTGCAATTCTGGATTGGTAAATCTTTCTATTTCTTCATATTTTGGCATTTGAAGAAAACTATATGATTCAATTTGAAATTGTTTTATTGAACATTCCTTATTGTAAATATAATTTTCTTCAATCAAATTAGTTCTGGGGAATATATCCTCTTTTACAATCCATTGATCATTTTCAAAAACATATATCTGTCCTTTTGGTAATTTTTGACTTGGTAATTCTATATCAGTTGAGTTTGCAGGAAGTCCAATTCCTTTTTGTTGATAGTAATTATCTTCTTTATGTGTAAAAAATTTATCCCATTTATTATAGTGAAAAATGGTTACATATCGATCATACTCATAAAATTCTTTCCGCATAAGTATAGCTCCAATAAAGTATTACAATTTATTTCTTAACCAATCTCAGGATAGTAATATACTTATTACATAATCATACACTTTCAATATACATTAATTTATCTTGATATTTGTCAGTAAAAATAATTTTAGTTTGCTACACGGATAAATGTATCTTGTTGGTACTTACGGAATACTGAAATAGCCTTTAAGGCTTGATATTACTGTATTTTTTGTGTTTTAGTGGGGTTAAAAGAATCTTACGAAATAGTGAATTGGTGGAGCTGGCGGGAGTTGAACCCGCGTCCGAAATCTCTACATCCTTGGTACTACATGCGTAGTTTGTCTTTAAATTTCGCCTACCTGCTGCGGACAAACACGCTACCGATAGACTAGCTTGATTAAGTTTAATGCTTCCGCCCCAAGCAAGGCTTCCACACGATCTCGTTTGGGTTTGACTCCTCTTTATCCCCGTCCTACGAGCGGAGGCTAGGGAGAGAAGGCTCTATGCAGGTTATTAAGCTGCTAGTGCGTAGTTTTCGTCGTTTGCGACTATTTTTTTGCGGTTTATTTACGAGGCCTACCGCACCTCGGCATGCACCTTGGGTTTCGCAAATCCCGTCGAATCCAGAATCAGCCCCAATTGTGATTTGTTATTAACTAACAATATCGGGGCATTATAGGTCAATTCAAGGGGGAATACAAGTTAACCTAAATTTAGATAAGCCCCGTTTTCAGTTGGTTTTTCGTCTTTTGCTGTGCTAAAAATCTTATCTACCACACTTTTAGTGACAGTATTAAGGTTGTCACCTGCACTGCGTTAATATAAGTTGGGCACCAATCCAATAAGCTTTAAATTAAAGACGGTGCATTGATAAACATTGACATTCTATCAGGACAGAAACCTACTATTTCAAATAAAGCTAGCCCCCAATCTTGTCAAGAAGTTTCAGAAATACCCTACGTTTTAGTATAAAAATCATCATTTAAAATAGAGAAGAACATAAAATCTTTTAATAGGAGATAATAAATAAAAGTTTGGAGGTTTTCTTTTAAAAGAATGATTACCATTGTTTATAGTTTTCGGTGATTAAGTGTGCAATACCGAATCCGAATATAACGCATTGATAATTAAGCTAGCCCCAATCCTGTCAAGAAGTTTCATAAATACCCTACGTTTTAGTATAAAAATCATCATTTAAAATAGATAAGAACATAAAATCTTTTAATAGGAGATAATGAATAAAAGTTTGGAGGTTTTTCTTTTAAAAGAATGATTACCGTTGTTTATAGTTTTCGGTGATTAAGTGTGCAATACCGAATCCGAATATAACGCATTGATAATTAAGCTAGCCCCAATCTTGTCAAGAAGTTTCAGAAAAACCCTATGTTTTAGTATAAAAATCATCATTTAAAATAGAGAAGAACATAAAATCTTTTAATAGGAGATAATAAATAAAAGTTTCGAGATTTTTTTTAAATGATTACCGTTGCTTAAAGTTTTCGGTGATTAAATGTGCAATACCGAATCCGAATATAGCGCATTAAGAATTAAGCAAGCCCCAATCTTGTCAAGAAGTTTCAGAAATACCCTACGTTTTAGTAAAAAGCTTAATATTTGTTGATGTCGGGATTTAATTATTTATTTTTTTGTATGACAGTTTAAGCCGGGTTTTTTGTTAAATAGCTAAAGAAATTTTATTTTTTTAAAAAAATTAAAAAAATAATAATCATTATAAATCAAGGGTTTATAATATTTTTTAATAAATATTATAAATTTTTTAAAATAAGTTGGAACTTTTTGTTATTACCGTTGTCTATATTATCAGATTACGTTAATTCATTTTTTTGCCCTCCACTCAATTTTGAGTGGATTTTTTTTGCCTGTCGTTTGCCTTTAGGCGTCCATGCTCTTTTTAATCAACGTTGCTATTTTCGCTTTAAGTTTTAATCTTTTAAGGCTTTGCATCTTGTGCCATAGCTTGATAACTAACACTATCTGTCCAATTTTGACAGCTATGAATAAAGTAGTATCATTGTTATTTTTATCAAGGGCTTGAAAAAATTTTAATGTTAATGATTAGAATAAGCGCTTGCCCGCCATATCGACTGTAAGTTAAGAGAATTTCTATGTTATTTTCCAGCCAAACCAAAGGACATCTAATTGCTTTGATGACCGTGTTTCTTTGGGGAACTACCTTTATTGCCACAAAAGTACTGTTGATCGATTTTAAACCCATTGAAATTTTATTTTACCGGTTTGGGTTGGGTTACTTAATGCTTTGGGTTTTGGCGCCACGGATATTTGCTTGGCAAGGATTTAAGCAAGAACTGATGTTTTTGTGCGCCGGGTTTTGTGGTGTAACTTGTTATTTTTTATGTGAGAATATTGCCTTAACTTATACCACCGCTTCAAACGTCGGAGTGATCACAACATTAGCGCCCGTGTTTACCGCACTTTTATCGATCTTCTTTTTAAGAACTGAACGGCCAGCGAAGCGATTTTATATCGGGTGTTTATTTGCTATTTTTGGTGTTGGCTTAATCAGCTTGAATGGTAAATATGTGTTGTCGCTTAATCCTTTGGGTGATCTGCTTGCGGTCGGTGCCTGTTTGTTTTGGGCATGTTATTCAATCTTAACCAAAAAATGCAGTCATTATGGATACAATACAATTTTATTAACACGACGATTCTTTTTCTATGGTTTAGTGATGATGCTCCCGGCGTTATATCTGTTTGATTTTAAATGGGGACTTGATCGCTTCACGCACTCAGCTAATCTTTTTAATATCCTATTTTTAGGCGTAGGGGCTTCGGCGATCTGTTTTGCTTCCTGGAATTATGCAGTGAAATTAGTTGGTGCGGTAAAAATTAGTATCTACCTGTATTTAGTGCCAATTTTGACCATTATTGCCGCAGTTGTGATGTTAAATGAGCCTTTCACATGGATAGCCGCTATCGGTACGTTATCAACCCTTATTGGGGTGTTGTTATCGGAAGGAAAATTCAGATTCACTAAGCATTGATCTAATCAATCAAATAAGTGACTACAAGGGGCTTGTGCCCCTTTTTACTGTATGTTAAGGGGTTATGCGTTTATCGATAGCATCCATAATGATTTGCCCGAGGTGGGGGTAATTATTATCAAAATGGTGACCGCCGGGGAGTTCGACCGTTTCGCCTTTCATTTGTGGTTGCAGACATCCGGTTTCGTCTTGTTCTTCCTCGCCATAGATGCAAAAGAGTTTATTAGTTGGAATTTTGTCGACTTCCGGTGCTGTTTTCATCTCTTGACCGGATTGTCCTAGCCAGCCGCTGATCTCAATTTCGAAGTTAGCATCTTTGGAAAAGGCGATCAATACCAAAGCTTGTACGGCTTGTTGATCTTGTGGGGATAAGCGATTATAAAGTGCCGGTAAGATATCACCGCCGAACGAATAGCCAGCCAGTACAAAGCGCTTTGTGCCCCATTTATCACGGTATTGTTGCATTAAATAGGCTAAATCTTTGCTACTGCGCTCGACTGAACGATGTTGCCAAAATAGTTTTAATGCATCTACGCCAACCACCGAATAACCATTTGACGCCATATATTCGGCGGATACTTTGTCTAAATCCCGCCAACCACCGTCACCGGAATAGTAGAAAGTGACGGTTTCCGGGTGAGCTTGTTTATCTTTAGCGGGCAATTCAATGACCGGTAATTGTTCATGCTCGCCATATAAAATCGATGATAAATGTAAACTTAATAACTCAACCGGCGAGGCCTGATACTCACCAATAGACGTTGTGACATTAATCTTTTTTTGTTCACGAGGAAACACAGCCACAGCTTCATCGGGTGGGTTGTTCCAAATAACCTGCCAACTGCCATGGCTGGCTTGAGAGGGTAATGGGGCATCACAATCTTTATGGTCTAGTGTGAACTCAATTGATAGCGCTTTGGCATTATCACTTTGTTGCTCAGTTAACCACCGATAGGCAAACGCTGCGCCTTCTTGCATACCGGCGACCACATAGTGGCTCTCGTTAAGGATTTTTTTAGCTTGATCAAAGCGGTTTTGCTGCTCAAGGCAACTGGCATTTGGTTTTAATTCAAATTGTACCAGTTTTGCCCCCGTGCTTTTAGATAAATTAAGCAGTTGTTGAGCGCTGAAATGGTTTTCTTCGGTAGCAACAATGATAGCAGCGGCTTCCGCTGATGTTTTCGGTGTTGCTGATAATACTGAAAAATTCGAGTCAATGGTTATCGTATTGACTGCAGCGCTTTGCCGTTTTTTATAATAATACAGACCAGCAAAGACAAGTAACGTAATGAGCACCAGCATCAAAAACAGTAAAATATAGCGTAATGTCTTTTTCATATTATGACTTCTTACCTTTTTTTAATCCGGTAATACCACCTGAAATCAGTATGGTGGTATCAATAAGGGCAACTAAAGGATCGAGCCCGGTCGGAACAGCCATATAACGTGGCTCCCAATGTGTGGCAAACTTATCTTTGAATCGCCTTAATCCTTGAAAGTTATAAAAGCGTCCACCACGGCGAAAGACTAATGCGCCTAATCGTTGGATTATCGGTGCGCCTCGGCGCCGTTGCATTCCGGCCAGCGGTACCATGCCTAAACTAAAATATTTAAATCCTTTTTGTTGATAATGCAAAATCAAGCCAACCATTAAAAATTCCATAGTCAGTTTTGGAATATCTTGCACAACTCGCATTAAATCGATGCTTGCTGAGTAATGTTGGTCAGTTTCAAGTAAGTTTACAAAGGCAATAATGCGCCCTTGATACTCAATGGTGGCAATGGTGAAACGATCTAAATATTGTTTAGAAAAAGAGCCTAACGAGAATTTTTTCTCTTTGGTATGCTTATTGCTCAGCCAGGCATCCGACACGGTTTTTAACTCATCTAACGGAGCAGTACCCGGCGCATAAAATTTAAGACTCAGCCCGTCACGCTGACCACGATTCCATGTGTAACGCAGATCTTTATAGCCTTTTGAGGTTAAGTCAAATTCAGCTAAATTAACTAAAGCCTCTTCCCCCAGTTTAATCGCTTGCAAGCCGATATCCATATAAAAAGGTAAGTTGGCCGCTTTAACGTGGTAAAATACCGGCCGTAAATGATGTTGATCGCATAAATCCCGAAAAGCCCAAATTAACTCAGCTCGCTCACCACTATCACCAATAGGATCGTAAAGGGCAACCATGCTTCGTCTACGTTTGGCATACATGATAAAAGCGGTTTGTGTTTGGTTAAATAACAGCGATTTATCGGCATTCATGGCAAGCAAACCTTCCGGCTGTTTGGAATTGAGGATGATTTGATAAGCTTTATTTAACTCCTCTTGCTTCGGCAGATTGATAACCGGTAACGAAGGTCGAAATAGCCAATAGAGCATAATACAAGTGAGTAAAATAAAGCTTGCTAACGCCATTTTTAATCCTCGAGGTGCTTGACTATCTAACTCAAATTGCCACCACAAAGATTGGTTGTAAGGCGCGTTTTGGTAGATAAATAGTGTCAACCAAACCAACAGAGCAATCAAACAAAAACAGATTGCAAAGGATTTCAATGAATAAGGTAAAACTCGCAATCGGCTTTTACGATAAAAGGTCGTTCTAAACTTAATCAATAATAAGGTTATAGCGGATAAAAAACTGGTTTCAATCCAATGCAGTCCACTTAACAGCGAGCAACAGCTACCTAAAACCAATAAAATAATCGACACGTTCCAAGCGCTATATAGTCTGCGACGTAGCCCCATTGCCAGCAGTAAACACAGTACACCAATTAAACTGGCGCTTAAGTGGGCAAGGCTGACCACTTTATTTGGTATGATAGTGGTGACAAATGGATGATTGTACCCGGGGATGATGCTGGAAAACATCATCACCACGCCGGCAACAAAGACTAAAACCGCCATAATGGCTGCGGCAATGCCGGTTTCGTTTTCGTCAACTTGCGGAGCAGTTAAAAATTGTTTGCCTTCGTTGATTAACAACAAAATACTGGCCGGAATCAGTGGTAAAAGGATATAAATGATTCGATAAATGATGAGTGCAACGGTTAATTGCGCTGCGCCAATTTGCGATGAAAATGCCGCTAACATAATGGCTTCAAATATCCCAACACCACCGGGAACATGACTTAATACCCCAGCGACTAATGCAATAATATAGATCATAATAAAGGTGATAAAGTTGGGCTGATTGGGGATAAGAAAGTAGAGAATGGCTCCGGCTAATAGGACATCAAATAATGTGATGAGAAACTGACAACTTGCCAGCTTTAAGTTAGGCAGGCGGATTGACCAGTGTAAAAATTGAAATAATTGACTATCTGGATTTGGTCTTTGGGTTAGTCGATGACAATATAAATAGAGTAACAGCCCGGCATAAAGCCCAACAACGCCACCAGCAATAAGCCAAACCTGTCCCGCCGACAAATGCAAAGCTAACATGGTGTCGTGGGGGTGAATTAATGCTGCAACGGCGGCGAGCAGTGGTAAGGTAAAACCTAACGACAAAGTGACGAAAATTGACATTCTGGCAACATCAATGGTGGTTAAACCATACTTAAAATAGAGCCGGCAACGGATTGCACCGCCGGATAACGCCGATAACCCAACGGCATTACCTATGGCTGATGCACAAATGCCACCGACTGCAATAGTTGATCGTTTCAAATCCACGCCGGCATAACGAGCGGCTGACCATTCATAGCATATCAGCATAATATAACTCCCCATCGCTGACAGACAGGCAAACAGCACCGCACGAAATGAAAGCTTATCAAAAGCATTTTTGATATCTTGCAGATTAATTGTTTTTAACAGTTCCCAACAAACGATTAACGCAACAAAAAAAATAGATAAGGCTAGAAGTAAAGCTAAAAATTGACGATAGCGAGTGAAGTCTTCTATCAATTGCCATGGCAAAACTTTACGCGCTGAAATTTTCACTTAATCAACTCCAAAAATCTGCTTCGATGAAATTTAGGTTTGGCATTCTAACGCTCGCTATTGATGAAAACAATCAAGGGAAAATTAAAGAAAATATAAAAAAAACATTAATTACTGTCGGTTTTTAATGGTTATTGTTTATTTATTGTGCGGATTTATTGTTGAATCTGAATTTTACGTATTATTTTCATTTGTCCAATTCGCCTATTATTAGCTTAATATTATTCAATGATAAGGCTTTTAGCGATAGGTTACAGTTTGCTATAATTTGCTTAAATTTATTTAATAAACTGTAAATGGTGTCTGTTGAGTCAACAATGCGATAATTTCCTTCATTTATCACTCACGATTTGTTGCTTTTATAAAGTTAATCCAACCGAATATTTAACCGTTATCATTTTTATAAACTTATGAATACAAAATTAGCTGCCCGAATAAACGACCAACAACAATCTGTGATATTAGCGGTGCAATCCTATGTTGCGCAAAAGTTAGCCCATGATTTTTCCGGGCATGATATTGCGCATATTGAGCGAGTGGTTAGCTTGGCACAGGCAATATTGATTAACGAAGCTAACGCCGATGCTTTTATCGTGATATTGAGCGCCTATTTACATGATGTGATTGACGAAAAAGTGGTTGCTGATGTTAATCAAGCGGTGAGTGAATTGCGGGATTATTTATTTTCGCTAAACTTAACACAAACACAAATCAATCAGATTTTCGATATTATCGAAAATATGTCTTATCGGAAAAACTTAAGTTCAGTAAAAAAATTATCGCTCGAAGGGCAGATTGTTCAAGATGCTGATCGTTTAGACGCCATTGGCGCAATTGGTATTGGTCGAACTTTTTATTATGGCGGTAACAGACATAATATTATGCACAATCCTGCCATATCACCCCGAACGCAACTTAACGAAGATAACTACAAACAACCTAACACGGTCATCAATCATTTTTATGAAAAGCTTTTTTTACTGAAAGATATGCTCAATACAACCACAGCGAAACAGCTAGCAAAACAGCGGCATGAGTTTATGCTTCAGTTCGTTAACCAGTTTGAAAAAGAGTGGCGAGGGGAAGCATAGCGCTATTAAGTTTAATTCATTGAATATATCTATCATGTCGTTATAATTAATGAAGTTATAAAATAATGGGTAAAGGAGCGGGCAATGAATTTATCTATCAATACTAAAATAGATTTGGGCAACAATGTTGCCATGCAGCAGCTTGGTTTTGGTACCTATAAATTAACCGATTTAGATCAGGTAATAAAGGCGGTAAACACTGCCACTAAGGTTGGGTACCGTTCATTCGATACTGCTGAGCTTTATCAAAATGAAAAACAGCTTGGGCAGGCGATTAAGCAATGTGGTGTTGACCGAAAAGATTTATTTATCACCTCCAAAATCAGCAATCAAAATCAAGGATATGAAAAAACCTTAGCTGGTTATGAACAAACGTTGAAAGATCTCCAACTTGATTATCTTGATCTGTTTTTAGTGCACTGGCCACTTAATAGTACCTTTTTTGAAACGTGGCGAGCGTTTGAAAAACTTTATGAAGAAAAGCGTGTCAGGGCAATTGGTGTCTGTAATTTTCATATTTCGCATTTAGAACTTTTAGCCAGTCAAGCCAATATCAAACCTATGATTAATCAAATTGAGATCCATCCTTATTTAACGCAAATTGATTTAGTCCGCTATTTGCACCAGCATGATATCGCCATTGAAGCTTGGTCACCTTTAGCTCGCAATAAAGTATTGAGTGATCCGCTTTTGGTGAATATTGGCGATCGGTATAATAAATCGGTGTCGCAAGTCACTTTACGCTGGCATTTACAAAATGGCTATATCGTCATTCCAAAATCATCACACCCCGATCGGATTGCTGAAAATGCTAATATTTATGATTTTGAGTTAACGGCTGATGAGATGCGTAAAATCAACTGTTTAAATCAAAATTACCGCACTGGCCCAAATCCCGATGATGTGTATACTAAAAATGGCTTTTAAAATGACGCCGATGCGCTTAACGGACTTTTAGTTAAGCGCACTTTTACTATACCGGAACTGGCGCCCCCACTAACGATAACACAATCGGCAGTGTAATTAAGCTCAATAACGTGCTGACCAGCGTCGCACTGGAAACTAACTCAGGGTGCGTATCAAATTGTACTGACATTAAAGTGGTATTGGCGGCACTTGGCATAGCGGCTAATACCACTAATACTTGCTTATAAACCGGTAAAATCGGTAAATAATAGACCATTATGCTTGCCACAATCGGTGAAATGACCATACGGGTGATTAACGAAAACGACAGTTTAGGATAATCGAGTTGTTTAATGTGTATCTTAGCAAGCTGCATACCTAAAATAATCATAATCACCACAATGGATGAATCACCAATCATATTAATTGAGGTCATAATCGATTTGGATAATGGAATATGACACAGCTGAAACATAATCCCCAAAAGTGCTCCATAAGCCACTGGCATGCGGATAACTTTATTAATCACATCTTTTTGACTGACGATATCGCTACGAGAACTACCTTTAGCGGCATAATAGATACCCACGGTGCTCATCACAAATTGTTGTAACACCATCATAATCACGCCCAAATCAAAGCCAACCGCACCAAAAAAGACCAATAGTACCGGCGTACCATAATTGCCATTATTCATAAAACATGAACTTAAAATCATTGCGCATCGCTCTTTGGTCGAATATTTCATTATCACCGACCAAATCGAGACAATCGCCACTAATGACAGGCAAAGCCCAAAGATATACATCACATAAAATAGATAATCAGTGGTGAGGGTATGGGTGTAGAAAGTTTTAAATGCCAAAAAAGGCGAAAGCACATACAGTGACATTTTAGACAGATTAGCCACATCAAATTTTAAGATTTTTTGGGCGATAAAGCCGACAATAAAAATACAAAAAATAGGGAATAAAATGATAAAAAATTGCATAAATAATATCTTTATTTGTTAACTAGCTTATTGAATCAATCGCATTGATGATAGATTCACGTAAATCATGGCAAGTTTTATCATCAAGCGCTTTATTGTGTTTATCGGTTAAGATAAACAGATCTTCGATATGTTCACCAATGGTGGCAATTTTAGCACTACTTAATGACAAATCTAAATTGGCAAACACTTCACCGACACAAGCAAGCAAGCCGGGTTTATCAAGGGCGATCAGCTCCATATAGGTTTGGCTATCATTAAACGCTGATAAAAAGTTAACTTGCGTTGGGATTGAAAACGATCGTAATCTTTGTTTTGGTGGTTTGATCCTTACCCCTTTATAAACCGGTTGTTGTAATGCCTTTTCAAGTGCGGTGATGATATCTTGATGCCGATTTTTTTGTACCGTTTGCCCGTTCGGCTCTAAGACGATAAAGGTGTCGAGGGCAAAGCCTTTTTTGTTGGTGATAATTAAGGCATCATGAATATTTAAGTTAAGTTTACTGAGCGTATTGCAAGCGGTTGCAAACAGATAAGGTCTATCAGGTGAATAGATAATAATTTCAGTTCCGCCATGATAAGGCGCCGGATTGATTGATACCAAGGTTTGGTTTAAATCATGGTTTAACAAAATTTGCGCGTGCCACACGATCTGTTCGGTACTGTAACGCAAAAAGTAGTCGACCCGATAATCTTGCCAAAGATCATTGATTGCCGGCTCAGAAAAGTGTTGCTCAAGCAGCATGGTTAATGCATCTTGCTTATGTTGCCTTGCAATACTACGTTGCTGAGGTATTTGGTGAATGCCGGTATCAAACGAGCGTTTAGCGGTTAAATACAGTTCACGTAGTAGGCTCTGTTTCCAGCTATTCCATAGCGTTTCATTGGTGGCACACACATCGGCAACCGTTAAGCAAAGTAGGTATTGCAAACGGCGTTTGCTTTTCACCAATTGCACAAAAGCACGGATAACATCGGGGTCTTGTAAGTCTCGATTTTGTGCGGTGACAGACATTAATAAGTGGTAACGCACCAGCCAGATAATCAGATCGGTATCTTTTGCCTCTAATTGATGTAAATGGCAGAATTTTTCTACCAGTTTGGCGCCGATCTCTGAATGATCGCCATGGTGCCCTTTACCAATATCGTGAAATAAACCGGTAATGATTAACAGTTCCGGTTTGGATAATTTGGCTAGCACGGCTGAACTATTGGGGTGCTTGAGTTGACCGGCTTGTGTTTTGAAGCTATCAAGCTCCAGTAACAGGCGAATCGTATGTTCATCCACCGTATAGGCATGAAACAGATCAAATTGCATCATACCGGCAATGTGTTTCCAACCCGGTATATAAACCGTTAATATGCCATATTGGTGCATGGGCAATATCGCCTTTTTAATGGCATCGGGGTGTTTAATTATTTGCATAAACAGCGCTCTAGCTTTTGCCTCTTCACAAAGTAGCGAAGTTAAGTGCCGTCTGGCTGAGCGTAATTGTCTAATGGTGTTTGAATAAAGTCCGGTAACTTGTGGATTAAGCAACATGGTATAAAACAGTTGCATAATCATGACCGGATCGTCGTTGAAAATATTATCATTTTTGACGTCGATTAAATTCTCCCGAACTTGAAAATAGTCATCGATATCATAAGGTTTATTGTTGGCGTGTTGGGCTAAAATCGATTCATCAAAAAGCTGTAACAGCATTTGATTTAATTCGGTAATATTATGCGCTACACGATAGTAGTCGTGCATCATCTTTTCAACCGGTGTATTGCCTTCGCCTTTATAACCTAGCAAATTAGCAATGCTCAGTTGGCGGTCAAACAGCAGGCGGTTATCATAACGATTTATCACGCTATGCAACGCAAAACGCATTCGCCATAAAAATTTACGGCACGTTTTAAACTCTTCGATATCTTCGGGCGTTAAGTAGTCAAAGTTAGCCACTTTCTGCAAAAACTGATCACCATAATGGCGAATTGCTATCCATTGAATAATTTGCATATCACGCAAACCGCCCGGGCTATTTTTTAAATCCGGTTCAAGATTATAGGTGGTGCTGTGATACTGTTTATGACGCTCTTTTTGTTCGGCAACTTTTGCCCGATAAAACGCCGCCGAAGGCCAGATTTTATCGCTAAAAATCTGTGCGCTTAGCTCATCTGATAGCGATTGACTACCGACAATTAATCTTGATTCGATTAAGTTGGTCATAATTGTGATATCGTTTTTCGCTTCTTGCAGGCAGGTTTTTAACGTTCTGACGCTATGCCCGATATCTAAATGCAGATCCCAAAGTAAACGCACTAAATGACCTATTTGGTTTTCCAGCTCTTTACTTAGTGCTTGGTCACTTAAGATTAAAATATCAATGTCAGATAGCGGATGTAGCTCAGAGCGGCCATAACCACCAACCGCAATTAATGCAATGCGATTTTTTTTAAACAGTGAAGGAGTTTGTTCGGGGATTTGATAATATCGCCATAAACGTTCAAGCAGCTTATCAATAAATGCACTGCGTAAATGCACTAAGTCATCGATATCAACTTGTTGTTTAAACTGATCAACAGACCATTGCTGAAAGTCATCGAGTTGCTGTTTAAGATAGTTAATATTTATCTGCTCATCAGTAAAATCGAGCGGAGAAATCGGGTAGTTCAAATGGGCATCAGTCATAGTTGTCAAATTGATCAAGACAATGGGATGATGATAACGTTACCTGATTTTTAATAACTGTCAAGCTACCGTTAGGGTAAAAATGACCTCAATAAATCTGTATAGATGATAAAAAAGGAACAATTTTTTGTTCCTTTTGTCCAGAAGTTTCAGAAAATGCCCACGTTTGAGTATAAAACTATAATTTGAAATCGCTTAAATCATCTTCATTGATTTCAGAATCAATTTGACCCACTAAGTACGAGCTCATTTCAGCTTCTTGTGGGGCAACTTGGACATTGTCTGATACTAGCCAGTTGTTGATCCATGGAATCGGGTTGGATTTTACTTCGTACGGTAATTTTAATCCGACTGCTTGCATGCGGATATTGGTGATATACTCGACATACTGGCATAAGATATCTTTGTTTAATCCAATCATTGAGCCACCTTCGAAGAGATACGATGCCCACTCTTTTTCTTGATTGGCGGCTTGTAAGAAGAGATCATAACAATCTTGTTCACACTCTTTGGCAATTTCCGCCATTTCTGGATCGTCTTCGCCACTGCGTAAGGTGTTAATCATAAATTGGGTGCCGGTTAAGTGTAGTGCTTCGTCACGGGCGATAAGTTTGATAATTTTGGCATTACCTTCCATTAATTCCCGTTCAGCAAATGCAAATGAGCAAGCAAAGCTGACATAAAAGCGAATCGCTTCAAGGGCATTGACGCTCATTAAGCACAGGTATAGTCGACGTTTAAGTTCACGTAGGTCGATTGTTACCGTGCGATTGTTAATTGTGTGCTTGCCTTCACCAAATAAGTTGTAATAGCTGGCATAGCTAATTAAATCATCATAATATCCTGCAATGTCGCCGGCACGTTTTTGAATCTCTTTATTCGTCACAATATCGTCAAATACCACTGACGGATCGTTGACAATATTACGAATAATATGCGTGTAAGAGCGAGAGTGGATCGTTTCAGAAAATGACCATGTCTCAACCCATGTTTCAAGTTCGGGGATCGAGATAAGGGGCAATAAAGCCACATTCGGGCTACGGCCTTGAATGGAATCAAGTAAGGTTTGATATTTTAAATTACTGATAAAAATATGTTTTTCATGTTCCGGTAGCGCCGCATAGTCGATACGATCTTGCGAAATGTCGACTTCCTCCGGTCGCCAAAAGAATGAAAGTTGTTTTTCGATAAGTTTTTCGAACATCTCATATTTTTGTTGATCGTAACGTGCAACATTAACCGGTTGTCCAAGAAACATCGGTTCTTTAAGTTGATCATTATGCACATGCGAAAAGGTACTGTAATTCATACTCATAACAAAACTCCTAACTGATTTTTAGTTATTTTTACCGCCACCTTTCGACAGTGAAAAGAGGGCAACATTAGGGGAAAGTATCCGTTTCCCCAATACAATGATTAAATGGCTATTTTTTATAGCGTTAGACTAAATCTTACAGGCGCCACCAGCACAACCGTCATCACTTTCAGTAAGTGCAATATCACCTTGAACATCTTCAGCACCGTCACGGGTGTTGTGATAGTAAAGTGTTTTTACGCCGTATTTATAAGCCGTCAATAAATCAGCTAACAGCTGTTTCATCGGTACTTTATCATTCGGGAATTTAGTCGGATCGTAGTTAGTATTAGCTGAAATCGATTGATCGATAAATTTCTGCATAATGCCCACTAACTGTAAATAACCGGTATTATTTGGAATTTGCCAGAGTAATTCATAAAAGTTTTGCAGATCTTTATAGTCAGGCACAACCTGTTTTAAAATCCCGTCTTTTGAGGCTTTTATGCTGACAAAACCTCGTGGCGGCTCAATGCCGTTGGTCGCATTGGAAATTTGTGACGAGGTTTCCGAAGGCATTAAAGCCGATAGGGTTGAGTTGCGTAAACCGTGGGTTTTTATTGATTCACGCAGTGACTCCCAATCATAATGTAATGGCTCTTTGGTTAAGGTATCTAAATCTTGTTTATAAGTATCAATAGGTAAAATACCTTGTGAATAAGTAGTCTGATTAAATAACGGGCAGGCTCCCTTCTCTTTAGCTAAGTTATTCGACGCTTTAAGTAGATAGTACTGCATCGCTTCAAAGGTGCGGTGCGTTAAATTATTGGCGCTGCCGTCAGAATACTTAACACCATGTTTAGCCAGATAGTAAGCATAGTTAATGACACCGATGCCTAAAGTGCGACGGTTAAGGGAGGAGTTTTTCGCCGCAGGAACAGGGTAATCTTGATAATCAAGTAATGAATCAAGGGCACGCACCGCTAAATCAGCGAGCTCTTCAAAGTCATCAAGCGAATCAATTTTACCCAGATTAAAGGCGGATAGTGTACATAGGGCAATTTCACCATTTTCATCGTTGACATTATTCAGCGGTTTGGTTGGCAACGCAATTTCCATACATAAATTTGATTGATGAACTGGCGCCAGTTGTGCATTGAACGGGCTGTGCGTATTACAATGGTCGACATTTTGGATATAAATTCGCCCGGTTGAAGCACGTTCTTGCATTAATAAAGCAAACAGCTCGACCGCTTTTACTACTCGCTTGCGAATATTGACATCTTGTTCATATTGATGATAAAGCGTTTCAAATTTTGCTTGATCGGCAAAAAATGCATCATACAGACCCGGCACATCAGACGGGCTAAACAGCGTGATATTTTCGTTTTTGATTAAACGCTGATACATCAGTTTATTAATTTGCACGCCATAATCTAAATGACGAACACGGTTTTCTTCAACGCCACGGTTGTTACGTAAAACCAGTAAACTTTCAACTTCTAAATGCCAGATAGGGTAAAACACCGTCGCTGCGCCACCACGTACGCCGCCTTGTGAACAAGATTTCACTGCGGTTTGGAAATATTTATAAAAAGGAATACAACCGGTGTGGAAAGCTTCACCACCACGAATTGAACTGCCTAACGCACGAATGCGCCCGGCATTAATGCCAATTCCGGCACGCTGAGACACATATTTTACAATGGCGCTGGCGGTCGCATTAATGGAATCTAAACTATCATCACACTCAATTAAAACACACGAACTAAATTGACGGGTTGGGGTACGTACTCCTGCCATAATCGGAGTAGGGAGCGAGATTTTAAATGTTGAAACCGCATCATAAAAACGTTGAATGTAACTAAGGCGGGTTTCTTTAGGGTAATTAGCAAATAAACAGGCCGCCACTAAAATATATAAAAACTGGGCACTTTCATAAATTTCACCGGTTACCCGATTTTGAACTAAGTATTTACCTTCTAACTGTTTTACAGCGGCATAAGAGAAGGTCATATCACGCCAATGGTCGATGATCTTATCCATTTGTTCAAACTCTTCTTGGCTATAATCTTCCAGTAAGTGTTTGTCGTAACGTTCGCTGGCAACCAGTTTTTTGACGTGCTCATAAAGTGGCGGTGGTGTGAATTGGTTATACGCTTTTTTACGTAGATGAAAAATGGCTAAGCGAGCAGCTAAATATTGATAATCCGGCGCATCTTGTGAAATCAAATCAGCAGCGGCTCGGATAATGGTTTCATGAATATCAGAAGTCCTAATGCCGTCATAAAATTGAATATGGGAACGCAATTCGACTTGAGAAACCGACACATTATCTAATCCTTCAGCCGCCCAGGTAATCACTTTATGAATTTTATCCAGATTGATAGGTTCTTTTTGGCCATCCCGCTTAGTGACAAGTATTGATTTGTTCATTTTCCATCCAGTTTGATTGTGAAATTTTTGTATGGGTTATAATAGTTGATAATTATCAAAATATACAATATATAGTGCCTATTAATCATTTAATTACTATATATAGTGTATATATTCATCAATAACGTACCGTTTTTTAATTAAAAAAAGGCTTTAGCGCTAACCGTGCTCCAATGTTGTTTATTATTCAATTAAATAACAAAGTTAGGTTGGCACAGTAAAAATTCGAAAACTATATTGATAAGAAATACCTATGAATAGCAAACGGTCATTTTATCATTTAAACTTGTTGCCGTTTGTTGATTCTTTTTTGATAAACAACTGGCTTATCGTGTTTGGCAATAAGTTCAATATCGTGCTGTTGTTAATGTTTATTGTTCAGACTGACTTTTAGTATTCGACTGTTTATTTTCGTGGTTTTAAACAATATAACACCGGTTATTATTACCGGCGTTAACTTTATATTAAAAACACGGTGATTACTTTTTAGATGATTTATACCGTTGATTTAAGCTAGCTTGATTTTGGGCATCTAACCATGCCAGTTTTTCTGTATAACTCTTTTCTGCCCCTCGAGTTGTGGGGTGATAATATTTACGATCGGCAAGTTCGGGTGGAAAGTAATTCTCACCGGCAGCGAAAGCATTTGGTTCGTCATGAGCATAGCGATATTGATCGCCATAACCTAACTCTTTCATTAATTTTGTTGGTGCATTACGTAAATGTTCCGGCACATCATAATCGGGTTTCGATTGCGCATCTTGCATTGCCTGTTTAAACGCCAGGTATACCGCATTACTTTTTGGGGCACAGGCTAAATAGACAATCGCTTGCGCTATAGCACGTTCGCCCTCCGCTGGTCCAACACGGGTAAAGCAGTCCCAAGCGGCAAGGGCAACTTGCATCGCCCTAGGATCGGCATTTCCGACATCTTCTGAGGCTATCGCTAATAGGCGACGTGCAACATACAGCGGGTCACCGCCTGCTGAAATGATTCTGGCATACCAATAAAGCGCAGCATCGGGCGATGAGCCTCGAATGGATTTGTGTACTGCCGATATCAAATCATAATAACGATCGCCTTGATTATCAAATCTGGCGCTACGTTCGCCAATAACTTGTTTGAGCAAATCGGTGGTGAGCGCTTGACCGTTAGACATATCAACCAATAGTTCTAACGTATTAAGTGCTCGCCTTGCATCACCGCCGACAAATTCAGCAATTTGCTGTTTAGTCTCTTGCGGTAAAACAATTTGACGATTGCCATAGCCACGCTCAGGATCATCCATCGCTTGTTGTAAAATCTGTTCGATATCTTCATTGGTCAACGATTTGAGTAAGTACACTCTTGCTCGTGATAAGAGTGCTGAATTTAATTCAAATGACGGATTTTCTGTTGTTGCCCCAATAAAAGTAACAGTGCCATTTTCAACATAAGGTAAAAAGGCATCTTGCTGACTTTTATTAAAACGGTGAACTTCATCCACAAATAAAATCGTGCGTATGCCTGCTTGCTGGTTAATTTGGGCTCGTGAGATCGCTTCACGGATATCTTTAATTCCCGATGTCACCGCTGAAATGCGTTCTACTTTAGCATTGGCATGGTGAGCAATAATCTCTGCCAGTGTCGTTTTACCGGTGCCCGGTGGTCCCCAAAGGATCATTGAGTGCAAATGCCCGGCTTCAATCGCTTGACGCAATGGCTTATCCTTGCCTAACAGCTGAGTTTGACCAATATATTCAGATAAATTACGTGGACGCATTCGAGCCGCTAATGGCTGAAATTCATCGTGAGTAAATTCAAAAGACATACTAGGCATGGCAAAGAGTGATCCCAATTGGTTAAATGAAAACTATTATATACCTGTTATTAGATAAGTGAAAAAAGAAAAGAAAATATCTTTCCCCACTGACAGAAAAACGGTAATATTTTGAGCTTATTCAGCAGTTGTTTATGAGTTAACCATTGATACCGGATCGAAAATAGAAGGATTGTTTATGAAAAAGTTTTTATTCTTAATAGGGTTATTCGTTAGTGTGTCGGCATTTGCAGGCGATAAGGAATTATTACAACAACGGTTAAATAAGATTGACGGATTTTCTGCCCGATTTACGCAAAAGGTGACAACCGCCGATAATAAACCGGTACAAGACGGTAAAGGTGAATTATGGGTAAACAGACCTTATTATTTCAATTGGACAATGACAGAACCGGATGAAACAATCGTTATTTCCGACGGTAAAAATATGTGGATATATACTCCTGCAGTCCAACAAGTTACCTTGTTAAATTTAAAAAATTCGGTCGATAATCGTTTAATGTTACTTCTTACCGATAGCCATAATGCGATTTGGGATTCCTATCAAGTGAAACGCAAGCAAAATTCATTTACCTTAAAAGCAATCGATGGTTCAAAAAAAGATTTTATTATTTCGGTATTGCCGACCGGTATGGTTTCTGACTTCACCGTTATTGAAGAAGACGGACAACGCAGTTTTTATGATTTATCTAACCAAACTTTAGGGATAGTTAATGCGGATAAATTTAAACTTGTTGTGCCTGGCGGTGTCACAGTTGATGATCAGCGTTAATGGTAATAACTAGCTAATGCTGACTAAATTAAACATTTGGGGCGAGTGCTAACAAACAGCCCCAACTTAAAGCTAAATGATGTTTTATTCATTTAATCAATTAAAATGGCTATTTGATACACTCACTGTCACCGTTTAATGATCTTTTTCATTAATACTCACAACAGGGTTATCGGAAAACAGATAGTGATCTCGTTTGGTTTCAAAATCCTCACTTGCTGCATCAAATAACATTTTTTTGGTGTTCTCCAGATGTTGCCACATGGCTAATTTGGCCGCTTTAGGATCACGGTTAATCAGTGCTTCTAAAATCTTATCATGTTCATCCCACCAGCTATCAATATCTTGTTGTTGTACATGTTCATGTAGCTTTTTCCATAACGGATTTAACATCCGTTGCCGCCATGCCTCTTCAACAATGGTTATCAAAGCAGTATTGCGCGTTATCATGGCGATTTGGGTGTGAAATTTTAAATCCCAGTTGGAGTCACGATAGTGATCTTCTTTTTTCGCATTGTGCTGGATTTCTAACAGCTTAACAATATCATCTTTGGTGATCTGCGTTGCGGCAAATTCAGCAATATTACTCTCTATCAGTTGACGAGCTTGCAACAGTTCAAAGGGACCTGTGGTTGAGAAGTTTAACCCTTGTGACGGGGGTAACATATCGGTTTGTACTGTGTTGGCTATTACATGTATGCCAGACCCTTTACGTGCATCGACATAACCTTCCACTTCCAACATGATAATTGCTTCTCGCACAACTGAACGACTTACTTTAAGCTCTTCACATATCAATCTTTCCGACGGCAGTTTGCTGCCGACAGGGTAATCACCATTGATTATTCGCTTTTTAAGCTCGCTGGCAATAACTTGATAGAGCCGCTGATGTTCGTTTTGTTCTTGGGTCATAATTATCTTGCTAAAAGGTTTAAGTTATCAAGGATCTTAAAATAACATCTAATCGGTTAGAGTTAAATAATATTGCCTGAATTTTTTCGAATAAACAGTATGTTGTTGAACGATTTTAATAAAAAAATAACCGTTTAAATATTAAGGTTATCATTAAAATCTGTGATGTATGTCAACTTTTTTAGTTGTCATACATGTTAATATGCGCCAGAATGTTTGTCGATTTAGGAGTAGTAAAGATGTTAAAAACCATAAAAAATCTGCGTTGGTATATGATAGCTTTAGTTACGATTGGAACTATACTTGGCTATTTAACTCGAAACTCGATTGCGGTTGCCGCTCCAGTTCTTAAAGATGTTATGGGGTTAACCACCCAACAATATTCGTATGTTGTTGCTGCATATTCAGCTTGCTATACGGTAATGCAACCGGTTGCCGGATATGTTTTGGATTTGTTAGGGACACGCGTTGGTTATGCGGTTTTTGCCTTATTATGGTCGGTATTTTGCATCAGCACCGCCTTTTCAACCGGATGGCTTGGGCTGGCTATAACACGTGGCGCTGTCGGTGCTGCTGAAGCGGCAATGATTCCAGCCGGCTTAAAAGCGACAAGTGAATGGTTTCCGGCTAAAGAAAGATCGATTGCCGTTGGCTGGTTTAATTTAGGTTCATCCGTCGGGGCAATGATAGCCCCACCATTGGTTGCCGGCGCAATTTTCTTACACAGTTGGCAGTTAGCCTTTATTATTTGTGGTTTATTAAGTTTTATTTGGGGGCTATTTTGGTTTGCTCTTTATCGACACCCAACCGAACAAAAATATCTATCTGCTGAAGAGCAAAAATATATATTATCCGGTCAAGAAGCTGGTCACCAAACATCCAATAAAGAAAAGTTACCTGCTAAAAAAATTCTCACAACCAGCCGCTTTTGGGGGATTGCCTTACCTCGTTTTTTAGCCGAACCGGCATGGGGAACATTTAATGCATGGATCCCTTTATTTATGTACACCGTTTATCATTTTGATTTAAAACAGATTGCGATTTTTACTTGGTTGCCAATGTTATTTGCCGATTTAGGCTGTATTTTAGGCGGGTATATGTCGCCGTTTTTTCAAAAACATTTTAATGTCAGCTTAGTGAATTCACGTAAATGTGTGGTCACTGTCGGCGCTGTATTGATGATTGCGCCAGGCCTTATGGGGCTGTTTTCCGATCCTTATATCGCTATCATTTTATTTTGTATTGGCGGCTTTGCTCACCAAACTTTATCCGGTGCCCTAATTACCCTGTCATCAGATGTTTTCGGTCGGAACGAAGTTGCCACCGCTAATGGATTTACCGGTATGGCAGCATGGCTTGCCAGTACGATTTTTGCTTTGATTGTTGGGGCACTTGCCGACACGGTCGGTTTTAGTCCGTTGTTTGTGATTTTAACTTGTCTTGATCTTTTAGCTGCGGTAGCGGTGTGGACAATTTTAAAAGCCCCAACAACCAATCAATAACTAATTAAATCAGACTGCCAATCATTTAATCGATTGGCAATCGAATTGCTAAACACTGTTTTTGGAGATGAATATGCGCTTTTTAACCGAAGATTTTTTACTGGATACTGAGTTTTCTCGTCAGCTTTATCATGATTATGCCGCTGATCAACCTATTTTTGACTATCATTGCCATTTACCACCGGAGCAGATCGCTCAAAATTATCAATTCAAAAACTTGTATGACATCTGGTTGAAAGGCGATCATTATAAATGGCGAGCAATGCGCACTAATGGTGTTGCTGAAAAATATTGTACCGGCAGTGATGTTAGCGATTTTGAAAAATTTAAAGCGTGGGCGCAAACTGTGCCACATACCATTGGTAATCCGTTATACCACTGGACACATTTAGAGCTTCGACGTCCGTTTGGCA
Organism: Gilliamella sp. B2923; assembly: GCF_026536565.1. Classification (NCBI taxonomy): domain Bacteria; kingdom Pseudomonadati; phylum Pseudomonadota; class Gammaproteobacteria; order Orbales; family Orbaceae; genus Gilliamella; species Gilliamella sp. B2923. Next base: position 204,560 of record NZ_JAFNNZ010000002.1, on the reverse strand, counting down.
TTGATAACCTCTTACTTTCCCCTGCAACGGCTGAAACAATTTGGAATCAATGTAATGCCATGCTTGAAACAAAAGCATTTTCCGCACGTGGCATTATGGAAAAAATGAACGTTAAAATGGTTGGCACAACTGATGATCCTATCGATGATTTAGCCCACCATAAAACAATTGCGCAAGATAGTTCGTTTACCATTAAAGTGTTACCGAGCTGGCGTCCGGACAAAGCGTTTAATATCGATTCGCCATTTTTTGCTGCTTATATGGAAAAACTATCCGCCGTGGCCGATGTGGCTATTTCAAGCTTCCAATCACTTTGCCAAGCGCTCTCAAAACGTATGGACCATTTTGCCGCTCACGGCTGTAAAGTATCCGATCATGCCCTTGATACGGTGGTTTATGAGCAAGCGAGCGAAACAGAGCTCGATGCGATTTTAACTAAGCGTCTTGCCGGTGGTGAGTTAAGTGCAAAAGAGGTCGCACAATTTAAAACCGCTGTGCTTATCTTTTTAGGTTTTGAATATAACAAGCGTGAGTGGGTACAACAGTACCATATCGGCGCATTGCGCAATAACAATACTCGCATGTTTAACTTAATGGGCGCCGATATCGGCTTTGATTCAATCAATGATTCCCCTGTCGCCCAGCCGCTTTCTCGATTATTGGATGCACAAGCAAAAGAAAATGCATTACCGAAAACGATTTTATATTGTTTAAACCCTTCTGATAACGAAGTTCTTGGCACCATGATTGGTAATTTTCAAGGTGAAGGCGTTGCCGGCAAGATGCAATTTGGTTCCGGTTGGTGGTTCAACGATCAGAAAGACGGCATGATTCGTCAAATGACTCAATTAGCCCAGCTAGGCTTATTAAGTCGTTTTGTTGGTATGTTAACCGATAGTCGTAGTTTCCTTTCTTATACTCGTCATGAATATTTTAGACGTATTTTGTGTCGTATGGTTGGTCGTTGGGTCGAAGACGGCGAAGCACCTCGTGATATCGAGTTATTAGGTCAAATGGTGAAAAACATTAGCTTTGATAATGCCAAAAACTATTTTGGTATCGAGCTCAATTAACAAACGATCATCCAAACGAGTGAAATTAAAATAAGAGCAATAATAGTAATGAAAAAATTAAATAGAAATGCTTTTCCCGGCGCAAAATATACCACCCGAGTCGTTCAGTTTGGCGAGGGTAATTTTTTACGTGCCTTTTTAGATTGGCAATTAGATATACTGAACGAAAATACCGATCTTGACGCTGGCGTGGTTGTTGTGCGCCCATTAAATACCGACTTTCCACCTTCGTTAAATACGCAAGATGGTTTATATACCACGTTAATCCGTGGCTTAAATGAACATAATCAGGCGGTAAAAGCGTTTAGAATGATTCGTTCAGTCAATAACGAAATCAATGTCTATACTCAATATGATGAGTATCTTCAATTAGCTAAAGATCCCAATATTAAGTTTATCTTTTCAAATACTACCGAAGCCGGTATTAGTTATGTGGAAAGCGATCAATTGACCGACAGACCGGCTAGCAGTTTTCCGGCTAAATTAACCGCATTTTTATATGAAAGATTTGTTCACTTTGCCGGCAGTAAAGACAGTGGCTTGATTATTATTCCTTGTGAGCTAATCGATTATAACGGTGAGGCGCTGAAAAAATTAGTCTTAAAATATGCTAAACAGTGGAATTTGTCAGACAACTTTATTGCATGGCTGGAAAATGACAATCTATTTTGCTCAACATTAGTTGATCGCATTGTGCCCGGCTACCCAAAAGCTCAAATCAATGAACTTGAGCAAGAATTAGGTTATCAAGACGACTTTATCGATTCGGCAGAGTATTTTTATCTGTTTGTGATTCAAGGTCCGCAGTGGTTGGCTCAAGCGCTACGGTTAGATCAATGTAACATGAACATTAAAATCGTGGATGATATCAAGCCTTATAAAGAGCGAAAAGTGGCTATTTTAAATGGCGCACATACCGCTTTAGTGCCGGTCGCTTACTTAGCCGGTCTTGATACGGTGGGTGAATCAATGAATGATCCGCAAATCTTATCTTATATCAAAGCAACGATTTTTGATGAGATTATTCCGGTGTTAGATTTACCACATCAAGAGTTGGTCGATTTTGCTAATTCAGTGATTAGTCGATTTAAAAATCCTTTTATTGAGCATCAACTAATGTCAATTGCTTTAAACAGCATGACAAAATTTAAAACCCGTATCTTGCCGCAATTAATCGCCTATCAAAAACACAAAGGGCAATTGCCTGTGCATTTGGTGTTCTCGTTTGCCGCATTAATCGCCTTTTATCGAGGTGTGAGAGATAACCAGCACTATCCATTACAAGATGATGCGCTTTGGCTAACACGCTTTAGTACAGCTTGGCAAGATGTAGCAGAAGGTAAAGCAACATTAGCCCAGTTAGTAGAACAAGTCTTAAGTGATCGTGCACATTGGGAGCAGGATTTATTGGCTATTGCTCAATTAGCATCAACCCTAACACAATATTTAACGGTAATAACCGGACAAGGTATGCGCAAGGCAATCGAAAAATGTGTGACTGATAGCAAATAAAATGAGCAATATCATGATTAAATTTATAAAAATAAATAATATGGATAATGTCGCTGTGGCATTATCCGATTTGCAAGCGCATGAGCAAGATATTGTTATCGACGGGCATCATATCGATTTAAAACAGCCGATAAAGCAAGGGCATAAATTTGCACTTAACGATATTGGCTTAGGTGAAAACATTATTAAATATGGTTTACCAATCGGGCATGCAACCAGCCCGATTAAAGCGGGTGAGCATATTCATTCCCACAATTTAAAAACCAACTTGAGTGATATTGATGATTACAAATATCAACCCAGTTTAGCAAAAAGCGATAACTTACATGCCATTGCCGATCGAGAAGTGCAAATTTATCGGCGCAAAAATGGTGAAGTGGGTATCCGCAATGAACTTTGGATCATCCCAACAGTTACTTGCATTAATGGTATTGCTCAGCAAATTGTCAGTCAGTTTTGTGAGCAGTTGAATCATCAGTTAGACATTGACGGCATTACTGTGCTTGAACACCCTTATGGCTGTTCTCAATTAGGGCAAGATCATCAAAATACCAAAATCATTTTACAAGATTTAGTCAAACACCCTAACGCTGGTGCGGTGCTGGTGATTGGGCTGGGATGCGAAAATAATCAGGTTGCCGAATTTAAAGCAGATCTAGGCGAGTATGACTCTTCACGTGTCCGATTTCTAATTGCGCAGCAAGAAAGCGATGAGATTGAAGCGGCGCTTGTCCATTTAACCGAACTTTACGCCATAATGAAGCAAGATAAGCGAGAAGCAGGGCGTTTAAGCGAGCTGAAATTCGGTTTAGAGTGTGGTGGCTCAGACGGTTTTTCCGGCATTACGGCCAATCCTATGCTTGGGCTGTTTTCTGATTATGTGATTGCGCATGGTGGGACAAGTGTGCTGACCGAAGTTCCGGAAATGTTTGGCGCTGAAAATATCTTGATGTCGCACTGTGTTGACGAATCGACTTTTGATAAAACCGTGCACATGATTAATGATTTTAAACAATATTTTATTACCAACAATCAACCTATCTATGAAAACCCTTCTCCGGGTAATAAAGCGGGTGGTATAACCACGCTTGAAGAAAAATCGCTTGGCTGCACCCAAAAAGCGGGCGGTAGTGAAGTTATCGATGTGCTCAAATATGGGCAACGTTTAACCAAAACCGGTCTAAATTTACTTAGTGCACCGGGTAATGATGCGGTGGCGACCGGGGCTTTATCGGCGGCGGGTTGTCATATGGTACTGTTTACCACGGGGCGAGGCACACCTTATGGCGGCATTGTGCCGACTGTCAAAATTGCCACCAATACCCAATTAGCCGAAAAGAAAGCCAATTGGATCGATTTTAACGCCGGAAAACTGATTCAAGGCGTTTCAATGCAAAATTTATTAACAGAATTTATCGAGCATATTGTTCAAATTGCTAACGGAAATAAAACACGCAATGAAATAAATAACTTTAAAAATTTAGCCATTTTAAAAAGTGGCGTAACCCTCTAAACATAAATTAATTGTTTGTTAGTTAATAGTGACATTAAGTCCTTCGGGACTTGATGGGGGGCACTGTTTTTTTTAAATACTATAGGGATCATTTATGAATGACAAAAAAGAGAAAAAAATTACATGGTTAGTAAGATTCTCTTACGGCAGTGGTAATTTAATCGGTAGCGGCGCGCTGGCAATAAGTGGCGCATGGCTACTCTACTTTTACACCACTTTTTGTGGGTTAAGTGTTGTGCAAGCAGCCTTAATATTTTCAATTGCCACTTATTTGGATGTGATACTTAATCCATTAATGGGTTTTATCACAGACAATTTTTATCAAACTAAAATCGGGCAGCGCTTTGGGCGGCGTCGTTTCTTTATTTTAATTGGTATACCTTTAATGACCATTTACCCCATGTTATGGATTGAGGGTATGGGTTTTTGGTACTACTTAGTCACCTATATTTTATTTGAGATCATCTATACCAGCATCATGATTCCATTTAATACTTTGCCTGTAGAGATGACGTCAAACTTTTCACAACGGACTTACCTAACCGGTTCTAAAGCCATGTTTGGTAAAGTAGCTAACTTTTTAGGTGCTGCGATACCAGGCATCTATTTCTATTTTTACAGTAAAGAATCGGCAACCCCTTTTTTATTAACCGGTATCACTTATGCGCTTATCATGATGTCGGCGTTAATTTTGCTTTATTGTAATAGTTGGGAAAAGCCTAAAGATCAAGTCAAAGATGAATCGGTACATAGCTTTTTGCAAGCCATTAAAAAACTTTTCATCGACATTTTATCAACCTTTCGAATTAAGACCTTTAGAACGCATTTAGGTATGTATCTATTTGGTTTTGGGGCTGAGTGGTTATTTACTGCCGTCTTTACCTATTTTATTGTATTTAGTCTCGGTGAGCCACGCTCATTTGTGGCGGAGATGAATTCATTAAGTAGTATTTGTCAGTTGGTCTCAACAGCATTTTTTATGATGTATTGCGCTAAAAAAGGCTTTAAAAAACCATTTATCATTGCGCTGCTTATCGTTATTTCGTCGATGATTGGTTATGTGGGTATCTATTATCTCAACTTACCGCATATCACATGGATAGTAGTTGGTATTACTATCTGGTTTGGATTAGGAACAGGGGGCGTATATTATATTCCATGGAGCGTTTATGTCTTTTTGGCTGATGTTGATGAAGTGGTAACCGATCGCCGCCGTGAAGGCGTTTATGCCGGTGCCATGACCATGGCCGGTAAATTAGTTCGAGCCTCTATTGTATTTGTCCTCGGCGTTATTTTGAGTGCATATGGCTTTGAATCTAAATCACATGTTCAACCACAAAGCGCCATTGCGGCAATAAATGGCATTATTCTTTATGGTGTAATTGGTATGGCTTTAATTGGTGCGTGCTTCGCTTGGAAAATGAAACTCGATCATGCGACCCATTCGATTATTATTAACGAAGTTGCTCGAGTTCGTAATGGCGGCAAAATGGCAGATGTCACGCCAGAAACCAAAAAAGTGGTAGAAGATCTAACCGGGATTGCTTATGAAAAATGTTTTGGTCATAACAATATTGGTTATAAACAATCACATTAATAACGATTATAGCAGTTATCGGGATTGGTTAACGCCGATCCTGTTATGAATAAAATAAGTGCTAAGCGGCAATTAAGTTTTTAATTTGTCGTTTATAAACCGACAGTAGGAAGGACAGAATAATGACGAGAGTATCAGTGACAGATTTTGGCGCGATTGGCGACGGAAAATCATTAAATACCCACGCTTTTGAAAAAGCAATCGCACATATTGAAAAGCAGGGTGGGGGAACCATTGTTGTGCCAGTGGGCACCTATTACACTGGAGCAATTAAACTTTGTAGTCATCTCACCTTACATATTGAGCAAGGCGCAACATTACGCTTTTCTGATGATGTGAACGATTATCCAATTGTCAATTCACGTTGGGAAGGGGTGAAGCAAGATGTCTATATGCCTTGTATTTATGGACACAGTATTGAAAATGTCACCTTAACCGGTGGCGGTAAGATAGATGGTAACGGGCAAAAATGGTGGCAGGTTTTTCGTCAACAGCGAGAAAATCTTCGTTATCCAAGACCGTATTTGATTGGGTTTGATTTTTGCCAGCGCATAACGATTGAAAAACTATTTTTAACGCAATCACCTAGCTGGACAGTGCATCCAATGGAATCAAATAATGTGGTGGTGGATAATATTTCGATCCTTAATCCGGCTGATTCACCTAATACCGACGGCATTAATCCCGAATCATGCCGTAATGTGAGAATTTCCAATTGTTATATCGATGTTGGCGATGATTGTATTGCTATTAAAGCCGGTACAGAGCAGACAGCGGATAAAAGCCCATGTGAAAACATTTTAATTACCAATTGTAATATGATTCATGGTCATGGTGCGGTGGTGTTAGGCAGTGAAATGAGTGGCTCTATTCGTAATATCACTATTAGTAACTGTGTCTTTCAAAAAACCGATCGTGGCGTTAGGTTTAAAACTCGCCGTGGTCGTGGTGGTACTATTTCCGATATCACATTTAGTAATATTGTAATGGACGAAGTGTTATCGCCGTTTGTGATGAACTACTACTATTATTGTGGTCCAAAAGGCAACGATCCGATTGTCTGGAATAAACAGCCATTACCGGTAAGTGCAGATACGCCGGCGTGTCATAACATCAGTTTTTCTAATATTATCGCTAAAAATGTTCGGGCGTATGCCGGCTTTTTATATGGGATTCCCGAATCGCCAATTGCTAATATCTCGTTTGATAATATCCGCATTTCAATGCAAATAGATGCACAAGCCGGCGAAGTTGATATGTTTAAAGATGTTAAACCGGAGGCAGGCAAGGGCTTTTTTATTGAAAATGCCAACTCTGTTTTATTGAATAATGTCATTATTGATAATGTGGTTTGCGATCCACTCTATGTAAAAAATTGTACTGATGTGCATGTTAATCAATCATTTGTCAAACAAAATGGGCAGTTAATTAGCCTTAAAGCTTAATCTTTCAACGTAGCAGAAACCGCCTTTGGGCGGTTTTTTGGGTTGTGCGCTTAACCTGAACAGGTCTAATCGAGCTGTGTTATTCGGTTATTAGTTTGACGAATAATCATTATTTTTAATAGGGTTATTATTAATTTTTTTGCTAACCTTCTGAATCCTATAGTTTTTATTTCTTTTTTATTCTCTCCATTTTTGAAGAAATCAAAATAACTTTGATGTTGATCACATTTATCCAATAAATCTTTTAAAGCTAAATTTTTAGCTCTTCATACTCGTTTGTAATGGTTCACTCTTTTAAGGATAAATTATGACAAGTGCATTTTATAAAAAACCGACTTATTGGTTTGCTTCGTTTTATAGCATTATGTATTACGCAGCAGGTAGTTTTGTTTTTTCCTTTTATGCAATATGGCTTAGTAAAGAGATTGGTTTAACGGCAAAACAGACGGGTATTATCTATTCTTTTAACTATTTTATCTCGTTGATTATCATGATTATTTATGGTGTCTATCAAGATAAATTAGTCTTAAAAAAACATCTGATTTGGTTTCAAAGTATCATCATAACTTGTGCCGCACCTGCATTGATCTATGTTTATGAACCGCTATTAAGACACAATTTTTATGTTGGTGTTATCTTTGGTAGTTTCTTCTTAGGTTTTGGTTGGGTTGCCGGTATGGGCTTAATCGATTCTTACTGTGAAAAAATCAGCCGTGCTTTTAATTTTGAATTTGGACAATGCCGCACTTGGGGGTGTATTGCCTATGCGGTGGGTACCTTTATCGCCGGTATATTAATTAGTATTAATCCTCATCTTAACTTTTGGGCAGCTTCAGCAGTGGGTATCTGTTTTATGATACTCAATCTGAATTTCAAACCAGATTTAAGCAAATCATCGGCAGCCGTATTCCAGAAGAAAGATAAATTAAGTTTTAATGAAATTGTTTCAGTATTTGGACTCAAAAAGTTTTGGATATTTGTTATTTATGTACTGGGCACTTACAGCTTGTACAACATTTATGACCAACAATTATTCCCGGTCTTTTTTACTCAGCAATTTACCGATGTCAACGATGGTTATCGTTTATACGGTATGTTAAATTCATTTCAAGTCTTTTTAGAAGCAGCGGTAATGTTTTGTGTGCCATTTGTTGTGAACAAAGTGGGTGCTAAAAATGCCTTAATCTTTGCGGCATTTATTTCGGCTACGCGAATATTTTTAACGGGTCATGTGGAAAGTATTGCCATTATTTCAATCATAAAACTTATGCACTGTTTAGAGATCTCAACCATTTTAGTCTCAGTGTTTAAATATATTGATAATAATTTTAATGCTCGCTTGTCAGCTACCGTGTTCTTAATTGGTTATCAAGTAGCCGGATCAGTAGGCGTAATACTATTTTCTACCTTTGTGGGTAATTTTTATGACACAGAGGGCGCAGCGACAACATTTAACTATTTAGGTTTAGTGGTTTTAGGCTTCATGCTGTTTGCTATGGCATTTTTAAGTCGTGATAGAAAATCAGACAAAATTGAAAACGAAAGTAATTAAGCAAAAAATTTGTAATTTAATCAATAGTATTTGATAAAACATATTAAGGATGCAAAATGAACATATTTAATTCAGTAACCCAATTTAACTTTGAACAAACCCGAACAATTTCACCGGAAAACATGACGGGTGAAAAAGGTAAATCCTGCATGAAAGCCAGCGCTTTAGGCCCTAGCCGTAAAGGGCAAGGGTTCATTTCAATTCCTGCCGGTCAAACCGTGACAATTGCCGAGATTAACGGTCCGGGTGAAATCCGCCACATGTGGTTTACCCTAACGGATAGAACACATCGGGGTAGTTTTGTGTTACGTGATGTGGTGATTCGAATTTATTGGGATGATGAAAAAGTGCCGTCGGTTGAAAGCCCGATAGGCGATTTTTTCTGTAATGGTTTTGGCGCAAGATGTGATATTAACTCCTTGCCAATCGTGGTAAATCCAACCGGTGGATTTAACAGCTATTTTAGAATGCCATTTAATAAGAAAGCCAGAATTGAAATTCAAAATGAGCATGAAGCTGATCTGCAACATTTCTTTTTTACCGTCAATTACGCTTTAATGCCTAAACCGTTTGAACAACCGTTGTATTTTCATGCCCAGTGGCGCCGTCAACGCATCACCAATTATGCGCAAGATTACGTAATACTCGATAACGTTCAAGGACATGGTTATTATGTCGGCACTTACCTTGCTTTAACTGCACTTGAGCGTTATTGGTGGGGTGAAGGTGAGTTTAAATTCTATCTGGATGATGATAGCGATTATCCGACTCAACACTCTACTGGCTCAGAGGACTATTTTGGTGGTGCTTGGGCTTTTCATAATCGTGATAGTCAAGGTAGACCTAAAGCGAAGTGTTTCCAAACACTGTTTATGGGCTATCCATATCAAACTAATCGGGATGCAACTCGTGACTTTTTCCAAACCGGTGATTCAAATCCGGTGCATGGTTTTGGTGATGATGGCTTACCTTCACATGGTTTATATCGCTGGCATCTGCCCGATCCGATTGCATTTCATAAAAACATTAAGTTAGCTTTTCAACAAATAGGTAATGATGATATAAGATTGTATGAACGATGTGATGATATTGCTAGTGTTGCTTATTGGTATCAAAATCCGTCAGCAAATCACAATCCCCCATTTTTGAATAAGCAACAACGTACTCCACGCTAATTTGAAGGTGATGTATGGCGAGTAATAAATTAAAGATCAATGATATTGCTCGTTTGGCTGGCGTGTCGGCAACGACCGTCAGTCATATTTTTAATAAACGGGATAAAAAATATCGAATCTCTCCGCAAACCCGACAACGGGTGTTATCGATTGCTGAGCAGTACAGTAATCAATCTCATATCCGTCAATATTTAATTAAAGCTAATAGTACCAATACCGTTGGGGTAATTGTGCCGGATATGTCCAATTCCTTCTTCTCCATGTTTTTGCATCATCTGGAAGCGGCATTTCGGCAAAAAAATATCCAGTTACTTATTACCTGTAGTCACTATAATAAAGAAGTTGAAATCAAAGTAGCTCAAAATTTAGTTGAGCGCAGAGTTGATGCGATGATTGTGGTGACCTCTTTAGATAGTGATGAGTTTTATGTTGATATCAACCAAAATACGCCCGTTCTGTTTTTTGACAGATATCTTTATAACACTAAAATACCGTTTATCACCAGTGAAGCTTTACAGTCAGTTGCACATTTGATTGAGCCTTATGCCAAACAGTTAGATGAATTTTATTTTATCGGTTGTGACATTCAACTTACCTCAATTCAAGCTAGGCTTGCCGGGTTTAAGCTAGGGCTTGAACGTGCCGGATTATCGGTTAAGCCTGATTGGATTGTAAGTGATGATTATTGTCCTAATAAAGGTTATGAGCTGCTCAAATGTGTTCATCAAAAATTAGGGCGTTTGCCAAAAGCGATATTTACGCCGTCGGGTAATTTACTGCAAGAGGTGCTTAATTATTTGGTTGCGGTAAAAGCTGATCCTAAGCAGATCTGTTTATGTTCTTACGACTATAATCTTTATCTTGATTATTCGTATTATCCGATTGATGCGATTGCGCAAGATTTTGAATCGATGGTTAATACTTGTGTTAATGTCGTTAATCGGTTATTGAATTTTAACGAGTTAAAAGATAACGCTATGTTTATTAAACCGAAAATAATACGTTATCGTAAGAATTAAACAATAACCAATACGGCAATCATGCGATTAGCGATTGGCATTTTTCATAATACGTGCTTTATCAACTTGCCATTGACGCTCTTTGATATCGGTGCGTTTGTCGTACTCTTTCTTACCTTTAGCCACGCCAATTTTTACTTTAGCCCAAGCATTTTTCCAATATAAAGACAGGGCGACAACAGTGTAGCCTTGACGATTGATTTTCCCAAATAAAGCGTTTAACTCCCGTTGATTTAACAGTAGTTTTCGAGTGCGCATTGGCTCACAAACTACATGGGTAGATGCCACATTAAGAGGTGTAATGGTTGCACCAAATAACCACGCTTCGCCGTCTTTAAGTAGGACGTAACTGTCACTAATGTTAGCTTTGCCAGCACGTAGTGATTTCACTTCCCAGCCTTGCAGGGATAACCCCGCCTCAATTTCCTCTTCAATAAAGTACTCATGGCGTGCGCGTTTGTTTAATGCAATTGTTGCCGAACCCGGCTTATGTGATTTTTTCTTTGTCATAGTGTGCGTTATTATAAAGTTACGTGATACTATATGTCACTAATTTTAATTTTAAATTTGAATTTTATTATTATGGCGCAAGTTTTTTACGAGGTGGTCGAGCCTTACTCTGTCGAGCAGATGTTCGCTTTGGTTAATGATATTGCTAAATACCCCGAATTTGTTCCTGATTGTATCGCATCGGGTATTATTAAAAAACAAGATAATATTATTGCTGCATTTATTGAAGTTGAAAAGTTTGGTTTTAAAAAATCGTTTACTACTCTAAATCAGCTCAATGAACCTAATTCGATAGATATTACACTGTTAGAAGGGCCATTTAAGCACTTGACGGGACAATGGCTATTTACCTCTATTGAGCAAAACAGGAGTAAAATCAGTTTTCGCTTGGATTTTGAATTTAAAAATAAGTTGTTAGATTTGACCTTTACCCCGGTTTTTAAAGAGGTGATGACTAATATGGTCAATGCGTTTTCACAAAGAGCAAGGCAGATATATTAAAATGATAACGATTGAAGTTGTTTATGCTTTACCAAATAATCCGACAATCATTAAATGTACGGTTGATAAACAAACTAATGTCTTGCAAGCGATAACAAAATCCAATATCTTATCTATCTGTGGGATAAAATTGGATGAGAATTTAGTCGGTATTTATGGAAAACGTTGTCAGCTGACTGATCAGCTTAACGACGGTGACCGTATTGAAATCTATCGCACGCTCATTAATGATCCTAAAGAGATAAGACGAGCAAGAGCAGCACTAAAAAAATAATGATTTGAAGTGAAGGGAACCCAATGCATAATCTGCTAATTGAAAAGATTGAAACTTTGTGCAAAAAACGTGGTATTAAGCTGACAACGCAACGTCGAACAGTTTTAGATATCATGTTAAGCGCAAATAAAGCAATGAGTGCATATGATTTGTTGGATCTTTTAAAAGTCAGTGAACCACAAGCAAAACCCCCCACTATCTATCGTGCGCTTGAGTTTTTATTAGAACACGGATTTATTCATAAAGTTGAATCATCAAATAGCTATATTATTTGCCCCCATTTTCATGATCCTGAGCATATTTCAATTTTATTTATTTGTGATAAATGCCAACAAATTATTGAAAAACACTCCGAGGATATCGAGAAGCAACTTAAACAATTAGCCCAACAAAGCCACTTTTTAATTAAACACAGTGTGCTTGAAATTCATGGAATCTGTCAATCGTGTCAACATTAATTATTGCCCTTTGGTTGATTAATCTCGCCTGTGATACTGTAGGTCAAATTGCTTTTAAATATGCGGCAATGACCTCTAAACATAAGCAAGGGATTGGTTATTGGCATCGGCTGTTTTGTAACTATTGGCTATGGCTTGGGTTTGGTTGCTATTTTATCGGTTTTATTTTTTGGCTGGCTTTCTTGAGTGAAGTTCCTTTATCTCAAGGTATATTATTAGGTTCCTTTAATATGATTACGGTAATGCTGGCCGGGCGTATACTATTCAAAGAGCACTTAACCGCCTTTCGACTTATTGGTATATTTTTTATCACAACCGGAGTGGTATTAGTTGGACTTAATTAATGAAGAAATTTTATATCATCGGTTTTATTTTATTGCTTTTCTTTGATACTTTTGGTCAAACCAGTTTTAAATTAACGGCAATTGCTGCACTGCCATTTGAAATAAGTTTTGATTGGTTAGTGCGAATATTTACCAACGGCTGGGCATATGTGGTAATGCTTGGTTACACAGGCGCATTTATGACGTGGATGGTGTTGTTAAAAAAAGCCCCGGTTGGTCCTGCTTTTGCCGCTTCGCATCTGCAAGTGGTGACCGTGATGCTGGTATCGGTTGTGGTATTTGATGAACAAATCACCTGTATACGCTTAGTCGGTGCATTATTTATTATTATCGGTATTGTTTTTCTGGCGTTAGCGGAACAAAGATTACATCGATCATCTTAATTATTTACGTTAGATGTAAATAAGATTATCTTAAATAATAAAACAGCTCCCCCTAGCTTGAAAAGCAAGCTATAAAAGCCAATTGCCGTGAAAAAGGTTAAAAATAATAGCATTCAGAGTTTAGAATGAACTATATTGTAAATGAAAATAAGATTGTCTTAAAAAATAAAACAGCCCCCCCTAGCTTGAAAAGCAAGCTATAAAAGACAATTGCCGTGAAAAGGGTTAAAAATAATAGCATTCAAAGTTTAGAATGAACTATATTGTAGAAGAAAATAAGATTGTCTTAAAAAATAAAACAGCTCACCTCTAGCTTGAAAAGCAAGCTATAAAAGCCAATTGCCGTGAAAAGGGTTAAAAATATAATAGCATTCAGAGTTTAGAATGAATTATATCTGTTTATCCCCGTTTTTTAGCATCTCAATAATGGTGCGGTTAGCGTCAGGAAATTCATCGGCGATTAACTCTTCTTGATCAACCCAGCGGCTCGGTTGTCCCTCTTTGGCAAAGGGTACGCCGTCCCACTCTTCAACAAGATAAGCATGAATGGTGATATCACGATCATCATAACTGTGTTTGACGACTTTTAAAAATTGAGCGTTGTGTATCTGAATATCGACTTCTTCCGCTATTTCACGTTGTAATGTTTGATAGGGTGTTTCGCCAGCTTCAATTTTTCCACCCGGAAATTCCCAAAAACCAGCAAGATGAGAGTCTTCACCACGTTGCGTGATAAAGATTTGACAATTTTGTGAACGAATAATACCTATAGCAATTTCAGTATGTTTTTTCATAATCCTATTGGTCTGAATAAAACCAAAGGGGAAAGTTAACCTTTCCCTTTCGATTTTGTTGTCAACTTAATTGACTATTTTAACATCATTATTGCTTGATGATACTAAATTTTTGTCAATTATTGTACAGCGCCGTGACAATGTTTGTATTTTTTACCTGAGCCACACGGACAAGGATCGTTACGACCAACTTTCGCTTCTGTTCGTACAATTGGTTGTGGTGAGCTTGGTGATTGCTCTTGATCTTCACCGTTAAAACCACCGATAGACTCATGGTTGGCATGCTGTTTTGCCATAAGTCTTTCCATTTCTGCTTGACGTTGACGCTCTGCTTCATCCACTTCTTGTTGAGAACGAATTTGCACCCGGCTTATATAACCAATGACATCATATTTTAACGATTCTAACATGTTAGCAAACATGTTAAATGATTCACGTTTATACTCCTGTTTCGGGTCTTTTTGTGCATAACCACGTAAATGGATACCTTGACGCAGATAATCCATTGCCGCTAAGTGCTCTTTCCACAAAGTATCAAGCGTTTGTAACATAACACTCTTTTCAAAGTCTCTGAGCGCTTCAGAACCGGCGATATTCTCTTTTTCGATATATCGGTCAGTGGCAATTTGCATAATGCGTTCACGCAATGTTTCCTCATGAAGATTTTGCTCTTCATCGAGCCACTTACTGATAGGTAGTTCAAGATCAAAATCGGTTTTTAAGGCATTTTCAAGTCCAGGTACATCCCACATCTCTTCAATCGATTGTGGTGGAATATACTGATCAATAACCGCATTAAACACATCACCACGAATTGAATCAATTGTCTCTTTAATATCAGAATTGTCTAACAGTTCGTTTCGCTGGCGATAGATAGCTTTACGTTGGTCATTTGCAACATCATCATATTCAAGTAATTGCTTACGAATATCAAAGTTACGACTTTCAACCTTTTTCTGCGCGTTAGCGATTGCTTTAGTGACCCACGGATGTTCGATAGCTTCGCCTTCTTTCATCCCCAGTTTACGCATCATATTACCCACACGCTCAGAAGCAAAGATTCTCATTAATGGATCTTCAAGCGATAGATAAAAACGTGAAGCACCCGGATCACCTTGACGTCCAGCACGGCCTCGTAACTGGTTATCAATACGACGAGATTCATGGCGCTCTGTACCTAAAATATAAAGTCCGCCTAAAGCAATAACTTCTTCATGTTTTGCTTGCCATGCTTGTTTGGCTTTTTCGATATCTTCCGGTGTTGGGTTTTCAATATGAGCGAGATCACTTTGCCAGTTACCACCTAACATGATATCCGTACCACGACCAGCCATATTGGTTGCGATAGTCACAGCACCTTTACTACCGGCATTGGCAATAATCTCAGCTTCTTGAGCATGGAATTTAGCATTTAACACATTATGTTTGATACCTGCTTTTTTAAATGCGTTAGACACTAACTCAGATTTTTCAATTGAAGCTGTACCCACTAACACGGGTTGACCACGTTCGATACAGGCTTTTACATCGGCAACAATCGCATCAATTTTTTCTTTTTCGCTCATAAAGACCAGATCAGGATAATCTTTACGTACCATTGGGCGATTGGTTGGTATAACAATCGTATCTAAACCATAAATTTGGTTAAATTCGAACGCTTCTGTATCAGCAGTACCGGTCATACCTGCTAATTTTTGATAGAGGCGGAAGTAATTTTGGAAAGTGATTGACGCTAATGTTTGGTTTTCATTATTAATTTTTACATGCTCTTTAGCTTCAACCGCTTGATGTAAACCGTCAGACCAACGGCGACCGTCCATTGTTCGGCCGGTATGTTCATCGACAATGATAATTTCGTTATCTCTAACAATATAATCAACATCACGATGAAATAAATGATGTGCTCGTAGGGCGGCGTTGACATGATGCATTAGCACGATGTTACTCGGTGAGTAAAGTGATTCATCACTTTTCATAATACCTTGTTTGATCAGCAGCTCTTCAACTTTAATTAAACCACGTTCAGTTAAGTTGACTTGACGAGATTTTTCATCGATTGAAAAGTCACCGTCGCCTTGGAATTGATCTGAATCTTCTTTTTCTTGTCTGATTAAGCTTGGAATGATTTTATCAACACTGACATAACGATCAGAGCTATCTTCCGCCTGTCCGGAGATAATGAGAGGTGTTCGGGCTTCATCAATTAAGATTGAGTCAACTTCATCCACTAACGCATAATGTAATGGGCGTTGAACTCGAGCATTTTTGCTAAACACCATATTGTCACGTAGGTAGTCAAAACCATATTCGTTATTGGTACCATAAGTAATATCGGCATCATAGGCTTCACGCTTTAGGTGTGGCGGAAGATTAGGCAGGTTGATACCAACACTTAAGCCTAAAAATTCAAATAATGGGCGGTTGTTTTCCGCATCACGTTGCGCTAAGTAATCATTGACTGTAACAACATGTACGCCTTTGCCGGTTAAGGCATTTAAGTAAGCGGGTAAGGTTGCTGTTAATGTTTTACCTTCACCGGTGCGCATTTCGGCAATACAGCGCTCATTAAGCACCATGCCCCCAATAAGCTGGACATCAAAATGGCGCATACCAAATACCCGTTTACTGGCTTCACGAACAACAGCAAAGGCTTCTTCTAAAATATCATCTAATTTGGTGCCGTCAGCGATTTTTTGTTTAAATTTATTGGTTTTTGCTTTCAGCTCATCATCAGTTAACGCTTCCATTGCAGGTTCTAATGCGTTAATTCTTTCGACACGTTTGCGCATCATTTTTAAGATACGCTCATTACGACTACCGAACACTTTTGTTAATAATTTTAATAACATAAACTTTCTCTTATTCTTTTTTAATAGGTGTAATAAGGCATACGCCTTTTTGCGAAAATAGTATTTATTTGAGTTTCAAACTCGCTAAACGGTAGTTATAGGACCTGCTCTTATCGCATTGTCGGGCGATAAGCGGACCGCTTTACTCAGTGACAAATCATCATAAATAGGCGAATTGATTTGCACATAAGCATGTCGTTTTGCCGATAGGGGGAGTGTTTGAGATGCTGATTTACTTGGTGCTTGATGATCTTGCACAATTGCGGCAATCGCAATAATATCAACATGTGAGATTGATGACTGCGCAGGTAAACCCGGTTGCTGGTACAAACCAAATCCAGCAGCAATCACACCTAATAATAAGTGCGATAATGCAGTTTTAATAATTAAGCGTTTGTGGAGTTGTTTACAATAGCTAATCACAGTCATAGTGGCAACATTCTAGCATTTTTTACCAAAATTAAAACAATTATTACAGCATTGTCATTGAGTCCTTTTAATGGCAGAAGAGAAATCGATTAATGTCTATGATTGAGTCGTTAGCCAGTTGAAGGTTAAGTTAGTAAAATTTCGTTTATTCAATAAGATATTATCCACTTGCCCAATCATATTCGGGTTTTTGCAGGTGTTAAATAGGCTGATGCAAATATCAACGCCAGCTCACTACCATGCTTTAATGCTAATTTCGCGAGTTGATTAGCCGTATTTGCCTCGTCTGATGCAGAAGGTGCAATGAGCAAAGTAGTCTTTTTTTAAGGTAGTTAAGCTTTAGGATGAAGGCGACATAATCATTCTCATTAAGAAAATGGGAGATGGCAATATTTATCATTGTCATCCCCCATTGCGGTCTGTATTGAATATTGGTTTTTATTTTCATCTTTTTTATTCACGTTGTGGCATTGAATAGAAAAGATGAAAGATGGTTATTTCACCATTAATTGCCCCATCATGCCTAATGTTTCATGTTCAACGATATGACAATGATACATGCGTAATCCCGGCATATTTTGTTGAATTTTAATAACAAGCGTTTCGTGCGGGCGTAAGTTAGTGGTATCTTTCAAGGCAACAAACTCGGGTGTAGTTTTCGTGCCATTTAATTCACGAGATTGCACAATAAATTGCGCACCATGTATATGGAAATTGTGATCCATATGTGAGTTGTTAACAATTGTCCACTCTTCAACATCGTGAAGTTTACTTTCTAAGTCGATTCGTGACATATCATGCCGTTTGCCATTAATTAAAAACAGCATACCACCTCGAGGCTCACTTTTATCCATTACTTCGGTATATTCAAGTGATTTTTTGGCGACGGCTTCACCTAAAGTTGGTACTTGTTTTAGATGAGTCGGTAGAACGGTACTGGCCGTTTGAGTTAACTGGAGCTGTGAAAGAATGATGTTTTGTTCTGGCGGTACATTCCCCATTTTGCCACGATCGTAGCCAATGTTTTGCAAATAAAGGCTGGCGGTTTTTTTCGGAACGATAACTACTTCAGCCCGTTCTGCCGGAGTAAGTAATAGCGGTTTGTTGAGTTGATGCGGCTCGGCAATGAAACCGCCGTCGGTAGCAACTAAAAAGACATCACAATCCGGTATTGATAGGTTTAAATATCGGCCAGAACACGCATTCCAGATTCTGACTCGGGTTGCTCCTTCTACTTTTATATTGGGTTGGTAAGCACCATTGATTAACACAAATTGTCCTTCCCGACCATTCATCCAGTCAGTCATGGAGTTTTCGGCGATTTCGCCGTTTTCAGTTAATTTTAAGTCGGAAAAGAACCAATGTTGCTCCGGTAGCGAAGCGAGCGGATCATTTTTACTGCGTACAATAAAGGTACCGGCTAACCCACGAAAGACTTGTTCTGCAACTGTATTATGCCCATGTGGATGATACCAATATGTCCCAGCTGTGCCTTCCGGTATGGTAAATTCATAAACCCGGCTGCCACCTGCCGGAATAGCATCTTGTGGATTTCCGTCTTGATCTGAAGGAATAAGCAAACCATGCCAGTGAACGGTTGTCGGTTGTGAGAGATCATTTTTAACGGTTATTTTAACATGATCGCCTTCAAATACTTCGATTTTCGGACCAGGTATCATGCCATTATATGCCCAAAATTCGGTGGTAATTTCCGGTGTTAAGGCTATTTTGACCGGTTTTAAATGTAGTGTTGCTTCAAATACGCCAGCTTGGGTACTGGTATTTTTTAAATTAGTTAACTCGGGTAAATTTTTACCGTGTGGTAGCGCTGTAGTCGATAACAGTTTTTGTGGCATGTTGTTATTCATGTTCATATTCATATTCATGTTCATATGGTCGTGCATATCCCCCTCCGTATTACAGTTATCAGATTTAACATCACAAACGTTTTCGGACATCGATGAGTGATTCATTTTGGCGATAGCTTTAGTGGCAATTAATCCGCCTAGGGCTGCGGTAAAACTGATGATAAAATTTCGACGTTTCATAATATTCCTTTAAAATACATTTAGTTAAACAATAACCTTCTCTTCAAAACACCATAATAAAAAGCCAGACAAGCGGTGCCTTTTATTGCGTTATTGATAGTGAATTACTTACTTCTTATTTATGTGTAGATAAAAACGTTTTAAGCAATTTTTGGTGGTTTTAACTCAGGAATAAATGCTTTATACACGGGTATAAATTTTATTGGTCGGTACTGTTCGCTTTCAGTGGCATAATCAAAGGAGATAACGTAGTCAGTTATTAGCGAACCACATGTTAAGCAGTGATTGGCTAATTGACAGGTGTTTGGGAATACTGATTTAGGATTAGATTTACTGGTAGTTAAGTGGCTTTCGATTTGATTTATTTTTACAGCCGTTTGATGTGCCAAATGACAACGAGCAGGGGATTGAAAATTATTTTTAGATAAATGCCATACAGAAACACTCAGCAAAAATAATACTATTGCCAATAGGGCAATAATATTATAAGCGTTATTGTTGATTCTTAATGACATAGTAAATCTCACTATTCATCTAACAAAATATGCGCTTATTTTACCGAAAAAAGCGCGAAATTTGTACTTTTTTTAGGAACTTTAAGGTTAAATGATTGAATTGATTTTTTCGCATAGTGACAATAATAACGCTGGTTGTCTTTTGCTGAGTAAAAAATAAGCTAAATATCAACGATATTTAGATAAAATATGTAAGATAAATACTAACTGTTCTGTTATTATATTTGTATAACAAAAAAATGTGAAATATAACGGTATGAAAATTCTTTTTGGTGTTCAAGGCACAGGAAATGGCCATATTAGTCGTTGTAGAACATTAGCTAAAGCATTGAAAAAGGTTGGCGCTGATGTTGATTATATTTTTAGTGGTCGCGATGCTAAAGATTATTTTGATATGGAAGCATTTGGTAACTATAAAACCTTTTGTGGTCTCTCTTTTGCAACGCTTAATGGTAAGATTAATTTTCGTAAAACAATCCAACGAATTCGAGCTTTTCGGCTGATTAAAGATGTCCGTGAGCTGGATCTTTCAAATTATGACTGTATTATTAGCGATTTTGAGCCAGTTAGTGCTTGGGCTGCTCACAATCAACATCGGGAGTGTTTAGGGATCAGTAATCAGGCCGTTTGCCAATACCTTAAACCGAAAGAGTATGGCATGATTGCCAATGTGATTATGAAATATTATGCACCTGTGACTCAACCTATTGGACTGCATTGGTTTCATTTTGGGCATAAACTGATTCCACCAATGATTGATTCATTTGATGTTGCACCAACTGAGAACGGAACAATCGTTGTTTATTTACCGTTTGAAGGGTTAGATGAAATTACCCAGTTTTTAACGCCGTATAAAGAGTATCAATTTATCTGTTTTCATCCGGATGTTAAACAATCATCAAATCAAGGTAATATCACCATGCATACGCTCAGTCGGGATAATTTTACGCATGCGTTATTAAGCTGTTCGGGTATTATTTCTAATACGGGTTTTGCTCTAATATCAGAAGCGTTAGCGTTGGGTAAAAAAATTCTAACTAAGCCGGTTTCTGGTCAATTTGAACAAATTTATAATGCTCAGTGCTTGCAAACTTTAGATATGGCAACGGTAATGGAAAATTTAAATCATGCTAAACTTAAACATTGGTTAAATCTTGCATCACCTCAACCAACGATCTATCCGGATGTTGCAACGGAATTAGCAAATTGGATTGTTTCAGGGCAAAAAGAGTCTTTACTATCGTTAAGCCAACGATTATGGCGTGCAACGGTGTTTTCGGAAAATGTGCAAAAACGTATTAAATCTTTAGGGTATTGTGTATAAAGGAAATAGTATGATTTTAAGTATTATTGTTGCCATGGCGGATAATCGTGTGATTGGTTTAAATAATCAAATGCCATGGCATTTACCTGCTGATTTAGCATGGTTTAAAAAAAATACGCTAAATAAACCTGTGATTATGGGACGTAAAACGTTTGAATCAATCGGTCGACCCTTGCCTCATCGCCATAATATCATTATTAGTCGACAGGCAGAGAAAAGCCAAGCTAATGAGGAAAATATCAGTTGGGTTGGATCGATTGATGAAGCTATTGCATTGGCTAAAACGCAGCAGGTCGAAGAGGCATTTATTATTGGTGGCGGCAATATTTATAATCAGTCGCTATCTTTAGTTGATCGTCTGTACTTAACCCATATTCAAGCGGATTTAAAGGGCGATACCTATTTTCCGGATTATCAGCCGGAAAACTGGCAGCAAGTTTATTGTGAAAATCATCATGCCGATGATAAAAATCCTTATGATTACCAGTTTGAAATTTTAGCCAGAAGTTAAAGGTCAATACGTTGCCACAACGTTAAGCTGTGGCAAATAAACAGGTTTTAGCCCTGTAATCGTTTTGCTTCAACCACATCCGGTAACTGCTTAATTTTAGTTAATACTCGATTAAGCGAATCTTGATTAAATATCTGCATATCCATATCAATGGTTGCAAGTTGCTGTTTCATTTCAATGCGGCTGGTAACACTTAGCACATTAACTTTTTCGTTGGCTAATATGGTGGTGATATCCCGCAATAAGCCACTTCTGTCATTGGCAATAATTCTGACAATCATGGTGTAACTTGAATTGTGATTACCGCTCCATTGCGCACTGGTGATCCGCTCCGGCGCATGATTTTTTAATTCTTGTAGTTGTTCACAATCAGCACGGTGAATGGAGATGCCTCGACCTTGAGTGACAAATCCCACTATCGGATCACCGGGTATCGGGCGGCAGCAGTTAGCAATGGTGTACATTAAATTATCCACACCTTCGATAATAATTTCGCCACATTTACTTGCAGTTTTAGTAATGTTTTTGGCTTGCGTCGTCGATTTTTGGGTGATCTGTTTTAAAGCCGCTTCATCTTCTTCTTCCGCCGTTGGTTTGTTAAATTGGGCATTGATAAAATTCACTAATTGATTAATTCTAACATCGCCACTACCAATACCGGCAAGCACTTCATTAAATGAATGTGCGTTATATTTATTGATGAGGATCTTTTCAACACTTTTTAAACTGATATTTAAAGGCTCAAGTTCATTGGATAAGATCTGTTCACCTGTAGCAATATTTTTATCACGATCTTGCTTTTTAAACCAGGCAAGAATTTTTGCTCTGGCTCGACTGCTGTTAACAAAACCGGTATTGGGATTTAACCAGTCACGGCTAGGGTTAGGCTGTTTTTGGGTGATGATTTCGACTTGATCACCGATTTTGAGGTTGTAGGTAAATGGCACAATGCGTCCGCCAACTTTGGCGCCAATACAGCGATGTCCAACATCACTATGAATATGGTAAGCAAAATCAAGCGGGGTTGAGCCAGCAGGCAAATCAACCACATCGCCTTTAGGGGTGAAGACGTAAACGCGATCATCAAAAATTTGGCTTCTGACCGCTTCTTGTATCTCGCCACTTTCTGACATCTCTTGTTGCCATGTGAGTAGCTTACGTAACCAAGAAATCCGTTGATCGTAAGCGGTCATTTTATCGGTACTGCCTTCTTTGTACTTCCAATGTGCCGCAACGCCTAATTCGGCATCATTATGCATTTGTTCCGTTCGGATTTGAATTTCTATGGTTTTTTCTTCAGGACCATATACTACGGTATGAATCGATTGGTACCCGTTTGGTTTGGGGTTAGCGACATAATCGTCAAACTCTTTGGCAATGTGTTTATAGTGACTATGCACAATACCTAATGCATTATAACAGTCTTCAATCCGATCGCAGATGATACGTACCGCTCTGATATCGTAAAGCTCGTCGAACTGTAGATGTTTGCGTTCCATTTTTCGCCATATGCTGTAGATGTGTTTTGGTCGCCCGTAAACCTCTGCCCGAATATGGTCTTGATTCATCATATCTTGAAGATTTTTAACAAACTGATTGATATATTGCTCACGATCTAAGCGTTTTTCTTGTAATTGTGAGGCGATAAAGCGATATTGATCGGGATATAAATAACGGAAACAAAAATCTTCTAATTCCCATTTTAGTTGCCCAATACCTAACCGATTGGCAAGTGGCGCATAAATATTAAAGCACTCTTTAGCGGCAAGAAATTGCTCTTCTTGAGGCGCATGCATTAACGTACGTAAGTAGGTGATGCGTTCGGCAATTTTGATAACAACACTGCGGAAATCGTTGACCATTGCCAATAACATACGTCTGATGCTATCGATTTGTTCATTGGTTGCATTACCATTACGAATCGCCCGCAATTGGCGAATATCTTTCATTTTGATAATGCTGGAAAGAATATGAATGATTTCACGATCGAAATCTTCGGGGATATCTTCCCGGCGGATAACTTTGGCATCAAGGAAAGGAAGCAGTAGGGCGGCACACAGGCTATTGATATCCATATTTAAGGTTGACAAAATTTCGACCATTTCAATCGCATTTTGAAAACAATATGTTTGCTCAGCCGATCCGGCACTATTTTCAAAACAGAAATCCCAAATATCTTTAAACTTCTGATAGGATTCTTGATTGGTCAATAACAGCTCGTGTTTAGCCCACAGTTCAACATCAAATTGAGCAAGAGAGTAATGCTCTTCATGCTGTTGGTGCGCTCCTCTAATTGATACCATAATTACGGTCCTAACTTTGTTAACAATAACATTGATTCAATGTGCTTGGTTTGAGGAAACATATCTAATATCGCAACTTGAGAAATTTGGTATCCTGCATCAATAAATTGTTTGGTGTCTCTTGCTAACGTCGCCGGATTACACGAAATATAAACAATTTTAGATGGTGCAAGTTTCACAATTTCAGCTGAAGCATTCAAAGCACCTGCACGGGCAGGATCGAGCAATACTTTACTAAATTGTGATTCACTCCAGATTGCAAATTGTGCTGTATCCTCTAAATTTCCTGTTATAAAATGTGTTTGGGCACAAATGTCATTCTTATTTAATATGGTGTTGAATTTGGCTTTTTCAACCAGCGCCTCAACACCTTCTACACCAGTAACAGATTTGCATAACTTTGCCATTGGCAACGAAAAATTACCCATACCACAGAACAGATCCAGTACATTATCTGAGGGTTCTAAGGCCAGCCACTGTAGCGCTTGATTAACCATTTTTTGATTAATTTTACTATTTACTTGGATAAAATCGAGTGGACTAACCGTTAATTTTAAATGATTAACAAGGTAATAATGTTCGGTGTTACCGGTTATGTGCACTAATTGTTTGCCATGTAAATAGAGTGAAATATTATTAGTATCGGCAAATTGTTTTAATATATTAGTCTCTTTTTCAGTCATTGGCATGGTATGTCTTAGTACCATGATAATTCCACTGTCGAGGGCAATTAATTCAACATGTCCCAGTGCTTTTTGCTGTTTAATACTTTTTAAGCAGATCTGTAATGGAGCAATGAGCGCATCTAACTCAGGAACTAAAATTGGGCAGTTTTGAATATTAATAATCTGATTAGATTCTGCCTGCCTGAAGCCTACCAACAACTCACCTTTAACCAAATTAATTGATAGCCTTGCCCGCCGACGGTATCCGTATGGCTGATCGGCAATAATAAGCGGTGCTTGCGCTAACACTGATGTTAATGATGCCTGACTCTCTTTTTGTAATAGTTTTATCAAAGCTTGATATTTAGCATGCTGCTGTAATTGCGACGAAATATGTTGCAGTTCGCACCCGCCACAGCGCTGATAATATTGACACTGAGGTGTGACCCGCTCGTTGCTTTGATTGTGATATTTGATAACTTTTGCTTTAGCGTAATTTTTTTTATCTTCTGTCAATACAATATCAACAGTTTCGCCCGGTAGAGCCGATTTTACAAATAGAGTTTTACCTTTGTCATTGGCTACACCTTGACCGAAGGCATCTAAATTTTCAACTGTGACTGTCAGTTTTTGCGCTGTGAGTTTTTTTTTCGTTGGGGTATAGAATTTGACCATTTTAACTACAATTATGTTAACCGTTCAAGTAATGCCGTTTTGACATGTAAAGGGACTAAATTTGTCACATCCCCGCCATGGTAGGCGACTTCTTTAACAATTGTTGATGAAATAAAGCCCATCGCTATTGACGGCATTAAAAATAGGGTATCGAGATCAGCTTTAAGTGCTCGGTTCATTTCGGCCAGTTGCCTTTCGTATTCAAAATCGTGTGTAGTTCTGACGCCTCGGACAATGACCGTTGCATTATGTTCGTGAGCAAACTTTGCCATTAACGTTTCAAAACCAATTACCTCAACATTAAGTAAATGTTCACTTGCTGTAGAGGCTAAATTGACCCGCTCATCTAGCGTAAATAGGGTTTTTTTGTTGGGGCTTTGGGCAATGGCAACAATAAGACGAGGAAATAGTTTTGAGGCTCGTGTTATCAGATCGATATGTCCATTAGTGATAGGATCGAACGTTCCGGGAAAAACGGCGGTCAAGGTTTTACTTTTCATCAGTCATATTATCCATTATTAAATGTGGGGATATCATACCTAATTTTATTTAGGATTGTTAGTTAAGTAAGGTAAATTTCTTTTTATTTTTATACTAAAACGTATATATTTTCTGAAAGTTCTTGACAAAACGGCGCATAAGAAAGTGATAACACCGATTAGATCATAAGGCGAGCATGGGCGATTGATAGGTTAAAAAATAAAAAAAGCAAATTATGGAAGAAGCGGTCACTTCCACCATAATTTGTGTCACAGTGACATTAAGGTACCGACTACTAAGTGAAAAAATGAAAAGTTGTTTGGTGATGATAAGCCTGATCTGGTTGCAAAAAACAGCTAGCTTGCGCCCACTCCGGATGATGTGGACTATCCGGTAAGCATTCGGCTTCTAATGCGACGCCAGCAAAATTGTCATACTCACCATTGTGACGATTAGGAGTATGTTGCAAAAAATTGCCTGTGTAGACCTGTAGCGCCGGCTGAGTTGTGGTCATATTCATCACAATTTTTTTATCACCGGATATGAGCTGTGCAGCAATAGGTTGTGTCTTATCTAATAGATATGCATGGTCATAACCGCCGGTTTTTTGCCTTTCTTCACTCTCAAGCAATCTATCCGATAACAATCTTGGTTGGCGTAAATCCATATCTGCTTGAGTGACATCGGTTAAATCACCGCAAGGAATGCCCTGTTTATCAACCGGTAAGTATAAGTTAGCATTGACTTTTAATGTGTGGGAAAGAATATTTTTACTGCTTTCGCCATCGAGATTAAAGTAAGCATGGTTGGTTAAATTTACCGGTGTTGTTTTGTTGGTGGTGGCTTGAAACTCGATCACAACTTGATTTTCATCGGTTAAATGATAACTGACTGTGACGTTAAGTTCACCGGGAAAGCCTTGATCGCCGTCAGGTGATATTAAACTAAAAGTCACTTTTTGTGCCGATTGATTTTTGATATCCCATAACAATTTATCAAAACCTAGCTTGCCGCCATGAAGTTGGTTTTCCCCTTGATTGGCAACAAGTCGATAGTGGGTGCCAGCTATATCAATGGCAGCGCCTGCAATTCGGTTTGCATAACGCCCAATTGTTGCCCCTAAATAGGCATCTTGCTGTTGATATTGTTCAAAGGTTTTACAGCCAAGTAATACTTCGCGGTGTTCTCCGGCATTAATTGGCACTAAACAAGATAGCCAAGTTGCGCCCCAATTCGAGACTTTAACTTGCATACCTTGTTTATTTGTAAGAGTAATAATCTGCATTACTGACATATTGCACTGGCTCCTTCACTTGGCTGGCAAACATAGCATGTTTCTTTAATGCCAAACTTTTGCTGATAATGGTTATGCACCACCGCTTTGACGTCGTCCACTTTATCTTTAGGTACCAAAGCAACCACGCAACCGCCAAAACCGCCGCCGGTCATACGCACGCCACCTTCATCGCCGATGACTTTGTGGACAATTTCAACCAAGTAATCAATTGCCGGAACGGTGATTTCAAAATCATCACGCATCGATTTGTGGCTTTGTGCCATAAGTAGTGATAAAAGTTTGTAATCCCTCACTTCCAGCGCATGTGATGCTAATAAGGTACGCTCATTTTCAGTAATCACATGGCGAGCCCGTTTAAATACCACCGGATCAAGTGTTGACTCAATGACTTCCAACTCAGCAAGTGATGCATCGCGCAATGCCCTGACGCCTAATGCTTCGGCGGCAGCTTCGCATTGTTCACGGCGGGTGTTGTATTGGCTATCGACTAAGCCCCGTTTGATGTTGGAATTGATAATCACTACAGCGAGATCGTCAGGAATACTGACCGGATGAGTCCCTAATGTGCGGCAATCAATCAATAATGCATGTTGTGCTTCTCCTAATGCCGATATCAGTTGATCCATAATGCCACAGTTACAACCCACAAACTGATTTTCGGCTTCTTGCCCGATTAAGGCAAGTTTAGTGCCATCTAACGGCAGTTGATAAAGCACTTGAAACATTTTACCCACCGCCACCTCAAGTGATGCTGAGGAGCTTAAGCCAGCACCTTGTGGCACATTACCGCTGATAACAAAGTCTGCGCCATGAATATTGTTGGCATATTTTTTTAAATGTTTCACTACGCCCCGTACATAATTCGCCCATTGATAGTTTGGGTGCTTTTCGATTGGCTTGTCTAACGAAAACTCATCTTGTTGATGATGATAATCTAGTGCGATGACTCGTATAATATTATCTGAACGTTTGTGGCAACTGATTACAGTTTGATAATTAATCGCACACGGTAACACATAGCCGTCGTTGTAGTCGGTATGTTCACCAATTAAATTGACTCGTCCGGGAGCTTGCACAACCGTATCGGGTTGGTATCCAAATTGACTTTCAAAAGCTTGTGTGGTTTTTTCGATTAATGCTTTCATCTATTTATCCTTTTGAGCTTTATAGTGCACATCACTAACGTTACGCAGTCTTTCGGCTGCCTGTTCTGGCGTTAAATCTCGTTGTACTTCAGCGAGCATCTCATAACCAACCATGAATTTTTTAACTGTAGCTGAACGTAACAATGGGGGATAAAAGTGTGCATGTAATTGCCAATATTGCGCGTTATTTTCTCCGTATGGCGCACCATGCCAGCCCATTGAATAAGGGAAAGAGCAGTTAAACAAGTTATCATAGCGGCAGGTTAATTTTTTTAGTGCAATAGCTAAATCAACTTGTTGTTCATTCGTTAATAAAGTCAGTTGTGGAATATGGGTTTTCGGTAATAGTAATGTTTCAAAAGGCCATACCGCCCAAAATGGCACTACCGCCAACCAATAGTCTGTTTCAACGACAATACGCTCACGAGCGATAAGTTCTTTTTCGACATAATCAACCAATAAATTGCGGTGGTATTTCTGAAAATAATGGCGCATGTTCTGATCTTCACGTGCAATTTCATTGGGTATAAAGCTATTTGCCCAAATTTGCCC
Organism: Gilliamella sp. B2923; assembly: GCF_026536565.1. NCBI lineage: Bacteria > Pseudomonadati > Pseudomonadota > Gammaproteobacteria > Orbales > Orbaceae > Gilliamella > Gilliamella sp. B2923. The sequence continues at coordinate 175,617 of NZ_JAFNNZ010000002.1, read as the reverse complement.
ATGTGGATGAGGGTTTGAGCAACCCATAGCTGCGCCTTTATTTTCAAATATTTGCACCCACGGGTAATGTTGGCTAAGTTCTTGTTGTTGACGAATCCATGTCTTAATAACGCCCTCAATCGCAGGTAAATCAAGTTCGGGTATTGTTTTACTGTGATCGGGTGAAAAACAGATAACCCGACTTGTTCCCCTGGCACTTTGCATTTGAAAGAGGGGATCGTCATTTACCGGCGAATCGGGCGTATTTTCCATTAGTGCAGCAAAATCATTGGTAAAAACAAACGTTCCGGTATAGTCAGGGTTCACATCGCCGGTGACACGCTTATTGCCCGGACACAAAAAACAATTTGGATCGTAGCTTGGTTTTTGCTCCTGATTTAATGTCTCTTGCTGACCTTGCCAAGGCCGTTTTGCTCGATGTGGCGAAACAAGTACCCATTGATTGGTCAACGGGTTATACCGACGATGAGGATGATCAACCGGGTTAAAAATGTCCATTTGTACCTCTTATCTGATTTTGCCTAATTTTTTATTGAAGATCACCCAATTAATCCGGGTAACCTTGTGGGTTTTTTGATTGCCAATGCCATGAATCTTTGACCATGTCATCAAGCGTGAGTTTGGTTTTCCAACCTAATATTTGTTCGGCTTTCTTCGCATCAGCCCAAAAAGCAGGCAGATCGCCGGCTCGTTTCGGCGCAAAATGCCAATTGAGTGGCTTGCCGGATGCTTTTTCAAAAGCTTGAATAACTTGTAATACACTGTAGCCAACGCCGGAACCTAAGTTATAAATGTGTACACCGGCTTTATTGTGGTCTGCTTTAAGGGCGGCAATATGACCGTCAGCTAAATCAACGACATGAATAAAGTCACGCACACAAGTACCGTCTTGTGTTGGGTAGTCATTGCCAAATACGGCTAGCGATTGTCGTTTACCTATGGCAACTTGCGTAATATACGGCATAAGATTGTTTGGGATACCTAGCGGATCTTCGCCCATTAATCCGCTTGGGTGCGCCCCAACCGGGTTAAAATAACGTAGGATTGTCAATGACCAATCAGGCTCAGCGACCGCTAAATCCATGATGCATTGTTCAACCATTAATTTACTTTTGCCATAAGGGCTGGTTGGCAAACCTTGCGGTAAGGTTTCAACGTAAGGAACGGGTGCCAGCTCACCATATACAGTTGCTGATGAACTAAAAACTAACTGTTTAACACCCGCATCACGCATTGCTTTCATCAAAACGATACTGCCGTAAACATTGTTTTGATAATACTCAAGTGGTTTATGCACCGACTCGCCCACTGCTTTTAGACCCGCAAAATGGATAACCGCTTGTATTTTATGCTCGTTGAAAATTTTAGCTAAAAGCTCTGCATCACACACATCACCTTGATAAAAATCAACACGCTGTCCGGTTATTTGTTCTATTCTGTCTAATACAGATGCTTTACTGTTAAACAAATTATCAATCACAATCGGCGTATAGCCCGATTGAATCAATTGTACGCATGTGTGACTTCCTATATATCCGCAACCGCCTGTAACTAATATTTTCATTTTCAAACCTTTATTTATGCAAGTTAAGTTAAGCGAAGGTCAATTAATCTTGTGTATCTTCACTTTTTTGTTTTCTAAAAAGATCCCATGGACCCCGTCCAGATAAGGTGAAGGATGAAATTATAGTAAAGCTAAAAGCAATTAAGCCAAGTACTAAGTATGCTCCTTCAAAACCAATTTTAACATACATTAATCCTGCAAAGGTGGACATAAACATAATCGATAACTGTTTTGCAAAACAAAATGCAATTAAGTAAACCGTTGCCGATAAGCGAATCGGAAAGTGTTTAGTAATATATTTAAATGCACCAACTAACAATAATGGGGCTTCAAACATATGTAAGGTCTTTAAAATAACAACTTCAACGGCATTACTGGCAAAGGCTGAGCCAGTTATGCGAATTGACATAATAGCGCCAGCAACTAACAACGTATTTTTGCTACCAATTTTCATCACAATAAGCGGCGCAAAAAACATGACAGTCGCATTTAAAAATTCACCGAGGGTGGTGACATAACCAAAGGCTTCTCGCCCTATCTGTTCACTTGAAAAAAATGAGGTGAAAAAGTTAGCAAATTGTTGATCAAATACATCATAAGTGCAAGCAACACCGACAATATATAGCATAAAAAACCAAGTTTTTCGCATGCTAAGCAAGTCAACGGCTAATTTCAGGTTAAAAGGCTCGGGTTTATTTAGTCCCATTTGTTCAACCACATCGGTAGTTGACGTTTTTGCTGGATCGGCGATTTTGACTAAAAATAACAAAATCAGCGCGAAGCCGGAACACAACCAATATACCGCATTGACATCTTTCGATATCATTATACCGACAAATGAAGCGCAGATAGCCCAACCAAAACAGCCAAACATCCGGCAGCGGCCAAATTCAAATCCACTGCGTCGACTGATTTTTTCAACCAATGCTTCAATAGCGGGCGCTCCACCACTAAATACCATACCAAGATAAAAACCGCCGGCTATGGCACCTAGTGTCACATTAAATCTTAAAAGTGGTCCAAGTACGAAAATAAAAAAAGGACCAAATAACACTAACAGCAAGGTTATGACCCATAGCAGATGTTTTTTAAGTCCCAACTTATCGGAAACTAAACCAAATAAAGGCTGAAAAAACAGTGCGAATAGTGAAATAAATGAAAACACATAACCGGTGTCGGCTTCATTTAGTCCATTCATTTTCAACCAAACAGGAAAAAATGGACAATAAGCGCCCATAATGAAAAAGTACAGAAAGAAGTAGAGGCTAAACACCCAGTAATTCTTGTTGTGTAATGAAGACTTGATTTTTTGATTCATAGTGAACTTCCTTTGCTAAGCCTTAAATGATTAATTCATCATTTGGGAATCGTTTACATATTCAGTAAACAGAAAAAGCTACATAAGATTGCGTAAATAATATCACTAAGAAAATCCAAAAAAAGTGATCTAGGTAACACTTTATGAAATCGTTTACATTTTTTATTTGCCCGACATTAGCCGTTACTTTAGTCGTTAATCTATTGTTTAAATTAGTATTATTAGCTATTTTCTAAAAAGAAGCTTAGATAAACAATTAAAATTATCAAAAATAATCATGTTACCTCAAGTTTGAATAACCATTATTGAACAATAAGTCATCAAGATTAGATAGGTAAGTAATATTTATTTGGAATCGATTACATTTATGGTGAGTAAAGGTTTATCCACCAAATACGTTGCACTATTTCAACATTGAAATGACAAAATAGCCCGTCCAATAAAAGACGGGCGAGTCAGTTTAATCGGAGCGATTGACTGGTCGGATAATTGTCGCTGTTGTTGTTAGTAAGACAAAGTTTAGTGTTTATCCTTTAAACATGATAGCTGTTTTTTGCTAAAACATAGGGTAAATCTGAAACTTCTTGACAAGTTGGCAGGCGGTATTGGAATAATTTTTCAGGTTTTACGATAAGATAACTTGCTTTGTCATATATTACAGACGCACAAATCATCTTATCGTTACTATTACTATTACTATTACTATTACTGTTACTGTTACTGTTACTGTTACTGATTATTGGTGATGTTTATTCGTTTTTCAAACTCTGCCCATGGGTAAAAACCGTCAGCATTTAAATTGGCATTTTTTAATTTCAATTCAAAGTGCGCTGGTGGATTATTGATATCGAGTGCTTGACCGGTATGCAGTTGTTCAAATGTTTGATAGACATATTCCGCTTTGAAATAGTATTGCCCGGTTTGACGATGACAGAAACGTTGAAAAATCACTTTACCGCCAATTGGCGTGGTTTCAAATTGATTCGGCAGACTATAACTTTCAAAATCTAATGCGCCTAATAAAGAAGCGATAGTACTATCATGTCCAACTAGCAAGCTTACTTGATATTGATCATTGGCAACTAACGAATTTATCATTTTAATCAATTTGTTGGCCGCACGGTCAGCTATCGTTTTGGTATGACAGATGAGATTAATGTATTGATTACGAATTTGGGTAATTTGTTGCCATTGTTCAAGACTGTCTATTCTTCCCCATGCGATTTGATCTTTAGGGAATGCGGAATAGTATTGCAGTAAAAATGAGTCAACAGCACAAATACCCACCGCTAAAGCCCCGAGTAGTGCCGGCTCTTGATGTTTTTCAAAATAGAGTGATTGGGGAATATCGGCTAGGGCACATTGATGAGTTGCATATAATTGCGAGTTTTTATAATCCAATATGTCCGATAAAATCTGATAAGCAGGCGCTAAATTTTTAAAAATGTCGTGGGTTTTGTCTTCCAGTTCAATATCGTTTAACACCGCTTGCTTAAATTCGGGCGAATTATCTTCTAAAGCTGGATCAAAGATAGGATCCATTTTTTCAATCGGGTATTTGTGATTGATTGTAATGTCATGACCAGCATAGGCACCCATAATTAAAAATTGGGCTGTTGCTACCGTTCTTTGCAAACTGTTGGCATAAACAAATAATTGCGGATTTTCTGGCGAAAATGAGATATTTTGTTGCTCAAGCCATTGAGATAGATAGTGACCAAAGTAGGTTTCGAGTGCGCCTCCGCGTGTGGTTAAATATCCATAGGGGTGATCCCATTTGGGCCATGTGAAAGATGTTGCTTGATCAAGAAACTCAAGCGTATTTTGCAAAGGTGTACGAATACCATGACGGCTTAAAATTACAACTTTGTCCAATTGGTAGTGATTGTTCCTCATTTTCTTATCCAGCCTTGTCTATGTAAATAATCTAAAATAAAATCTCGTTGTCCTTTAACGATTGTCTCAGCAATTTTGTCACTCCAGCCACCGCCTTTTTGGTTAGTATCACGATGCCCATAATAATCGTGCATCTGTTTATCATACTGTGTTAATAATGCACGGTCGATCGGTTGATAGCTATTTTCAAAAAAGATTAATTGTTTCGGTAATCTTGGTTTAATTTGTGGATCTTGCGCCGGATATCCCAGACATAGCCCAAACAGAGGCAGGACGTATTTAGGCAGTTCAAGTAATGCCGTGACTTTATCAATATTATTGCGTAAACCACCGATATAAACCGTACCTAAACCTAAAGACTCAGCTGCAATAACGGCATTTTGTGCCATAAGTGCCGTGTCTATACAACCAACTAACAGTTGTTCGGCTTTTTCAAGGGGTATGCTGGGATCTATCTGAAAATGCCGGTTAAAGTCGGCACAAAAGACCCAAAATTCTGGCGCTTGAGTAACATAACTTTGATCACCAGCGTAGTGGGCGAGTTGTTTACGTTTATCGACATCGGTAATGCGGATAATTGTTCCGCACTGGAGAAAATTAGAACTGGAAGCCGATTGTGCAGCGCTAACAATTGCTGTGATTTGTGCTTGGGTTAAGGCTGTCGCTTGATAAGCACGGATTGAGCGATGATGACAAATTGTCTTTATTGTTTCGTTTTGCATAATGGCTCCTTAAGGTTACTATTTTCGGATAAATTGCAGATCCCACACGCCATGACCTAAATTTTGACCGCGTTTTTCAAATTTGGTAATCGGTCTATCTTCAGGTCTTGGTACATAGTCATTCGTCGGTGATAGGTTGGTAAATGCGTCGGCATTACTCAGCACTTCTAGCATATGTTCAGCATAATGCTGCCAATCGGTGGCTAAATGTAAAATGCCGCCAGATTTTAATTTTTGGCTAATTAGATTAACAAATTTGGGCTGAATGATACGGCGTTTATTGTGCCTTGCTTTATGCCATGGATCGGGGAAAAATATTTGTACTTTATCCAGTGAATTGTCCGGAATCATATTTTCTAACACTTCCACTGCATCATGACACATCACTTTTAAGTTAGATAATTGATTGTCTTCAATTGCCATTAAACACGCACCCACTCCCGGTTTGTGCACTTCAATCCCGATAAAATTTTTATTTGGTGCCGCTTTAGCCATTTCAACTAATGAAGCGCCCATTCCAAATCCGATTTCTAAAACTGTAGGTTGCGAGAGATTAAACTCAATGTTGGTGCCACTTTGGTAGTCAATGCCAAAAATTGGCCATAAATGGGTCAAAGCTTGCTCTTGCCCTTTGGTTAAACGACCTTGTCGTAGTACAAAGCTACGAATCGTTCTTTTAGGTTTGATTTGTTGATTATCAGGGGTGTTTATTTGTTCATTCATTAGGTTATCTACTTGTGTTTTAAAATTGATTGAAGTCAACGATTAATGATTCTCAGCAATTATTTTACTCGATTTTATCTTTACTTCACAAAATATATTATCGATTGATTTTTCAATTTATTATGATTGTTGATAAAAAAAATTTTGATAAAATTTGATAAATTTTTATAATCTGGTTGAGCAAAATCTGTAAATGATTATATAATTATCACTCCGATTCAACCGATTACGATTTTTAAGTAATCATAATAACATGCTTGAGGTTTTCTCGTGCCTGATATGAAGCTTTTTGCTGGTAATGCCACACCCGAACTAGCAAAACGTATAGCTAATCGTCTTTACACATCTTTGGGTGATATTGTTGTAGGTCGTTTTAGCGATGGTGAAGTAAATGTCCAAATTAATGAAAATGTCCGTGGTGAAGACGTTTTTATTATCCAATCAACTTGTGCCCCTACTAATGATAATTTAATGGAATTACTGGTTATGATCGATGCAATGCGTCGGGCATCTGCTGGTCGTATTACTGCGGTTATTCCTTATTTTGGTTATGCAAGACAAGATCGTCGAGTGCGTTCTGCGCGGGTACCAATTACCGCTAAAGTTGTTGCTGACTTTTTATCTACAGTCGGTGTTGACCGTGTATTAACCGTTGATCTTCATGCTGAACAAATTCAAGGCTTTTTTGATGTTCCGGTGGATAACGTTTTCGGTAGCCCGGTTATTTTAGAAGATATGTTACAACGTGATTTTGAACGTCCGATTGTGGTATCTCCTGATATTGGTGGTGTGGTTCGAGCACGAGCAATTGCCAAACTGTTAAATGATACTGATATGGCTATCATCGATAAACGTCGCCAACGAGCTAATGAAGCTGAAGTGATGAACATTATTGGTGATGTTGCAGATAGAGATTGTATCTTAGTTGATGACATGATCGATACTGCCGGAACACTTTGCAAAGCCGCTGATGCCTTGAAAGCCAGAGGTGCTAAACGAGTTTTTGCTTATGCAACTCATCCAATTTTTTCCGGCAAAGCCGTTAGCAATATTAAAAGCTCGGCGATTGATGAAATAGTTGTTTGTGACACAATCCCATTAACTGCCGAAGTGAAGGCGTTAAAAAATGTCCGTCAATTAACATTATCAGGTATGCTTGCTGAAGCTATTCGTCGTATTAGTAACGAAGAATCAATTTCAGCAATGTTTCATCAATAACCTATTTTTAAATATTGATTCAAATGCCCCTTTATGGGGCATTTTTACAGATAAATTCTCATATACAGTTAATAGCAATCATGACAACGATAAAACTTATTGTAGGATTGGCCAATCCGGGAAATGAATACGCAGCAACTCGCCATAACGCTGGTGCATGGTATGTTGATCAATTAGCGGATCGATATAATCAACCATTAAAAAGCGAGCCAAAATTTTTTGGTTATACTTCACGTATTAATATTCAAGGGCATGATGTGCGCTTACTGGTGCCAACTACTTTTATGAATTTAAGTGGGAAAGCTGTGCAAGCAATGGCTAACTTTTATCAGATAAAGCCAGAAGAAATTTTAGTTGCCCATGATGAACTTGACCTTAACCCCGGTGTGGCTAAATTAAAATTTGGTGGTAGTCATGGTGGGCATAATGGCTTAAAAGATATTGCAAATAAACTTGGCAATAACTTAAATTTTTATCGGCTCAGAATTGGGATCGGTCATCCCGGCGATAAAAATAAGGTGGTTGGTTTTGTATTAAATCAGCCGTCAAAACCGGAGCAAGAATTGATTGATAAAGCGATTGATGAAGCAGTTCGTTGCACTGATATCCTCTTATCTGACGGGGTTGAAAGTGCTATGAATCGGTTACATTCATTCAAAGCGTAAGTGAGCAATTTCGCTTAAGTTAATTCGACTGACAACAAACTTTTAATCCACCCTTATCACCTAGGTGGATTAAAAATTTGCTAATAATATTAGAACTAAGAAAATAGGTGTGTGACATTTCCGCCTTTTTCGGCAATTTTTTTCATCACTTCTTTAATAAGCCACATATTCATCGCAGCCGTGTCATCAGTACTACCGGTATAGTTAAGCTCTTTAGCTAATTTTTTTCGTGCATCTAAACTATTATCAATGCCTAATAGTTTTAGTAGATCAACAATTGACGTTTTCCAATTAAGTTTTTCAGGAAACTTTTTCGCTAAATTATCCAAAATAGACATCACATCTACATTAGATATTGGTGCATTATTAGCGGAATTAGATTGATCTTGATTCTGATTTTGGTTTGTATTGGTTTGATTTTGATCTGAATGTGGTGAAAATATATCTTTCACTGAATTGGTTACTTTTCCGACTTGATCTTTAACCGCATCTGTTGCATTACCTACTGTGGCTTGTGCGCTTGGAAAGATTTTAGAAAAAATGTTATTTAAGATACCCACGTTACACCCCCTTAAGTTTAAACTGATTTATTAAAAAACGGCTAAACGATACAGATGTACAAAAAATATCCATTCTAGTATAACGTTTAATCACTAAGAATGTCAAAACCGGAATAAAGTTCACCTCTTTTTATTTGTTTTTAAAATCAGGCTACCAATTAAGTATGGGTTTTATTAACTCTATACGTCATCTTTTCATATATCAACTTTTATATCAAATTGAATATATTATATTTATTTTATTGATAATTTAATTGCTATTTTAAATCGACTGATTTGTTATACCAATATAGTATAAACTGTGATCACTTTCACAATTATGATCTAATTTGGAATACTGTAACCAAAATTAATTGTAAAATTTGGTTTACCAATTTGAGGGGTTTAATCAAATTTATGTTTTAGAGAATTAATTTACAATTAGAGGTTACTATGAATGCCATATTTAAATCAAAGGGTTATATCCGTTGGCTAATGATCATTTTATTTGCAACGGGTGTTATCCTTAACTATGTTGACCGCAACGCTTTGGGTATTATGGCGCAAGAAATTATCAATGATTTGCAAATCACACCTAAAGAGTACTCCTATATTACCGGTGCCTTTCAATTGGCTTACACTATCTTTCAACCGATTGTGGGTTGGTTTGTTGATGTCATTGGTTTGCGTGTCGGCTTTGCTATCATGGTCATCATATGGTCATTAATGTGCATGTTACATGCTGGCGCAGGCGCTTGGATTCACTTAGCCATTTTACGTTTTGTTATGGGGGGCGCCGAATCAGTTGTTGCGCCGGCTAATGCTAAAGTGATTAGTTCATGGTTTCCTAAAAAAGAGCGTGCGATTGCCAATGGCTGGAGTATGGTAGGCTTTTCACTAGGTGCGATGATTGCACCGCCGTTAATTTATTTTATTCATCAATTTGGTGGCTGGCAGTTGGCGTTTTTAATTCCGGGCTCGATTGGTATTATATGGGCTGGGATTTGGCTCTACTTTTTTAGTGAGCCAGCAAAAAGCCGCTTTGTTACTGATGCTGAAAGAAAATACATTCTGTCTGATCAAGATATCGGTCAAGCACAACAAGATAAAAATGTTTGGCATGCTATTAAACAGGTTGTCACGCAAAAGAAATTTTATGGCATTGCCATACCTGCGTTTTTAGCTGAGCCGGCTTGGGCAGCGGTTAACTTTTGGGTGCCATTTTACTTATTATCAGAGCGTGGAATGCAATTAAAAGAAATGGCGATGTTTGTTTGGATCCCATTTTTAGCTGCCGATTTTGGCGGGTTATCTTCCGGTTATTTTTCTCGTATGCTCGATAAATATTTCGGTTTGTCTCGAATTAATGCTGCCTGCATCACCTATCTTGGCGCTGCTTTTTTCATGCTTTCAATGGTTTTTGCCTCTTTAGCCGAAAGTCCTTATTTAGCGATAGCATTAATTGCAATAGGCGCATGGGGGCACCAAATGTTATCAGCGATGTTGACCATTCAAGTTATTGAGAATTTTGACGGAAAAGAAGTGTCTACCGTGAATGGTTTACGGGGTAGTTCGGCTTGGATTGCCAGTTTCTTATTTACCATTATCGTTGGGCAATTTGTTGAAAAAATTGGATTTAAGCCATTCTTTATTACTATGGGCTTTTTAGATATTATCGGGGCGATAATCATGTGCGCTTTACTATTTCAGCGTAAACCTAAAGGGAATTAAGGTTATCGTTTGTTAAATGGTAAAGTTAGAAAAACTGTTTTTAATAGCGTGCATGTCACGCTATTTTTAAATAAGTTTAAAATTAAAAGTGCATTTAATAATGCAAAGAAAATGCCCATATTCATGGGCATAATCAATTGGATTGGGATGATTTAGCTAAAAAAAGCACGCTTTATGGCGTATTCTACGCCACGAATTTCGGCTAATCCTCTTAAGCGTCCAATGCCGGAATAACCCGGATTGGTTTTTTTCTTAAGGTCATCTAACATTTGGTGACCATGATCGGGGCGAACAGGAATAGGGCGTTTAATGCCTGCTTGTTTGCGTCGCTCCTCTTCAGTAACAAGTGCTTTGATAACCGCATACATATCCACATCACCGGCTAAATGGTCGCCTTCGTGGAAAGATAACGGGTTATCTTCACGTACGGTTGCACGTAAATGGATAAAGTGGATACGGTCAGCAAACTTTTCTGCCATGGTGGCTAAATCGTTATCGCTGCGCACGCCATAAGAGCCGGTACAGAAGCAAAAACCGTTGTGAATGCTATCGACGGTATCTTTTATCCATTGCATATCTTCAATGGTTGAAACAATACGGGGTAGACCTAAAATGGGGCGAGGGGGATCATCGGGGTGAACAGTTAATACTACGCCAACTTCTTGCGCTACCGGCACAATTGCTTTTAAAAAATAAGCATAATTTTCACGCAGTTTTTGTTTATCAATACCATCATAAGTGGCAAGGTGGGCACGGAACTGATCAAGTGAATACCCTTCTTCGGCGCCCGGTAAGCCTGCAATAATATTGGCAACTAATTTATCTTTATCCGCTTGGGTCATTTGCTCAAAATAGTTTTTGGCGGCAATGACGTCTTGCGCCGAGTAATCCTGCTCGGCGTTAGGGCGCTTTAATAGATGAATATCAAACGCCGCAAAAGCGATTTGGTCAAAACGCAGCGCTTTTGATCCGTCTGGCAATTGGTAAGCAAGGTCAGTACGGGTCCAGTCTAAAACCGGCATAAAATTGTAACAAACTGTATCAATGCCGCATGCGGCTAAGTTGCGAATTGATTGTTGATAATTTGCGATGTGCTTAGCAACGTCACCTGAGTGGGTTTTAATCTCTTCATGTACAGGAATACTTTCGACTACAGACCAAATTAAGCCTTTTTCTTCAATGAGTTTTTTCCGTTTTTCGATCTCCTCAACTGTCCATACCTCACCATTTGGAATATGGTGCAAAGCTGTCACAATTCCTGTTGCTCCAGCTTGTCTGATATCGTCTAGTGATACGGGGTCATTTGGGCCAAACCAACGCATTGTTTGTTCCATATAAAATCTCCTCAATGATTTTTATTTTTTCAAATTTTCCTCAGTGAAAGAAACCGAAAACAATGCGCATTTTATATTATCTATTGGTTAACAATTGTCACCGGTATAGAGTCAAATAAATAACCATCAAAATTAGGGTCTTCACTATCAGAAACGGTCATTAATGTTTGTTTAACATTTTCCAAATGTTGCCACATCGCATGGCGAGCAGCCATGGCATCTTTTACCTGTAAGGCTTGCAGAATTTTTTCATGATCATAAAGCCATTTTTTGCGATAACTATGATCAGTGATTCGGCTATGTAACTGGTCCCACATTTTACTGGCGTAACGTTTTTGCCATAGATCATTCAATAAGCCTTCAAGTATTGAGTTTTTGGTCGCTTTAGCTATGGCAATATGGAACATTTCATCAGCACTGTAATCATCTAAAATGCCTTGTTCTAATATTTTTCTTTCTTGTTCTAATATCGCTCGAAGTTCGACAATATCTGACTTGACTATTTGTGAAGCCGCAAAAGCAGCAATATTGCTTTCAATTAATTGTCTGGCTTGCAACAATTCAAACGGGCCATAATCTTCTTCTTCCAGTTTTTTATCTTTTTCTGATAATTCATCATCCGGTAAACCAATTACATACACGCCAGAACCTTTTTTAACGGTCACTAAATTTTCCAGTTCAAGCATAATGAGCGCTTCGCGGACAACTGTTCGACTAACATTGAATGTTTCAGCAATATCTCGTTCAGGCGGTAATCGGTCACCAATTTTATAAGTGCCGCTTTTTAATAATGATTTAAGCTCATTACCAATTTCCCGATATAGCCGATTAACCGTTAGCATTAATTATTATCCTCATTCTAATCTCTTGTTTAATGAAAATAATTATACGCTACTTATATTGTTTTTAGCCAATAATAATACATTACCGTTTATCGATTAATTGGAATACCAATATGACGTTGTATTATAGATGTTTTGCGACTTCTCCCTATAAAATAAACCAAAAAATGTGATTTTAATCACAAAAAATAAAAAATAGAGATGAAAAATTTATTAACAAGTGAAAATATGTCTAACCAATAAAGTCATTAACCTGTTAAGTGCGGTAAGCAAAATGTTAAATCTAAGCAATCTTCCTCAATCAATCGAACATAAACCTTTATACAACCGGCACGATATGGTCGCCCGTATTGTTCATTTAGGCTTTGGTGCCTTTCATCGTGCGCATCAAGCGCTATTGACTGATCGGTTATTGAATAAAGGTGCTAGCGATTGGGGAATTTGTGAAGTTAACATTGTGGGAGGCGAAGCGCTTATCAATGATATTCGTCAGCAAGACCATTTATATACCGTACTTGAAAAAGGCGCCACATCAAAACAGGCTTTTATTATTGGCAGCGTAAAAGAGTCACTGCTAGCACCTATTGACGGGATCGAGGCAATTTTACAAAAAATGGCAGATCCTACCGTTGAGATTGTCTCTTTAACCGTGACCGAAAAAGGTTACTGTATGCTACCCGGTGGGGTGGGGCTTGATTTAAATAATCCTTTAATTAAAGCCGATTTAGCTAATCCCTCACAACCTTGTTCGGCACCGGGTGTGATTGTTGAAGCGTTGTATCGAAGGATGCAACGTGGGGTTTCATCCTTCACCGCCATGTCTTGTGACAACATGCCAGAAAATGGTTTAGTGCTTAAAAAAGCCATATTGGGTTTAGCCAATGCGCGCGATCCTAGTTTAGCTAAATGGATTGAAAACAACACCACTTTTCCATGCACTATGGTTGATCGTATCGTGCCTGCTGCTACGCTTGATACATTAAATGAGATTCAAGATAGCCTAGGCGGCATGTTTGACCCTTGCGGTATTGCCTGTGAGCCATTTATACAATGGGTTATAGAAGACAATTTTGTGACGAATCGACCCAATTGGGATGAAGTTGGCGCCGAATTTGTTGATGATGTTGTGCCGTATGAAGAGATGAAACTTAGAATGTTAAACGGTAGCCACTCTTTTCTGGCTTATTTGGGGTATTTAGCCGGTTATGAGCATATCAATGATTGTATGAATGATGCCAACTACAAAAATGCCACGTTAAATCTCATGATGCAACAACAAGCGCCAACGCTTCATGTTCCAGATCATGTCGATTTAACCCAATATGCCAACAAACTGATTGAGAGATTCAGCAATCCAGCCCTTAAACATCGAACTTGGCAAATTGCGATGGATGGCACACAAAAATTACCGCAACGTATGCTTGATTCCATTCGTTGGCATATTGAGCATAACTCTGATTTTTCATTACTTGCGTTAGGTGTGGCGGGTTGGATGCGTTATGTGGGCGCAATAGATGATAATCATCATAAAATTGAAGTTTGTGATCCCATGTTAGAACAAATAGCGGCATTAGTTGGCGCAAGTAAAGACGGGGTTGAACGGGTCGAGGCGTTACTTAGCTTAAAAGCGGTATTTAATACCGATTTACCAAATAACCCTTTATTTAAACAAAAAGTGACTGAACATTATCTGACTTTAATGCAAAAAGGCGCTAAACAGACGATTAAAGAGCTTGCAATTGCGTTTTAGTTCTAACAGCTTGTCACTAAACGTGTTTTGACAATGCATGATTGGCAAAAAGTGACCACTATTTTTCGCCACTGTAAAATATAACTAGAATAAAAATAATCTAGATAATAGAGATGATATATAGGAAAGATATTTGATTTCGGTAGGCCGTGACTAAATATTTTGCCAAAGTAGATACTGATTTTGAGGTTATCGATGAAAACATTAAAAAAATGGAAGTTTAAACAGCAACAACATAATTGCATTGAGCTATTAATTGATGATAAATACCATTTTTGCTTATACGTGTTGGAACAAAAACTGTTTCGAGTGTTAATCAAACGTCATGATAGTTTATCATTAGACCGAACGTGGAGTATCGCACCAAATAAAGATGTACCGCTAGAAGGGCGTGATAGATTAAGTACTGAGGGATTTTCTTTACCTCATTACCAATTAACTCAAAATGATAACCAACTAATTGTCAGTACCGAACAATTACGCGTTACCGTAAATCAACCACTTTCGCTTACTTGGGAGTACAAAGATCAAGAAGGGCAATGGCAACTGTTGGTCGAGGATCGAAGTACCAGCGCTTACTTAATTAATCCACATGGTGATGGTATTGCGCATTATCAGCGCAGATATCAAGATGAACACTACTACGGATTGGGTGATAAAGCCGGTGATCTGAATCGTGCCGGCCGGCGATTTGAGATGCGAAACCTTGATGCTATGGGATACAATGCCAAACATACCGATCCGCTATATAAACATATTCCTTTTACTATCACGCATCGTAATAATGTCAGTTTTGGACTGTTTTACGATAATTTAAGCAGTTGTTGGATCGATCTGGGTACTGAGCATGATAACTATCATCTTCCTTATCGTCGTTATCAGGCTGAAGCGGGCGATATTGATTACTACTTCTTTGTCGGCCCTAAAATTATTGATGTGACCAAATCATTTGTCCAATTGACCGGCAAAACCTTTTTTGGCCCTAAATGGAGTTTAGGTTACAGTGGCTCTACCATGTTTTATACCGATGCCCCCGATGCCCAACAACAGATGCAACATTTTATTGATTTATGTAAAGAACATGGTATTGCCTGTGATTCATTTCAATTATCTTCCGGTTATACCTCTATCAATGGCAAGCGGTATGTATTTAATTGGAACTACGATAAGTTCCCCGATCCTAAAGCTTTTACCCAATCTTATCATGAAGCTGGGCTAAAAATAGCGGCGAATATTAAGCCGTGCCTGTTACAAGATCATCCCAAATATCAGCAAGTGGCTGAACAAGGTCTTTTTATTAAAGATTCGGAAAGTGATGATCCGGAACGTTCTATGTTTTGGGATGATGAAGGGTCGCATTTAGATATGACCAATCCAAAAACCTATAATTGGTGGAAGCAAAACGTCACAACACAACTTCTTGAAATGGGCATTGATGCTACATGGAATGATAATAATGAATTTGAAGTATGGGATAATCAGGCTCGTTGTCATGGTTTTGGAAAAGAAATTGCCATTAAGCATATTCGCCCGGTGATGCCATTACTAATGTGCCGTGCGTCGCTCGAAGCGCAACAAAGTTTTAATCCAAATATTCGTCCTTATTTAATTTCTCGTTCTGGCTGCGCCGGTATTCAACGTTATGTTCAAACCTGGTCTGGCGATAATCGAACCAGCTGGCAAACCCTTAAATACAATATTCGAATGGGATTAGGGATGAGTTTGTCCGGTCTTTATAATGTGGGGCATGATGTTGGCGGCTTTTCGGGCGATAAACCGGAGCCAGAGCTTTTTGTCCGTTGGGTACAAAATGGGATTATGCATCCTCGTTTTACCATTCATTCGTGGAATGATGATCATACCGTCAATGAACCATGGATGTATCCCCATGTCACGCCAATTATTCGTCAAATGATATGTCTTCGTTATCAATTATTGCCGTATTTTTACAACTTGCTCTGGCAAGCGCATTGCAATGATGAACCGATGTTAAGACCGACCTTTTTAGACCATGAGCATGATAAGAATACCTTTGCTGAAACTGATGATTTTATGATTGGTCAATATTTGCTTGTGGCTAATGTGGTAGAGCCGAATCAACGTGAGCGAGAGGTTTATCTACCTGATAATCAAACGGGTTGGTACTGTTTTTATACTCATCAATGGTTTGCCGGTAAACAATCCATTACATTACCTGCTCCATTGGAGTCTTTTCCGTTATTAGTTAAAGCCGGATCAATTATTCCGACATCTAATCGTATGGCTTATGTTGATCATAAACTGGATGAATATCGGGAATTTAACGTTTTTCCTGCTAAAGGTGTAAATGCAACAAGCGGTAGCTTTTTCGAAGATGATGGTGAAAGTTATGCTTATCAAGGCGGCAAAGGGCTGTGGATTGAATGGCAATTAAATTCAACTAATGAAAGGATTGATCTGCATTTGCAAGCTAAAGGTGAATATCAACCAGCCTGGCAAGAACTCGTTATCAGCTTGCCAAAAGGTGAAACGAGAGCGCTTTATATCAACAATCAACCTGCGCATAAAGTTCAGCTAAAAGCTATAAAATAGTTAACTTCCTAGATATTTTACAGCGCAATATTTTTTGTGCTGTAAAATATTTTTTGTCGTCTTTTTCTGTTTATCAAGCTTCATTATCGAACGATATTAAAACCAATATAATGCTATTCACTTCCAGCAGTTTTATATCATGTTATGGCTAATTTGTTGCAATAACGCATTGTTTTTAGACTATTTATCAGAGAAAATAGGGCGCTTAGCTATTTATCAGTTGATAAGGATAGTTATCGGTAATAACCAATAGCTTATTGGCAAATATTAATCTTTATCTGTCTTTTTTCTGTGATTGATTAAGCCCTATTGGGGCGGTCAATGTTAAAATCACAATAAATTCATAATAAATTGTAAATAGCACTTTTAAACAGGACAATTAAAAATAAATAGGGTAAATTATTCTCAATTAAGTCGTACATTTTTTTGCAATAATAAGTTTATTAATTTTTTTAGAAGTAAGGGTAAACATCAATCATGCGATGCAATGAACCGCAAATGTTAACGTCTATTTTATCTGAAGGTACTTTACTCTCTCAGATCAAAGAACGCACATTTGCATTAGGTAAATTGGCTCAAGTTATCGATGAATTACTTCCTTCATTATTTAAGCAACATTATCGAATAGCTAATTACCGTCAAGGTGTGCTGGTACTTGAGGTGAGTTCAGCAAGTTGGTTAACTCGACTTAAATATGAACAAAGTAATTTATTATCCGGCATCCGTAGTAAGATTTTACCGTCTTTATCATCAATTCAATACAAGATTAATCCGGATATTTGTTCTGAAACATCACCTGTAATTGAGTGCTCGAAAAAAAATCATAGCAAAACAAGTACATTGACAGTAGCAAGTGCAACCTATTTGTATGCTATCGCTGAGAAGGCACCAGATAAGCTAAAAAAACAATTGATTAAACTTGCTAACCATGCAAAATAATTTAAAAAAATAGACTTTATAACTAAATAACGCGAAGATACAAGGAGGGCAATATGGACAAAGATATGATGACATACTTAGCCATTGGTTTGGTGATTGGCTTTGTTATCGGTATAATTTTCATGAACGTTATTAGTCCGAAAGGGCGTAAATATGCCAAAGCAAAACGAGAATTAGAACAAACTCAAGAAGAGCTTGCCACTCAAAAACAGATGATCGTCAAACACTTTTCCCACAGTGCTGAAATTTTAGATAACATGGCAAAAGAGTTCCGTCGCCTTTATCAACATATGGCGGAGAATTCCGGTAAATTTATCTCAAGTGAAGATATGCCTAAAATAGAACTCGATACCCAAAATGATTCAAATATTCATAACGAGTTAACGTTAGAAAAACAACCAAAAGACTATTCGGATAACCCTTCGGGTCTATTCAAAGCTGACGATATCAAATCCTAGGTAATAAAATCCTTTTTGCCAGAGCAATCTGGCAATATATATAACAATAAGTACTATTTTTTTAAGATGAGAGAGCTTTACAATGAATGATTCTTTACTAAAACCAAAAAAATTATTAAGTATAATTGCATTAAGCTTAGGGATAGGATTAGCAGCATTACCAAATGCTTATGCTAATTTACCTCCATTATCAAATAGTGATAATAGCCAATTACCGACATTAGCACCGATGTTAGAAACGGTGTTACCTTCAGTTGTCAGTATTAAGGTTGAAGGTACAGCTGAAATGCAAACTAATATGCCGGAAGAGTTCAGACGATTTTTTGGCTATCCTGATAGTCAATCAAGATCATTCACAGGTCAAGGCTCGGGCGTCATTATTGATGCTGAGAAAGGGTATGTGGTAACAAATAACCATGTTATTGATAATGCTGATGAAATCACTGTAATATTAAATGACGGCCGTGAATATAAAGCAAAACTCATTGGTAAAGATCCGCAAAGTGATATCGCTTTATTGAAAATAGATGATGCCAAAAAATTAGTTGCTATAAAATTAGCTGACTCAGACAAATTAAGAGTGGGTGATTATGCTGTTGCTATCGGTAATCCTTTTGGTATTGGTCAAACAGTTACTTCGGGGATTATTTCTGCGTTAGCACGTAGTGGATTGAATATGAATGGTTTTGAAAACTTTATTCAAACTGACGCATCAATCAATCGGGGTAATTCTGGTGGGGCATTAGTCAACTTAAATGGTGAATTAGTTGGGATCAATACTGCAATCATTGCACCGGGCGGTGGTAACGTAGGTATTGGCTTTGCCATTCCTAGTAATATGGTTAGAAGTTTATCTTCTCAATTAATTGAATATGGTGAAGTTAAACGTGGTGTATTAGGCATAAAAGGTAATGAATTGACCTCTGATATTGCTAAAGCATTTGATCTTGAAGTTCAAAAAGGTGCCTTTGTTAGTGAAGTCATTGATGATTCAGCGGCAAAAGAGGCTGGTATCAAATCAGGTGACGTTATCATTTCAATGGACGGTAAACCGGTTGATAGTTTTGCTGAGTTACGTGCCAAAATTGCCACTACCGGCGCCGGACGTACGGTGAAATTAGGACTGATTCGTGATGGTAAAGAAATGTCGGTTGATGTGAAATTGAAACAAAGCGATGAGTCTACAACTGAAGCCAAATCACTTCACCCAGCGCTTGACGGAGCGGTTTTCACTAATGGTGAAGTTAAGGGTCGTAAAGGCGTTATCATCGAAAGTATCGCCAAAAACTCTCCGGCATCGCGCTTAAGTTTAAAAGAAGGTGATCTCATTTTTGGCGTGAATAAAGAGCGTGTGAATAATATTGCTGACTTACGTAAAATTATTGACAGTAAACCTTCTGCAATTGCTTTAAACATAGTACGAGGCGACAGCCAACTTTATCTCATCTTACGCTAACTTAACCTGTTAGCTTAATTTCGTCGATGCTATGCATCGACGAAAACATCAATGTTATCCCGCTGTTAGATATGATAGAATCATATCAACCTTCATCATTTTCATAGTGATAATTATGCTCAAAAAGATTTTATGGCCAACATTGATTGGTTCAGTATTAGCGATAGTCTTACTTATTATCTTTCCTTCTTTAAGAAATGGGACACATTCAAGCTTTCCGCGTAATATTTTTTATGATGATCTAATGAGCTATTCTGATGCGGTTAAAATTGCGGCGCCGGCGGTGGTGAATATTTATAGTCGCTCAATTAACAAGGTTCCTCATCAATCTGAAGACAGCCCAATCACCCCTTTAGGTTCCGGTGTGATTATGAGTGATCTTGGGTACATAGTGACTAATTATCATGTTGTTGACGGCGCAGAACAAATTATTGTTGCCCTGCAAGACGGCAGAATATTTGAAGCCTTGTCAGTTGGCTCAGATAAGTTAGTTGATATTGCAGTGTTAAAGATTGACGCAACGAATATACCAACCATTCCGATTAACCCTAATAGAGATCCAAAAATTGGCGATGTCGTTTTGGCTATCGGCAATCCCTATAATATCGGGCAAACAATAACACAAGGTATTATAAGTGCAACCGGACGAGACGGCTTAAGCCCATATAGGCGACAAAACTTTATCCAGACAGATGCTTCCATTAATCACGGTAATTCAGGAGGAGCACTGGTAAACTCAAAAGGTGAATTAGTTGGTATTAACACACTCACTTTTGCCAAAAATGTCGGAACAGATGTGCCGGAAGGTATTGGTTTTGCAATTCCAACCGCATTAGCGGTCAAAATAATGAATAAATTGATTCAAGATGGCAAAGTGATTCGTGGCTACATCGGAATCGACGGCTTAGAGTTTGCTCCAACCCAAAATCCAAGCGATCAACCGGTTGTGTTAGGTATCTTAGTGACTAATGCCGAGGGCCCTTCATTGCAGGCAGGTGTTGAGCCGAATGATATTTTAATCATGGTGGATAATAAACCGGTAAAATCAATTGTTGGCACGATGGATCAGATTGCAGAGTTGAAACCGGGCACAATCGTCCCCATAATGGTATTGCGAAATGGAGAAAAGATTGAACTGCAAGTCACTATTGGTCAATTGCCAGTTTAATCACGCTTTTATTACTTGATTATCTCCTATAGAGGACGTATAATTCGCAACCTTATCATGTTTTTTAACACTCGTATGGTGTATAGATTTTGCTTACAGCCATTTATATAGCGATACGAATAAACTTTAGAGGCTTATTATGAAAGAAGGTATCCATCCAGAATATACTGCAATCACAGCGACTTGTTCATGTGGTAATGTAATCAAAACTCATTCAACTATTGGTCATGATATTCATCTTGACGTATGTGGTGAGTGCCACCCGTTCTATACTGGTAAACAACGTGATGTTGCAACTGGTGGACGTGTTGATAAATTCAAACAACGTTTTGCAATGGTTGGTGGAAAGAAATAATTTTTCCATATTGCAATTCGCAGTAATAATAACTGCAATAAAAAAGGCGCTATTTATGCGCCTTTTTGCTTTTATGGAAAAGTATAAAATTATTTAGCCATTACTATTCATCGATAAGATCGGGATCAATACCTAAATTTCGCATCATCGTTTGGGCTTGCTTTGGTATACCGTCTTCACGATCTTTTTGTAAGTCTTCATCACAAGGTAAAGGCTGTCCGGTATAAGCATGTAAAAATGCTTCACATAATAATTCACTATTTGTTGCATGACGTAAATTATTAACTTGCCGTCTTGTTCGTTCGTCAGTTAAAATTTTTAATACTTTTAACGGAATTGATACTGTGATTTTCTTCACTTGCTCGCTTTTTTTGCCATGTTCAGCATAAGGGCTTATATACTCGCCGTTCCATTCCATCATATCTCTCACCAAATCACATCACAAATAATGTGGGTAATTTTAACTTTTTTTTTAGGTTGCCGCAATCTATACACCAAGATATTTAGACGTCTAGACATGTTGACGTCTTTGTTAATTGTGCTATTCTTATACACTGATATTATTCGACAAATAAAGTTTTACATAGGGATGTTATTATGGCTAGTCAATCTAAAAAATTAAGCCAAAGCACGATTGCTGTTCGTGGCGGGCTAAATACAGATGATCAATACGGTAGTGTCGTTCCTGTCATTACCCCTTCAACATGTTATCGCTACCAAGAGTTTGCACAACCAAGAGAATTTGATTATGCCCGCAAATCCAATCCTAGCCGGCGACTAGTCGAACAAACCGTTGCTCAATTAGAAGGTGGTGCAGATGCAATTTTAACTAACTGCGGCATGTCAGCAATTCATCTCGTTAGTGTGGCTTTATTAACACCTAATGATCTGGTCGTTGCTCCACATGATTGCTACGGTGGGAGTTATCGTTTATTCAATAGTCTGAGTGAACGAGGTCATTTTAAAGCAAAATTTGTTGATCAATCTGATCCGGTTGCATTAAAAGAGGCACTAAGCTTACGGCCAAAATTGGTTTTGATTGAATCGCCAAGTAATCCTTTATTGCGAGTTGTCGATATTCAAGAAATCACTCGACAAGCTCATGAAGTGGGAGCAATTGTTTTAGTCGATAATACGTTTATGACGCCTGTTTTACAAAATCCAATAGCATTAGGCGCTGACATTGTGACTCACTCTTGTACTAAATTTTTAAATGGCCACTCTGATTTATTAGCCGGTATTTTAGTTTTTAAAGATCAACAACTGGCAACCGATGTACTTTGGTGGGCAAATAATATTGGTACCCTCACTTCATCATTTGATAGCTATCTTTTATTACGTGGGTTAAGAACGCTATCGGCACGGGTAAGGCTACAACAAGACAGTGCACAAAAGGTTGTTGAGTTTTTAGTTAATCACCCTAAAATAGCCAAAGTATTTCATCCTTCACTACCAACCAATCTTGGTCACGATATCGCTAAAAAACAGCAAAAAGGCTTCGGCTCTCTATTAAGTTTTGAATTAGTCGGCGATGCTGATGTCATGCCAAAATTTTTAAAAGCACTGAATATCTTCACTTTAGCGCAATCATTAGGCGGCGTTGAAAGTCTGGTCTGTCATCCGGCAACAATGACCCACTCAGGAATAAGTGCGCAGGCACGTAAAACGGCCGGGATTTCAGATCAGTTATTACGTATTTCTGTAGGGCTGGAAGATGTTAATGATTTGATTGCGGATTTAGATCAAGCCTTAGCAACGATTTAAGTCATTATTAATCATTGGGATTGGTGAGAGTTTACGGTACTTTCATCAATCTTTTTTAATTATCTAAAAATGATAATTTTGTTATTGGCTTTTTAAATAATCTTTTAATCTGTTTTCGATAACAGCAAAAATTTCATCGAGACTATGTTTTTTCGAGCGACTGCAATTTTTAGCATTATCTTGACAAATCAGACACTGTCTTGATTGTTCATCAAATACTGTTCTGGAAATGCTGTGTTGGGTAATTGGGTCAATCACATCAATATCCCATAATCGACCTAATGGGTGATGATTTTCAATATCAATACAGAGTTGTTTTAGTTCATCTGCTTGATATTTTGCACTAATTATTGCTTCGCTACCGGTATTAGCATGAAAATATTGCTCATTACTGATAACGATACTTTTGCTGGCTAATGAGGATTTAATTGCCTTTATTGCTTCTTGAAATAATAAATTTGTGCCACTACTTTTTTTAATGGGGCCAGGGATGACCAAACTTAAGCAAATAAGCGGATGATTAAACTGCTCTAATGCCGCTTGTTGGTGTTTTACCCGTTGCTCTTTAGCAAATAACATTTGCTCAAGGGTAACAGGGATACCGTCATCAAATTTAATTATCATAGTATCTATCAAAAATAAGAGCATGGCATCTTATCTGCCATGCTACTGATTGTTAATTAGTCTTTAACTTGACGAACAACATCAATGATTGAGCCGTCACGATAATGAACAATACCAACGATTTTATCGTTAAATTCGATTGGTTTTGGTTCACCGGTTAGTGATACCGCACGTTGATAAAGCTCTTCAATCGTCATGACCGGTAAATTAGCTGCTTTTAAGCGCTCAGCAATTTCCGGGCGAGCTGGGTTAACAGCGATACCATGGTCGGTAACAAGAACATCAACGCTTTCACCTGGTGTAACAACGGTTGTCACATTTTTAATTACTGTCGGGATACGGCTACGAATTAATGGCGCAACGATAATTGTTAAATTTGCACCAACTGCTGTATCACAGTGACCACCAGAGGCACCACGCATAACACCGTCAGAGCCGGTTAATACATTAACGTTAAAGTTAAGGTCAATTTCTAACGCACTTAAGATCACAATATCTAATTCATCAACGCTAGCCCCTTTCGATGCAGGGTTGGCGTAAACGTTGGTTGATACTTCGATGTGGTCTTTATTTTTACCTAAAGATTGTCCGGCTGCGCCGTCAAAGCTTTGGGTATCTAGTAAACGTTTAACTAAACCTTTTTCATGTAGATCAACGATGCTTGCTGTGATACCACCTAAAGCAAATGATGCGGTGATATTTTTAGCACGCATACGATTTTCTAAAAATCGGGTAGCTGCCGTTGATGATGCACCGGAACCGGTTTGGATTGAGAATCCGTCTTCAAAATAACCAGAATGTTCAATCACATCGGCGGCATAACGGGCAATCATTAATTCACGTGGGTTACTGGTGATACGAGCAGCACCGACACTGATTTTAGTTGGATCGCCCACTTCATCAACTTTAACAATATAGTCAACTTGATCTTGGCGAATACTTGCCGGATTATTCGGGTAAGCGACGATATCTTCAGTCAGTAATACCACTTTTTTGGCAAATTGTGCATCAACCATAGCATAACCTAGCGCACCACATTGTGATTTACCCGATACGCCATTTGCGTTACCTTGCTCATCGGCAGTTGAAACCGCTAAAAATGCGATATCAATATTAATTTCGCCACTTTGAATCAGTTTAACACGTCCACCATGGGAGTGAATATGTACCGGGTTTTCCATTAAACCATGTGAAATAGCATCAGCTAACTTGCCACGTAAACCGGAGGTGTAGATTTTAGTAATAACGCCCGATTCAATATGTGGAATCAATGCTGAGTTACAGCTTAATAGTGAGCTCGAAGCAAGTGTTAAGTTTTTGATACCTAATTTGCTGATCGTTTCAACGACTTTGTTGATAACTTTATCGCCTTCACGAAACGCATGGTGGAATGAAATTGTCATACCATCACGTAATTCACATTTATGAATTGCTTGTTCGATAGAATCACACAATTTACGTGTATATTTAGACTCATCTTTTAAGTAAGGTGTGGTTGCAGTTGCATCAACAAATGGTGTGATATTTTTAAGATCGGGATGCTGTTTTAGCAAATCGTCAATTTTTTTGTCTATAGAAGTTGTCATTTTTCAATCCTATCAAATTTCTTTACGTACACCGGAATATTTGGCTAGCTCGATGATTTTTCTTGCACGATCAATAATCGGTGCATCAATCATTTTGCCATTTAAAGAAACAACACCTAGCCCTTTTCTTTCGCCTTCTTCTGCTGCTTCAACCACTTTATGAGCGTTTTCAACTTCCGCTGCGGTTGGCGCATAAGCATTATGTAGCAGGTCAATTTGTCTAGGATTAATTAATGATTTACCGTTATAACCCAATTTTTTGATTAAACTCACTTCTTTTAAGAAGCCTTCATCATCATTAACATTAGAGTAGACAACATCAAAGGCATCAATACCGGCAACCCGTGCTGCATGTAATACTGCACAGCGAGCATAAAATAGCTCAGTACCGTCACCACGTTCAGTTTGCATATCAACTAAATAGTCAAATGCCGCAAGCGCAATACCAATTAGACGAGGTGATGATTTTGCAATTGAAACAGCGTTAACAACCGCAACAGCTGATTCGATTGCTGCCATAAGTTTGGTGCTACCGACTTCACGTCCGCACTCTTTTTCAATTCTTTCAACGTGCGCTTCTAATTCGTGAATATCTTCAGCTGAGTTGGTCATTGGTAAACGAACAACGTCAACACCAGCTCTAACTACAGCTTCTAAATCTTTTAAACCAAATGGAGTATTAAGTGCATTAATACGAACAACAGTTTCAATACCGTGCTCTTTATAGACTGGTAGGCGTAAAGTTTGTGCTACTAATAAACGTGCTGAATCTTTTTCTTTAATTGAAACGGCATCTTCAAGATCAAACATGATTGAATCGGGTTTATAAACAAAAGATGTCGATAACATCGCAGCGTTTGCGCCCGGAAGAAACAACATACTTCGACGTAATTTTTTCATAGTAATTTACTCCAATCTAAGTTCTCTTCTTCTGCACCGCGTAATACTGCACATTGCACTCTAGCTTTGATCGCACAATCGAGGGCACCTTTGTCATCGATAATAATTAAACCATCTGTTACGCCTAATGCGCTTAAGGTTTGATCGACAACAGCACGAATTTGATCGCCAAATTGTTTGTTAACATCACTGTTAATAACAACCTCGATTCCAGTGTTAGGCATGACTTTAACTAACAAATCGCTCGATTCGAGAGTTCCTGCCATGGCTTCTTTTTGTATTTTCATTTTGTTACCTTTAGAAACGAATTAAATTTTCAAATTATCCAAATGGGTAGAAAGATAATTCCATGTAGTTGCGGGTACTAACTTTTTCACCTCATCATAATTTTTCAACGATAGTAATTTTCGAACTAATGATGCTGAAATGATGTCTTCGCCTTCAATCTTGCGTTCAACTTCAACCACGGTTACCGTTGGAGAGTTGCTAACTGTTGCATCTTCAAGCCAATGGCACATCGCTTGATTATAAGCTTTAGTCACTTCGCTATAAGGCTCAGTGCCCACATAACGATGAGTAATATTCAAAGCGGGTGCTATATAGTTTCGGAAAATTAATAAATCGATGCCCATATAGGCGTAATCGATTTTAGTTTTATCTTTTAAAAAATAGGTTGGGAACGTTGCTCTTGAAATAATATAGGATGAACTTGCATGTACCGTCACATTTTTGATGTGGGCAGAACCGTCTTTTACAAGCTGTAAACGGGTTTCGAATGAGAAGATCGATGCATCTTCATTGACCACAAAAACATGTAACCAATCACATTGGCTTGCTGCATATTCGATTAAATATTGATGCCCTTTGGTAAAAGGGTTGGCATTCATCACAATACTACCAATTTTAGAGCCAGAAACCGACTGCTCATGTAATTTTTTACAATACTGTTTGATACCAACAGGGGTATTTTCCATTAACACAACCAGATCTGATATCTCAACAATGGGATAAAAACCACATCCTCTAAAGAAATCTTTATTTTCAGGTTTAGTGTATAAAAACAGATGAAAATAACCCTGCTCGTTGGCATATTTAATGGTGTGATCCATTAAAGTAAGATTAAGTTGATTACCTCGATAATCAGAATCAATTGCAACACATTTAATAATATTACGATCAATTCCGGCACAAGCGATGATGTTGTTATCGATTCTCGCTACCATAAATAAAGTAACTTGCGAATCAATATCCAGATCAGAACGAGAAAGTAACTGTTTAATAGCTTGATAATCCTGCGCTGAATCAGCGATATTAACAACACTATAATCAACTAAATCGTACATACATTTACCTTTATTCTGCAACAACAAAGTTAGTCAGACGCCCAATATGGGTGATCTCAACTTCGATAACATCACCATCTTTCATAAATACTGGTGGATTACGTTTTTTACCCACCCCGCCAGGAGAACCGGTCAAAATGACATCACCCGGTGATAATTTAGTAAAAGTACTGATATAAGAAATTAATTCCGGTACGGTGTGAATTAAATTGCTAATTGAATCGTGTTGCATTTCTTGACCATTTAAATACGTGGTTAACGATAATACTTTCGGATCCGGTATTTCATCGGTTGTAGTTAAACATGGTCCAAATGCGCCGGTGCTTGGCCAGTTTTTGCCAGCGGTAAACCAAGTATATTGCCAGTCACGCACAGAACCATCCATGTAACAGCTGTAGCCAGCAACATGAGATAGTGCATCTTCTTGTTTGATGCGGAATCCTGCTTTACCAATTACAATGGCCAATTCGCCTTCGTAATCAAGTTCGTTAGTAATAGCGGGTTTGATAATATTTGTTTTATGTCCAGTTTGTGAATCAGGGAAACGGACAAACAGTGTAGGTGCTGAGCTGGTTTCATTAAATTCTGCTCGCTTTTCCGCATAATTCATGCCTACACATAAAATTTTATTTGGATTAGGAATTACAGGTAAATAGGTAATATCTTGTTCATCTATGTCACTTGGGGCATTAAGGTAAGTTTTGGCATTTGCTAAACCCGCTTCATCGGCAAGCAATGATTTTAAGTCGACATATTTGTCACCTAATTTGTTTTTTAAATCAATAATGCCGTTCTCAGTGAGAATACCAAAACTTGATTTGCCAGAGACCAGATAACTGACAAGCTTCATGAATACTCCTTAAAAGCTATTTAAGTTAATTGTTAAAACATCATAAAAGCGAACAACCTTAGCAGAACTAAGGTTGTTGTTTGAAATATAAATTTATACTAAGAAATTGCCGAGAATAAGTAATGACACTGACACGTTAATTGCACCACCGATACGCGTAGCAATTTGAGCAAATGGCATTAATTCCATACGTTCTGCTGCGGTTAAGATTGCAACGTCACCTGTTCCACCTTGACCACTTTGACAGCATGAAATAACCGCTGCATCAACAGGATACATACCTAATTTCTTAGCGACAAAAAAGCCAGTAGTAACGAGACTAACAACTGTACAAACAATGACAACCAAGTTTGTAATAGTGAATGCTGCAACGATTTTTTCCCAAGGTGTGATAGCAACACCTACAGCAAATAAAATAGGATAGGTTACAGATGTTTGGAAGAACTTATAAACTACTTGCGAACCACTTAATACTTTTGGTGAAACACCTGACACTAGTTTAACAAAAACTGCGGCAAATAGCATCCCTACTGGTGCAGGAATTCCGGTTAATTTGTGTCCAATCATACCAATCATGTAAAGAAGCGCTGCTAGTAAAACACCTGAAGCGAAAGTTGTTACATCAATAACGCCATCTGCTTTAGCTGCTTTTTTGGTTTCTAACGCATCTTCTTCTGATGCCGGTAATAAGCGACCATTACCAGTTAAGTGCGGGTAAGCTTTACCAATACGGTTAAGGATACCACCACAAATAATACCGGTTAAACCACCTAACATAACAATAGGTAATACACGACCTAGCGCATCGCCTTGATCCATATGTAAAATAGCGGCATAACCAATTGAAAGCGGAATCGCCCCTTCACCAACACCACCGGCCATAATAGGTAATACAAGGAAGAAGAATGTTTCAAAAGGTGTTAAACCAAGTAAATAGCCAACGCCAACACCAACTAACATACCGACAATTTCACCGCATACCATTGGTACGAAAATTTTCAAGAAACCTTGAATTAAGGTCTTTTTGTCCATATTCATAATACTACCAACGATGATACAACAAATGTATAGGTATAGAATATGGGTATCTTTATAGAACTTAGTTGTAGCGGCAACAACAGGTTGTGGCAAAATACCATAGTAAACTAATGCCGATGGAATGAACGTTGCACAAATTGCGGCTGCGCCCATTTTACCAACGATTGGTAAACGTTTACCAATTTCGCCACATAAGAAACCGAAGAAAGCACAAGTTACCACCATAACGACAATTTCGCTTGGTAACTTACCGGTAACTAATACTTCTGTAAATATTAGAATACCTGCTATAATAAACAACGGAAGCGGGATAACACCAATTTTGTAGTCATCCATAAGTTTCCACCAGCCATAAGGCCAAAAGCCTTTCGGCTGTTCTTCGGTAATTTTCTTAGTTTCGGCTGTATTATTCTGCGTCTTTCCAACTGAATTGAAATCCACCATATTTTTTTTATCTCCAAAATGATTTTTTAGCTTTGTTTGAATGGCGCATATAGTGACAAATATTTATTTTCAATTTTGTGATATAAATCATAAATTAAGTGTGGTTTTTATGGTTTTAAAGGCTCTATGTTTTTTAATGCTGTGTTACACTCCTAAACGTTATGTTAAGAAATGTTAAGTATAAAAATGCGAAATAAAATACAATTTTCTTTTACCAACAAATTGTTTTTATCTCTTTTACTATTTTCGTTAATTGTGTTGGCGCTTTTACAAAGTTATATTTGGAATGTAACCGAAGCGTCTTTATATCGAAGTTTAGGAGATAAAGCGCAAATTCAAGCTCGAGAGTTAGCTGTCATTCCGAGTTTGATCCAATATGTTGAACAAAAAGATACCAACAAAATATCTGAATTAGTATCTGATATTTTCCAACAAAGTGATGCAAGTTATATTGTTATTGGCGATGCCAAGGCTTATCGTCTGTTTCATACTGCCAATAACGACATCTATTCACCCATGGTTGGTAATGATAATGAAGAAGTATTAAATGGTAATAGTAGTACCACAATCAGCCGTGGTTCTTTAGGTCTCGCATTGCGAGGTAAAGCCCCGATTATTAATAAAGGCAAAGTTATTGGTATTGTTTCAGTGGGCTATATGATTGATGATATCTATGCTTTACATAAAAAGCAATTTATTCCGTTTATTATTTTTTGCTCATTGTTGTTTATTGCGTTATTTATTTTTTCGCTCTGTTTTGCCCGGGCGATCAAAAAACAGATGTTTAATTTAGAGCCAAAAGAGATTGCATTACTGGTCAAAAGCCAAAAATCGATTATGGAATCAATCTTTGAAGGTATTATAGCAATTGATCTTAATTATAAAATTATCAACATTAATCAGTCAGCTCGAATAATGCTTGGTATTAATGTGAGTGATGAACAGTTACTGAATCATGATTTATGTGATTTTATCAAATCCAGTGATTTTATTTATGGAAAAGATAATCAACTCAAAGATATACATGATCAAATATGCTACTTTAATAATATTAATGTTATTGCTAACCGAATTCGCATAATTGTTGATGATAATATTCAAGGTTGGGTGATTACTTTTCGTAATTTTAATGATATTAATGTTTTGAGTATGCAATTAACGCAAGTCACTCAATACGTTGATAATTTAAGAGCTATCCGACATGAGCACTTAAACTGGATGGCGACGTTGTCAGGATTGATTTATATGGAACGTTATGAAGAAGCGCAATCATTCATAGCATTACACTCAGCGGATAACCAATATAACTTAGATTTTATAACTAAGCATTTTCAAGTACCGGCGGTGTGCGGTTTATTAATTGGTAAATATTCTAAAGCGCATGAAATTGGCTTAAAACTGGTGTTCGACCCTGCCTGTCAATTAAAAATGTTACCCGATATGATAACCGAAACGGAATTTATGTCGATATTAGGTAACTTACTTGATAATGCCTTTAATGCAGCGCTAAAAAACCCAAATGGAAATAAAACAATTCATCTATATTTGAGTGATGCAACCGATGAGGTTGTTATAGAGGTGAGCGATCAAGGCTGTGGCGTTGATGAAAACATGCGAGATTCGATATTCGAACCCGGTGTGACTTCACAAGATGCGAGCGAACATGGTATCGGATTACACCTTGTTTCAACGTATGTCAAAAAAGCAAATGGTTACATCACCTTTGAGGATAATCAACCTTATGGCACCATTTTTTCAGTTTTTATACCCAAGTAGTAAAGAGGAGAGATTATGCATGAGATAAAAGAAAATACCATTAAAGTTCTTATTGTAGAAGATGAGCCTATTTTAGCAGAATTAAATGCCGAATTTATTCAGAGAGATACAAAAGTTCAAGTCATTGGGATTGCTTCTAACTTGCAAGAGGCAAAAATTATGGTCGAAAAGTTAAAACCGACCTTAATTTTGCTCGATAATTATTTGCCGGACGGCAAAGGTATTGATCTGTTTGAATATATTATCAATAACAATCTTGATAGTTATGTCATTTTTATTACAGCGGCAAGTGATATGGATACGTGTAGTAAAGCGATTCGCTTTGGCGCATTTGATTATTTAATTAAACCGGTATCATACCAACGGTTAAAACATTCATTAGAGCGATTTGAACTTTTTTTATATCGCCAAAGTCTACAAAAACATGTTAATCAAAGACGAATTGACGAGCTATTTAATTTGCAAACTAAAGATTTTGTCGATGTTAATCGTCATTCAAAAGGTATTGAAGAGATTACCTTACAAAAAGTAAAAGATCTGTTTTTAAAAACTGATAAAGCATTAACGGTTGATGATATTGTTGCAAATGCTCAAATAAGTAAAACAACGGCCAGACGATATTTAGAATATTGTGTACAAACTAAGTTGTTAACTGTAGAACTTAACCATGGAAAAATTGGTCGCCCGGAAAGGTTGTATAAACGTCTTGGGAAATAATCATTTCGATTTAACGCTGTTTTTATAGTTGTAAATCCTACTATAGATATAATTGATAATTATATAAATATGCTTATTTGTTATTTTATCCACTAAATATTTGATGCTAGATTGAACTTATCCGATGTGGGATAAATCAAATTTGTAGTCGCAAATAGAAGGGGTAAAAATATGTCTATAGCAATAGGAAAAGTAGTAACAACTGAAAATAACGAAATCAGTAAAGATGGCGCTTTTGTTCGTCAAACTAACCGCTTTAATACTCCTTTTGGTAATGAGCCTGGCATGCTACCGGTGGAAGCTGGGCGTTATCGTTTAATTTGGGCTGCAATTTGTCCTTGGGCACATCGTCAGATGATAGCTATCAAATTATTGGGGCTGGAAGATGTTATCAGTGTCGGTAAAGTCAACCCGGTAAGAACGGAAAATGGTTGGGAGTTTTCGTTAGATAAAAATGGTGTTGATCCGGTGCTCGGTATCCGATTTCTACCCGAAATATATGCCAAAACCGATCCAGAATATAATGGACGAGCGACCGTACCAACGGTTGTCGATGTCAAAACTGGCAAAGTGGTTAACAACGATTATTTTAATCTAACCTACTATTGGGAAACCCAATTTAAACCCTTTCATAAAGCTGGCGCCCCGGATCTCTATCCGGAAAAATTGCGAGCTGATATTGATGCATTAAATAATGTTATATTTCATGAAGTGAATAATGGCGTTTATAAAGCCGGGTTTGCCCGTTCCCAAAAAGCCTATGAAGAGGCTTATCACCTCGTATTTAATCAGCTTGATAAACTCGAACAACGTTTAAGCCAATCACGCTATCTGTTTGGCGATCAAATTACCGATGCCGATATTCGGTTATATGTGACATTAGCCAGATTTGATGTGGCCTACTATAGTGCATTTAAAACCAATCGGAATCGAATCATTGATTTTCCAAATTTATGGGCTTATGCCAGAGATCTTTATCAGATCCCAGCCTTTGGTGAAACAACCGATTTTCATGCAATTAAACAGGGCTATTTCTTAAGTAACAATGCGCATAACCCTTACGATATTTTACCTTTGGGGCCCGATGTCAGTAATTGGCACACACCACATAACAGAGATAAGATTTTTACTTCAAACAGATAAAATTAACTGGGGTAGTGATGATGCCAAATATTTTAGATTTTGGATTAATATTCACCCAAATTCCAACGTTACTGGCATATTTGCCGGTAACCTTGTTTATAACCGTGTTTTCGATGTTATTCGGTGTCATGTTGGGGCTGGTTGTTGCTGTCATTAAGATGCATAAAATACCGGTATTATCGCAATTGGCGGCGATTTTTGTTTCGTTCATCCGTGGCACGCCTTTGTTAGTCCAGCTCTATTTGAGCTTTTACGGTATTCCTGTTTTATTAAGGTATGTCAATTATCTATATGATACTAATTACAATGTCAATGGCATATCGCCGATGATATTTGTACTTATTGCCTTCTCGTTAAACGAGGCCGCTTATAATTCCGAAACGATTCGAGCCGCATTACAATCGGTCAATAAAGGACAAATTGAAGCAGCACAATCGCTAGGCATGACCTATAGCCAGTTACTGCGCCGAATTGTTATTCCCGAAGCGTTTCTTGTTGCTTTACCAAATTTAGGTAACACGTTGATTGGTTTACTCAAAGGGACTTCATTGGCGTTTGTTTGCTCTGTCACTGAAATGACCGGTAGGGGCAAAACGCTTGCCGGGCATAGTTATCGATATTTTGAAGTCTATATTTCATTAGCCTTAATTTATTGGGGATTGACTATTATTATTGAGTTAATGGTTAAGTATTTAGAAAAGCGCTTAACCATTTCCGATAGTGCCAATACCCCGAGTTATCGTCGAGGGAAATTATTATGATTGAGGTAAAAGATCTTACATTATCATTTGCGCAAAACCTCATTTTGGATCATCTTAATTTTCAGATTAAACCTCATGAAATTGTCGCTATTATCGGTGCTTCCGGTGCCGGTAAATCAACTTTATTACGCTGTTTAAACTTATTAGAAAAACCGCAGCAAGGTTACATTGAGATTGATAATGTCGGGTTGGACGTTAGCCAGATAAAACGGCGTGACATAGTTAAATTTCGTCAGCAAACGGCTATGGTATTTCAACAATTCAATCTGTTTCAGCAAAAAAATGCCTTAGAGAATGTAATGGAAGGTTTAATTATTGTTAAAAAATTACCGAAAGCTCAAGCTCAACAGATAGCGTATGAAAAATTGGTTGAAGTTGGATTAAAAGAGCGCATTTATCATTACCCTAAGCAGTTATCAGGTGGACAACAACAACGGGTTGCTATTGCCCGCGCTTTAGCCATGGATCCCAAAGTTTTATTGCTTGATGAGCCAACTTCGGCCTTAGATCCCGAATTGGTCGGTGAAGTACTGGCGACAATCAAAATGGCTGCAAAATCGGGTATTACCATGATTTTAGTCTCACACGAAATGAGCTTTGTGCATGATATTGCCACCCGGGTACTGTTTTTAGATAAAGGACAAATTATTGAAGATAGTTCACCTCAGCAAATGTTTTCTAATCCTAAACAACTCAGAACCAAAGCTTTTTTAGCCAGATATTATTCTTCAATACAAGTTGATTATGAAATTTAAGGAGTGAAAGGAGCAACAATGAATATTGTGATTCAACAACATTGTCAAGCAATCAACTGGCAAGAGGTTGCTGATCTGCTGGCCTTTTATGGTTTAAGTTCGCTTGATGCTAACACGCAAGAGCAAGTATTTAAGCGAAGTTATGCCGTAGTTTTTTTACTGGAAAATGAGCAAGTTGTTGGCGTTGGACGGGCATTATCTGACGGCATTTGTCAGGCGGCAATTTATAACGTAGCGTTAGCCAAACATCTGCATGGGCAAAAGTATGGTCGGTTGATTATTGAAAAGTTGGTAGAGCAAGTAAAACACTGCAATATCATCCTTTACACTCATCCCCAAACCGTCGAATTTTATCGTAATTTAGGGTTTGATTTAATGAAAACCGGCATGGCACGTTATCAAGCCGATCATCGAACAGAAATGAAAAATATGGGCTTTATATAGTTGAAAGAGTGTTTTAACAACTTTCAGAAAATTAATCTAGTTGGGCGAGGGAATTATTTATGTGCTACAAAAAATGGTATGGTTTATTGCTATTGGGCGTATTGTCGTTAGTCGGTTGTGACAATCAAACTTCAACAACTGCAACCACAGGTAAACAAAAGATTGTTATTGGCACCTCGGGTGCACCTAGCCCCTTTACCACGGTAGATGATAAAGGCGAGCTGGTTGGCTATGATATTGATGTGGTAAAAGCGGTATTTGCTCAGCTACCGCAATACGAGATTAGTTTTGAAATCACTGAATTTCCTTCCGTTTTGGCTGGGTTAGATTCGCAACGTTATCAAGTGGGTGCCAATAACTACGCAATGAATGAAAAACGTAAAGAAAAGTATTTCTATTCTGATCCGATTTTCAAAAATCAATATGTGATTGCTGTAGCAAAAAACAATCAACAGATTAACGGATTTAGTGATCTAAAAGGCAAATCAACCGAAGTTTCACCGGGGTTAAATTATGCCACTGCCTTAGAGTCTTATAATGAACAAAATCCAAATAATCCGGTCAAAATTGTTTATAGTGAAGCCGAGTTATTGCCGGTATTGCAACATGTTGAAAGCGGGCAGTATGATTTTCAATTAATCGATAAAGTCATGTTGGCGCAATATATCAATGAACATCAACTGAATCTTAAAACGATTGAACTAAGCAAAGAAGATGCTGAACGTATCGCATCCCCATACAGCTATTTGCTTATCAGTAAAGGGGCACAAGGGCAGCAGTTAACTCAGGATATTAATCAAGCCATACAAAAGATAATCCAAAATGGCGAATTATCAAAAATTAGCCAACACTATTTTGGTGCTGATTATTCAC
Source organism: Gilliamella sp. B2923 (assembly GCF_026536565.1). Taxonomy (NCBI): domain Bacteria; kingdom Pseudomonadati; phylum Pseudomonadota; class Gammaproteobacteria; order Orbales; family Orbaceae; genus Gilliamella; species Gilliamella sp. B2923. Next base: position 139,350 of record NZ_JAFNNZ010000002.1, on the reverse strand, counting down.
CTAAGTAAGTTTTTCGATAACAATTTGTTGAGTTAGGCTAGGGAAAGATAGCCGATTTTAATCTGAAAGATTTTCGTTTGATAAAGATGACGCTTTTAAAGCGTCATCTGACAATAAAATTGCTCTTTAGTTAATAACTAGTCGATAATGCCATTGTCCTTAATCACTTTTTGATACCAATAAAAACTATCTTTTTTGATACGATTAAGGGTTTTTAAATCATGGTCATCTCGATCAACATAAACAAAGCCATACCGCTTTTTAAAGCCTTGATGAGAGCTTAATAAGTCGATCACTGACCATGGGCAATAGCCAAACAATTCAACGCCGTCTTCAATGGCATCATGGCAGGCTAAAATGTGGGCTTTGATATAATCGATCCGATAATCGTCGTGGACTTTATTATCAGCGGTTAATACATCGGGTGTACCTAAACCATTTTCTGTAATAATCATGGGTAAACGGTATTGTCGATAATATTCATTAAGCACTAAACGTAATCCCATAGGGTCGATTTGTGCGCCATAAGTTGATGCCGTTAAATTTGGATTTTTCTCGATTTTAAAACAGCCATAAAGGTTAAAATCGATATCGTTCTCTTTAGTACCAAATGGATGCGCTTCATCTTCCGGTAAATAGCTGGCAACTAACGTACGATAATAGTTAACCGCAATAAAATCGGGTTTTGCCTGTTTTAAAATTTCGGCATCTTCCGCTTGCGTGATAGGATAGATACCACAGCGGTTAAGATAGTTTTTATAATAACCGGGATAATCACCAAAACAGTACATTTCAAGGGCATAATTGGTTTTGAAATTGTCATTCATTTTCGCTGCCCAAACATCTTTAGGTTTATTACTGGCCGGATAAGTCATCGTTGAGGAAACAGCCGGTCCTACTTTACTGCCCGGGATCAAATCATGGCAATCATTGGTTGCCATAGCATGAGCAACGAACATATGATAATCCATTTGCGCTCTGACTTTTTCAGCATCTTGAGGCGCAATGTGATACATATTCATTCTTTCGTTAACCCGAATCATTAAATTTTGTTCATTATTAATCTGCCAATGTTTGACCCGATCGCCAAACGCTTGATAACAGATTTGCGCATAACGTCTAAACGCATCAACACAGCGGCGATCTTGCCAACCATTATATTTTTCGACTAAAGCAAAAGGCAAGTCAAAATGATAAAGTGTAATAAAGGGTAAGATATCATTTTTTAAAAGCTCGTTGATCACTCGATCATAAAAATCGATACCAGCTTGATTAATTTGCCCGTCACCGTCCGGAATGATTCTTGCCCATGAGATTGAAAAGCGATAGGTTTTGAGTCCTAATTGTTTAAATAAAGCGATGTCACTTTCTACATGATGATAAAAATCACTGGCGACTTTGCTATCGGCTTGTATAGCTGAACGTTGGAAGGAATTATAATCTGCAACAGTCATTCCTTTACCGTCAGCATCCCAGCCACCTTCAATTTGAAATGCCGAAGACGATGCCCCCCACCAAAAATCCTTAGCAAACGTTTTCATATGTTAACCTCTAAACTTGAATAAATAATAAATTGTCTTGATAACTCACTTCACTTTGTTGCGTAGTTTCAACGCTTTTATATTGTTGTGAATCAACGATAATAATCGATGTTGTTAAATCATAATTTTTCTGTTCAATGCGATGAATATCAAACGACACGATTTTACTGCCTTTAGTAATATGCTCACCCGCTTTAACATGCGCTGTGAAATATTCGCCTTGTAGATTAACCGTATCAATACCGATATGAATTAAAAGTTCAACCCCATTATCGAGTTTTAACCCAATCGCATGTAAAGTAGGATAAAGCACCGTCACAGTACAATCAGCCGGTGCGATAACTTCGCCTGTTTGTGGGTATATTGCAACCCCTAATCCCATTGAGCCGGAGGCAAACACTTCATCTTTGACCTCGTTTAATGGCACAACCCGCCCTTCGATTGGCGCAGCAATGGCATCATCGGTTGTTAAGTTATTTTTAGTATTAGGCGCTGTTTTTATTGAATCTTCATCGTTTGGAATATCGTTAAAACCAATCATCATTGTCATTAGGCAAGAACCAAAAAAAGCAAAAGCAATGCCGATTAAGTAGCATAAAAATGCTTTACTGCCCGCTTCAGCATAGACCGGAATAGTTAATACGCCTTGATTGGCAAAAGCGGTACCGTAAGAGCCACCCCAGCCCATAAATCCGCCAGCAATAGCACCGCAAATGACAGCGCAGATCATCGGTTTTTTCAGTCTTAAATTAGCGCCATAAATCGCCGGCTCAGTAATGCCAAACAGGGCTGTAATGGTAGCGGATGCGGCAACAGTCTTTAGGTTTTTATTCTTCGTTTTAAAAAATACCCCTAAGGCTGCGCCAGCTTGCGAAAAGTTAGCCGCACCGGCGAAGGCTAATAGGTTTTGCCGGCCAGTTTGCGCAACATCATTGATGCCAATTGGTACAATTGCACGATGCGCACCAAAAATAACTAAGATACACCAAATACCGCCAATAAAGGCACCTAATAAAATAGGGCTCACTCCCATAATGTAGTAATAGATCCAGTTAATAAATTCGCCGATATAGATTCCAATAGGTCCAAAAATTAGCAATGTTGCAGGTATCATGATCAACAAAGAAAATGTTGGAACCATAATTATTTTTAAGACTTCCGGGATGATATATTCTAAGAATCTTTGCACATAACTTAAAATAAACACCGCTAAAATAATTGGAATTACGCTCGAAGTATAACTGGCTTTAGTTAGTTCGATAGCAAATAAAGTCACCTCATTTTTGCTTGCCATTAAGCTCACGATTGAAGGGTAACATAGTGTTGCCCCTATAATCATGGAGATAAATTCGTGCGCTTTAAACACTTTAGCGGCGGTATAGCCTAATATTATCGGCATGAAATAAAAAACAGCATCCGATGCCGCATGTAAAATGGTATAGGTGCTATAGGTTTTAATATCGGTTTGATAGTAGTATTGACCAATCATTACAGCAACGGCTAAAATGCCTTTCAACATGCCCGATGCCGCAATAGCGGGAATAATTGGCGTAAAAATGGCAGCAAATGCATTGAGTATCTTTACCCCAATTGAGACTTTAGGGGCAGGTTGATGATGTTTTGTTGATTTGTCGATTAACGGTGTGAGCGCATCATAAATGTGTGTGACTTTGTTGCCTAGCACAATCTGATATTGCCCACTGCTTTCAACCACCGATATCACCCCTTCGGTTTGCAGCAACTTTTCACGATCTGCCTTGTTATTATCATTTAATACAAAGCGTAAACGCGTAAAACAGTGGGTCACACTAACGACGTTTTGTTCGCCACCCACGAGCTTTAATATTTGTAGCGCAATTTTTTGATAATCCATTATTTTCTCCATTGCTAAAAGAATGGTTAAACACTAATAAAAGACAAAATAGACTAAATGTTGGTAACAAGTAATATCAGTTATCGTATGATGTCTGAAATTATTGATGTTTTTTAGTAAAAATTAACTTTTATCGTTTGACTAACTGACTCCACGCTAGCATAGTTTAAAAATTTAGACAAGGTCGAATTGGTAGTTGCTAAATAGCTAATTTAGATATATTTTTATACAACTAGTTGCCATGAAATTGTCTACAAATGAGATCTGCCAAAAAAAAGTCCTATTTACTCTTAACAATTGTGTTTTTCTTCTGGTATGCCCAATATATCTATATTCCTTATCAAACGCCTTATCTGGCTGCGATAAGCTTGTCGACTCAATTTATTGGTATCGTGATCAGTGCTTACGGCATTTCACAATTAGTGTTACGCCTTCCGGTGGGCTTAATCGCTAATGTTAAAGAGAAGCATAAAGCGTTTATTATCGTGGGATGTTTCTTAGCCGGTTTTGCCTCAGTTATTCGCATAATACAGCCCAATGGCATGGGATTTTTAATCGGTAATATTATTTCTGGCTTTGCCAGTGCTATGTGGATTTCATTTATGGTGCTGTTTTTAGGATTCTATCCCAAATCCAAAAGGGGGTATGCCACCAGTTTGATTATTATGGTAAACAATTTAGGGATCTTCTTGGCCTTTTTAACCGGTATGCTATTTTTTGATTTTTGCGGCATGAAATTTATCTGTTTACTCAGTTGTTTAAGCGGTTTAATTGCTTTTATATTAGCAACCCAACTTAAATACCCTGAAAAAATACATCATCATTTTCAATATCACCATTTATTTAAAGTCTTTTTTAATTCTAAGTTACTCTTTTTTTCGTTATTGGCGCTTATTCAGCAGGGTATACAAATGTCTACTACCATGTCTTTTACTAATCAGATATTGAGTGAACTGGGCGCAAACTCTGCAATGATTGGTCTGTCTGCCATTATTTATATGTTATCTTCGGTCTTATTTGCCAAACTCGGCGCCAGTAAGTGGATCGATCGATTAAGTGTATCGGTTTGGATTATGCTCGCTTTTCTGCTTTTGGCGCTGTATTGCGCTTTAGTTCCTATTGTGGCATCGAGTTATTTAATTTTACTGCTCCAGATCATTCCCGGTATGGCAACAGGTATTTTGTTCTCATTGTTAACTTTTGAAGCGATGAGCGATATTCCGGCAGATGTTCGCTCGGCGGCAATGGGCTTATTTCAAGCAATTTATGCCTTAGGGATGACGCTATTTCCGGTGATTGTTGGTTATGTCAGCTTGCAATATTCAATGACTTTAGCTTATTTTATTTTAGCCATAAGCGCTGTGTTGGGCGCTGTTTTGTACTGTTTTTACGTTAAAAGACAACCAGCAAAATAGGGAGTGGCAAAAGCGGCTAAACTGCAATCAACCAATTATGCTCTTATTCTATCTACGGATATTTTACGATGATTTAAGTATTTGGGTATTGAGATAATAACCACGTAATAGCAATCAAATCGGCTGAACCGCCAGGGCTTAAATTGCGTTTTATTAGCTCAAGATCGAGTTTATATAGGTTTTCTCGCCCATGATGATCAACCATTCCACCTTGATCAATCAAAGTTTTAGCGTGTTGTTGAACATAGCTTAATCCTTCAAGCCCGCCACGTGAGACAAGATTGGTGTCTTGGTTAAAAGCCAGTAAATATAATAAAGCTTGTAATAAGCTTGTCTCTTCATCGTAACCGCGGTTTATCATCTGTTGATATATTGGCAGTGATACTTGTCGAACTGTGGCATAACCTGATTCAGCTTCTCCGCGGGCACCGGCTAAATTGTGGCGTTTAAACAGCTTTTCACCGACGGAATGTGTCGGGTTGTTTTGTTTAAGTTCGTTATTGACGATACCTTGACAGATAGTGGCGACTTGCTCACAGATACTTTGTGCATTAAGTGGCAAGCCTTGCTGTTCAATTCGACCAATAGCACCGAGTAATAAACCAAAAGCGAAGATGCCTCCTTTGTGGGTATTGACTTGATGCGTTGCGTCAAACATCGCTTTTTCACATTGTAATCCAATCGGTCTAATGCCCGATAAAAATTGGTTAACTGGCCTATTAGCGGTGTTTTTTCCGTATTGGTAAAACTGTTCAAACCAATGTGTAATGGCTTGAATACTGAAAATGAAGGTTTGAAAATCCATATCCCGATGTGCGCCATTATTGTTCATATCCACCAGACCGGGTTTAGGTGACAGGCAAATTTCTTTAATTAACGCCTTAATCGCAAGCTGTGTCGCCGGGCTTAAATTTTTATTATCAATTATTTTGGCTTCCAATAAAGCCACTTGCTGTGAGTAATCACTCATTGTCTGTGTTACCTTGCGGGTTTTAATGCCTTGCTGTGCAAAATTAACGATTTTCAATTAATTTAAGTTAACAGCAAAGTTTGGTTACCCCAGTTAATATATTTGCGGGTTATTACCTTCGAGCTTGCCAGCTTATTAGATACTTATAAGCTGGCGTTATCACTTTAAAAATCGTGTTGTGATTGGGTTGCTAAAACTTCACGATTACCATTATGACTAGGTGGACTAATAATGCCTTCCAGCTCCATTTGCTCAACTATGCGAGCCGCTCGATTATAGCCGATTCTAAATTTTCGTTGAACGCTAGAGATTGAAGCCCGACGTGTTTCAACAACGAAAGCCACAACCTGATCAAATAATGGATCGAGCTCTTCATCAATACCGTCTAAGCTGCCACTTTCACTGTCATCGGTTGAAACAGTCACGTTTTCAATATATTTTGGTGTGCCACGTGCTTTCCAATCTTGTACAACGGCATGAACTTCTTCATCACGGACAAACGCACCATGAACACGAATTGGTATAGAGCTATTTGGTGCCAAATAAAGCATATCCCCCATACCAAGCAAGGATTCGGCGCCCATTTGATCTAAAATCGTGCGTGAGTCAATTTTACTCGAAACGGTAAAAGCAATGCGAGTTGGAATGTTAGCTTTAATCAAACCGGTAATGACATCGACCGACGGTCGCTGAGTGGCTAAGACAAGGTGAATACCTGCCGCCCGTGCTTTTTGCGCTAGTCTTGCGATTAACTCTTCGACTTTTTTACCTACCGCCATAATTAAGTCAGCAAACTCATCAACCATAACAACGATATACGGTAATTTTTCCAATGTCGGCATGTTCAGATCCATGCTGTCGGTTGGTTTCCATAATGGATCGGGGATTGGTCGACCCATTTCTTCAGCCAGTTTGATTTTTTCGTTGTAACCGGCAATGTTACGTACCCCTAAAAATGACATTAAGCGATAACGTCTTTCCATTTCATTGACACACCAATTTAGCGCATTGGCCGCATCTTTCATATCGGTAACCACTTGAGTGAGTAAGTGTGGGATACCTTCATAAATAGACAGCTCAAGCATTTTAGGGTCAATCATGATAAAGCGAACATCTTCCGGCTGTGATTTATATAAAATACTTAAAATCATCGCATTAACGCCGACTGATTTACCGGATCCGGTGGTACCTGCCACTAACAGATGTGGCATTTTTGCCAAATCCGCCACTACCGATTGTCCGGCGATATCTTTACCCAGCACAACAGTTAGTGGTGATTGGGCATTTTTAAATTGTGGGCTATCAAGCACTTCCCTAAAATAGACGGTTTGACGGTTTTTATTCGGTAGTTCGATACCGACATAAGGTTTGCCGGGAATCACTTCAACCACACGCACCGACGGCATTGATAAAGAGCGAGCCAGATCACGATCCAACGTTGAAATTCGGGCAGCTTTAATCCCCGGCGCCAGTTCGATTTCAAAACGAGTGATGACCGGACCCGGCATATAATCGACCACTTTGGCTTTAACACGATAGTCAGCTAAGCTTTTTTCAATTAATTCAGCCATGGCATTTAAGGCAGCATGGTCAACTTCAATTCGAGTCGTTGGCGGTGCGGTCAATAAATTCAAAGACGGCAATGGTGTGGTTGGTTTTGCCCGTGGCGTATCATCCCGCCTGAGTAAAGGATGAATCAAGCTATCTTGCTCATCGTCCGCTATCGGCTCAAACGTCTGAACTTTTTCATCGGTGGTTTCGACTGGATAGATATCTTCAATAACCGGATTTTCTTTTTTCAGTAAATCTATATCCACATCGGTGGCTGGTATCCGCTCAGGTAGCTCAACATCCGTCATGATTTGAGGCGTGATGAATAGTGGCTCAGGCTCGTCGGCTGAGAGTTCGACGATAGGATCAAATGCACTCTGTTCATTCTCTTCGTCAATCTCACTATCATGCTGTAATGTGATGGACGGTTGATTATCATTCATGATAAACAAAGGTTTACTTGGCGCATCAGAAATAGTGTATTTGTCGTGCTCAAAAGGGTCTACCGTTGCTGATTTGTTTAGTTGAATTTGTTCAACTAACGATTTTACTGAATCAGAATCACGTTCTTTCATATTTTGTAAAATCGATTCAATGCGAGTTAATATATCATCAGATTCTAGTTGGTTTTGCGTTTTATTTGAACTATCTTCAGCAGCAGCTAGCGATCTGGCATTAAGCTCTTGCAGCGCCTTGACTAACTCAATTGTTGTTTGTTTAAGTTTGTCATCTTCCGTTTTAGGCGATAAGGTTGCTTCGGTTTGAGGTTGTTTATCAATCTTAATTGCAGCCTCAGCTTGCTGATCATCAACCTTGATATTAAGAGGGGCAGTTTGTTGGATATTGACTGCATCATGATCAAACGGAATAGTAAACTGAGGATCCTGCTCTTGTTCAGCTGATTGTGGGTTTTCTGGCGCATCATTTTCATCGTCAGCAACGTGTCTTGTTTTACGTAATGAAAATAACCATCTAATTGGTGATAACAACAGCATAACCAGTGCACCTAATTTTTCTATTAGATACAACCATGAAAGCCCGGTTAATAATGTGACGCAGGCAAAGCTGGTTGCCAGTAAAACCAGTGAGGTGACAAGGTTGCTCATCACCGGTAACAGACTTTCAATAACGATTGAACCTAAATAACCGCCGGCTTCAAATTGTTCGGCATCTTGAATATTTAAGGCAAAAAAACCAGTGGAACTGAAAATAAACGCTAAAATACCAATAATTCGAAATGAGACACTAAAATAGTTAATCGGATCATTGGCATGCCGATAAAAATAGTGCATTAATTGCAGACAAAAGAAAATAAAAATAACGGGTATGCTAAAAGCCACAAAGCCCAAAAATTGGAATAACACATCGGAAACATAAGCACCGAGATAACCGCCAAAATTGCTTATCGGTGTATGCCAAGCGGTGCGAGACCAGCCCGGATCAGAGGGATTGTAAGTAAACAGCGATAAAAATAAGCAAACGGATAACCCTATTATCGTTAATAGAATCAGTTGCGCTATAATCTGCCTTCTCGTAATTTTTGACTTTTTCAAACACGTACCTAAATAGCGATTTTCAGTTAAAATTATTGGCATTTTACCATATATTGTGCCCTCTGAGAGAGGGAATAAAACATAAAAACGAATTTATTATTGGGCTAATTGGTCATCGCAACTAAAGTTTGTTTAAACCGTTTGCCATTTTCGACGTATCTGTTGGCATTTTCAATATTGGCTTGAATTTCGGCATCGGTCAATTTGCGGATAATTTTAGCCGGCGAGCCCATGATAAGACAACCTTCTTCATAAGGTAGACTGTGGGTAACAAGTGAGCCTGCTCCAACCAGACAATTTTTAGCAATTTTAGCATTGTTTAAAATGGTGCTGCCCATACCAATTAAGGCATTATCTTCGATAGTGCAGCTATGCAAAATCACATTATGCCCAATAGTGACATTTTCACCGACAACACAAGCAATATCTGTTTCAATATGAATCGTTGTATTATCTTGAACATTGCTATTTTTACCAATATAAATTGCGGCGATATCGCCACGCAAAACAGCATTAAACCAAATCGATACGCCGGATGCTATTTCGACATTACCGATAATATCGGCCGATTTTGCGATAAAACAGTCGGAGGCAATGTTAGGGCGTAAATTATCGAGTTGATAGATCATGATTCTTTCCTTTTGATGTTTTTCACCGTCAAGTATAAACCAACTGCTAAAAAGTTACATATCACCATTGAGCCAACCATGAGCCATTCACTCATATTATCATTCACCGCAACACTATTATGCGTTGAAACTAAGCTCGAAAGGATGACGCCGATTGCGCCAGCAACCGCAAAACGAAGCGTGCCCGCCAGTGATGAGGCGGTTCCTGCGATATGTGAGTAAAGGTCTAAGATAACCGCCATGCTATTGCCACCAATGGTTGACATGCAGCCAATATAACCGGCAACACAAATCACTAAACAGACAAAGCCTAAATTACATAAGGTTATGATTGCCAGTCCAATTGCCATAATAAATTGGATTAATAACCCTAACTGCATCATCTTAATGGCGCCTACACGTTTTACTAAACGGCTATTGAGGGTATTCATAAATACCATAACTAAAATATTGAGCGCAAAATAGTAACCAAAATTGATTGGTGCAACGCCATGTAAGTTCATATACACAAAAGGCCCTAAACTTAAAAATGAAAACAGGCCGGCGCCAGAAAATGCACCAATCATCATATAAGTAAATACTTGCCTGTGACGGAATAGGGTAATGAAGTTACTCAATATACGCCTTAAGCTAAATTTACTGCGTTTAACTTTAGGTAGTGTTTCGGGAATGGTTGTGAATACTAAAATGATTGACACAAGGGCGATAAAACTTAAGCTATAAAAGTTAGCCTGCCAATTGAACCAATACAAAATAAAACCGCCAATAATCGGGGCGAGTAGTGGGGCAACATTGGAGATTAACATCACAAATGACATCATTTTGGAAAATTCATCACGATCACGAAAGATATCTTTCATTAAGGCATTTACTACAATAGCAATTGCCGCAGCCGCAATACCATGGAAGAAGCGAGCCGTAATTAACTGATGAATCGTTGCGGCTATCGCGCAGCAAAATGCCGCCACAAAGAAGATAGTTAATCCGGCAATTAACACCTTACGGCGGCCATAACTGTCGGTCAGTGGACCAAATAATAGCTGCCCGACTGAGAAGCCTAATAAATAGCAACTAATCGTTAACTGCACCGTTGCATCAGCGACATTAAACCGCTGGGCGATAGTTGGCATACTGGGTAAGTACATATCTATCGAAAGCGGCATTAACATAGACAGTAATCCAAGAATAAAAATGAGTGCGCTTTTCGAAATCTTAATTGCTACGGGTTGATCAGTATTTTGCACGTACTTTTTCCTTTATGGATTTTAATTTACAACATTATTTAAATACTATTAATTAATCGTAAGCGCTTATTGGTTTCGCATAACAATTTTATTAATAGGTTTTTATTTGATTAATAATATGATTCGATATTAACTAAATGAATTGATTTCATCTTGTGTTAGTAAGCGATATTCGCCTTCGGGTATATCAAGAATGATATTGCCAATTTGCTTGCGATGCAATGCAATCACATGATTATTTACTGCCGCAAACATCCGTTTTACTTGATGATAGCGGCCTTCGCTAATCGTCAATTCGGCATGATAATCATCAATAATCGTTAACTGCGCCGGTTTAGTTAGTGACTTCTCACTTTTTAACTTAATACCCTTTGCAAATAGTTCAATCAGATCAGGGCTTAGCGGCTGTTCGACGGTAACTTCATACACTTTTTGGCAATGGTGTTTAGGCGAGGTGATACGGTGTGACCACTTACCATCATCGGTTAACAGTACAAGTCCGGTTGTATCAAGATCTAATCGACCCGCTGCATGCAGTTTTTCCGGCATGGGTTCATCAATAAAATAGAGTATGGTTGGATGATCCGGATCATCAGTTGAGCAGACATAGCCTTGAGGCTTATTGAGCATAAAATAACGATTTTCAGTAACCGGGGTAATGATATAGCCGTCATACTCAACTTGTTGCTGTGGAGTAAGCTGATAGGCACCGGATTTAATAATTTCACCGTCAACGGTGACTTTTTTGGCTTTTAATTCTTTACCAACAATGGTACGGCTAATGCCTAAATGGTGAGCGAGAAATTTATCTAATCGCATAATTTTTTATCATTCCTATAATGCACTAACAGGGGTATATATATCAAACCGGTGGTTTTTGGTTTTAATCTCAGCGGTAGGTTTTTCATTAGCTAAAAAGGGCGCATAGTCCGGTCTTTTTACTACAACCCGTTTTTGAGCCAGTCGCCTTGCCGGTTCAAGTAAACTATCAGCATCACTATCGCTGCCCACTAATTGCTGAAAAACGCGCATCTCTTTTTTGACCAGCGCACTTTTTTGCCGATGCGGAAACATCGGATCAAGATAAACGACATCGGGCTTATCGGTATAACAATCAAGGCCGTCGATACTCGAGTGATAGATAAGCTGTAAATGCTGTGCCAGCCACTGACCGATAGTTGGGTCTTGATAGGCACGCTTTAAACCGTCAGCCAACAGGGCGGCAACGACCGGATGCCTTTCAAACATTGTCACATGACAGCCGATTGAAGCTAATACAAATGCATCACGACCAAGCCCGGCTGTTGCATCAATCACTTTCGGAAGATAACTGCCTTTAACCCCCACCGCTTTGGCAATTGCTTCGCCCCGACCTCCACCAAATTGACGACGATGCGCCATTGCGCCTGACACAAAATCAACCGTAATGGCACTGAGTTTTGGCTCGTCAGTTTTTTTTAACGCAAGTTGCTGATTTTGATACGTCAGTGCGAATGGCAGATCGGTATGGTGAGATAACCACTGCTCAGCTAATTGGATTAGCTGAGCTAAATTCGAACTAGGAGATACCATAATGATGTAGTAGTGCCTCTAGCTGTGGCTCACGTCCACGGAAGTTTTTAAACAGTGTCATCGGCTCGTCACTGCCACCTTGTGACAAGATGTGATCAAGGAAAGCATTACCGGTTTTGGTATTAAAGATGCCTTCTTCTTCGAAGCGTGAAAAAGCATCGGCAGATAGCACTTCAGCCCATAAGTAACTGTAATAACCTGCTGCATAACCGCCGGCAAAAATGTGACTAAATGCATGCGGAAATCGTCCCCAGTCAACTGTTGGCACAACCGCCACTTGTTGTCTAACTTGTGCCAATGTGTCAAGTATGTCGGCATCTTTCTGTGAGTGTAATTTAAAGTCAAATAGCCCGAACTCTAACTGACGTAAAATAAACAGTGCCGCTTGATAATTTTTGGCATCTAACATTTTTTCAAGCATTTGCGTTGGTAACGGTTCACCGGTTTGATAATGACCGGAGATAAATGCCAATGCTTGCGGTTGCCAGCACCAGTTTTCTAAAAATTGACTCGGCAATTCTACCGCATCCCATGGCACACCATTAATACCGGCCACCGATGATACATCAATTTCGGTTAGCATATGGTGAAGACCGTGACCAAACTCATGGAATAAGGTTGTTACTTCATTATGGGTAAAGAGTGCCGGTTTATCACCGACCGGGCGATTAAAATTACAGGTTAAATAAGCAACCGGTTTTTGTACATGACCGTCCGCAAAACGCATCCGACCAATACAATCATCCATCCAAGCGCCGCCACGTTTATGCTCACGAGCATATAAATCTAAGTAAAAGCTACCTTTCAATTCACCGTTGGCATCATAAAGATCGTAGAATTTGACTTGCGGATCCCACACTTCAACGCCATGACGCTCTTTGGCAGTAATACCGAAGATGCGATGAACAACTTCAAATAAGCCGTTAATGACACGTTGCTCCGGAAAATAGGGGCGCAATTGTTCGTCATCGATCGAGTATAAATACTGTTTTTGCTTTTCGCTGTAATATGCAATATCCCATGGTTGAATATCACTTGCGCCAAAAAATTCATAAGCGTAACGTTTTAAATCGGCCAGCTCTCTTTCGCCTTGCGGTTTGGCTTTATTAGCAAGATCGGTTAAAAATGCTATAACTTGCGAGGTTGATTCTGCCATTTTGGTGGCTAAGGATTTATCGGCATAAGTGTCAAAACCGAGTAATTTAGCCAATTCATCACGTAATGCTAAAATCTGTTTGATGATTTGGGTGTTATCCCATTTGCCGGCATTTGGACCTTGATCAGAAGCACGAGTATTATAGGCTTGATAAAATTCAAAACGTAAATCTCGATTATCACAATAGGTCATGACAGGTATGTAACTAGGCATATCAAGGGTTAATAACCAGCCTTCTTGTCCTTTCGCTGTCGCTTGCTGCTTAGCTGCACTAAGCGCACTTTCCGGTAAGCCCGCTAGCTGGTTAATATCGGTAATTAATTTTGACCAACCCATAGTGGCATCAAGCACATTATTACTATATTGTGATGAAAGTTCGGAAAGTTTCGCAACAATTTCACCATAGCGTTTTTGCTTATCATCCGGTAATCCGATTCCCGATAGATCAAAATCACGCAAGGCATTGTCGATCACTTTTTTTTGTGCTTTAGAAAGGGTGTTGTAGTGCTCACTTTGTTTGAGCTGTTTATAGGCTTGGTAAAGCGGTTTGTGTTGACCAACCCAGGTACTGTATTGTGAAAGCAGTGGTAAGCAAGCTTCATAAGCTTGACGTAGCTCAGGGCTGTTTTTCACTGAATTGAGATGACTAACAGGAGACCATGCCCGGCCAAATTTTTCGTCCATTTCATCAATCGGTTGAATTAAATTGTCCCATGTATATTCACTATTTTGTTTAAGTACTGTCTCAATGGTATTGCGACAATTATCTAAAGTCTGTTTTATGGCTGGTAATACGTGTTCAGGCTTAATCTGTGAAAATAGTGGAAGAGGTGCATCTGTTAGTAATGGGTTTGTCATGTTGCGATACCTTATGCATTGATTTCGTCTATAGATAGAACGTAATTTAATGGCAAAAAAGGGCTATTGAAGTCTATTCTAATCATCGAATAACTTATAAGCCCATTAGTTTTCTTTCACGTTGCCATTCAGTGGGTGTATAAGTTTTAATTGATAATGCATGAATACGATTATCGTTAATAAACTCAGCTAATGGCGCATAAATTGCTTGTTGTTTTTTTACCCTGCTTAATTGCCCAAAAAAGTCGGCAACAGCAATAACCTGAAAATGACTTCCGTCAGTTGTCATGACATGAAGATCATCAAGATTAAGTGAACTGTTTAATTTATCAATGATTTGTTGTTTATCCATTATTAAAACTCATTGTTGTTAATGATTATAGTGACGTGCTGTCAAGATCTTTCAGAAATTGTATACGTTTAAGTAAAAACCTAATTTAATCGGCAATAACCGGCTGCAAATCATACAGCGCAATTAAGGTTTGTAGCTGAGGGTTTATGCCGATTAGTTTCGTTCCATACTTAATGCAAAAGTAGACGAGTGTCGCAAGTCCCGAAGAGTCAACCCGACTAAGTTGTGCTACGTCGATACTGTCAGTACCAATAAAGAGCGAATCTGGCTTTGACCACAAATCATTTAATGAGTGAGCATCAAGCTCACCAATTAAATGTAATACTGTTTGTTGCTTTTCTACTTGAATTTGCGACATGTTCAACTAACCTTTTGGTTTGGCGTTAGGATCGATTTTACGATTGGATAGGTCGATTAACTGTTTTGTTAACGCATCGATACCTTCCTGACGTAAAGTGGTAGACCATTCGTTTTGCTTAGTGGTAATCATACTGACCCCTTCAGCAATCAAATCATAAGCTTGCCATTGACCGGTAACGGTGTTTTTGCGCCATTGGAAATCGATACGAATCGGTTGTTGGCTCTTATCCGGTTGAATAAGTAATACACGAATTGATATCAAGTTTTTACCGGTTAAATCTTTTGCGGATTCAACTTCATACTGTTGACCATTGTATAGGGTTAATGCTTGGGCAAAAGCTTGCACTAAGTAGCCTTCAAATGCATCAAAATAAGCTGTACGTTGAGCGTCGGTTGCTGATTTGTAGTAGTTACCTAAAATCAGTGCACCAGCATATCTTACTTGGACATAAGGTAATAAATCTGTTCGTACAATATCTTTTAATTTATCCGGATTGGCTTTTAAGGTTGCCGCTTGTGCTTTCATTGTGCCGAAGATTTTATCAGCGGCTACTTGCATATCTTGATACGGATTGTTTTCAGCCAGTACTAGGCTACTAAATAATAAAGCGAAGACTAATACAATGGCTTGCTTAAATTTGGTTAACATGTGAACTCCTTACTTGTTATTTGTTTTCTGTATTTTCTGTATTTTCGGTTTTATTTTTGTCAGATGAACCAACTGAGTAAAGGAATTTTCCGATTAAATCCTCGATGACCATAGCCGGTATTGTGTTATGTATTACAAAACCTTCTTCGAAATAAGGGGGTTGTTTGTCTTTACTCGGGTTAACCGGTGTAGAATTATTTGCAGAATAGGAATCGATATCAAATACGGTTTGATTATCAAAACTTAAATTGATATCGATGTATTGCTCACCTAAAAGACCGGATGTTTTTATTGAAAGTGAGCTTGAACTAGGGATTTTGTCATATGATGTATCAATATCCATTGTGACATAAGGTTTATATTGTTCAGCATCGGTTGATTGTAAGGTAATGTTACTTACTCGCCCAATCACCACGCCACCAATTTTTATCGGTGATTTGACTTTTAATCCGCCAATATTATCAAATATCGCATAGACACGATAAGAGTTATGACTGACAAATGATGTCGGGTCAGTGACTCTAAAGCATAAAAATAATACTGATGCAATGACCAGTAGCATAAATAATCCAACTGTAATTTCAACTTTACGACTCATGTTTAATGACCTCAATGACTAAACATTAATGCGGTTAGAATAAAATCTAACCCCAAAATAACTAATGATGAATAGACAACAGTATTGGTTGTTGCCCGACTAATTCCTTCTGATGTTGGTACACAGTCATAACCATTAAAAAGTGCAATCCAAGTACTGGCAATTGCAAATGCAAAGCTTTTAACAAAACAGTTACCTAAATCATGCCACCAATCAACGTTGTTTTGAATCGATGACCAAAAAAATCCAGAATCAATACCTTTCCATTCAACGCCCACAAGCACGCCGCCCAGTATTCCGACGGTGACAAATATAGCGGTTAAAAAAGGCATGCTAAAAAATCCAGCCCAAAAACGTGGTGCAATAATCCGTCTTAGGGGGTCAATTGCCATCATTTCCATACTTGATAACTGTTCTGTGGCTTTCATTAAGCCAATTTCAGCGGTTAACGCTGAACCGGCTCGCCCGGCAAACAGTAATCCGGCAACCACAGGTCCTAACTCACGAAGTAGCGCAAGGGCTACCATCATCCCGAGGCTGGCTTCGGCACCAAATGTGGTAAGAATAAAATAACCTTGTAACGCCAATACCATGCCGATAAACAGACCCGATACAATAATAATTGTCAGTGATTGTACGCCGACAAAATAGAATTGTTTGATCAGCAGTGGAAATTGCTTTTTAAATTGTGGACGACCAATGAGCGCACCAAATAGCATCACACCTGAACGACCCAGCATTGCGATAGTATTAATGACTGATTGCCCCAGTTTCGCAATTAAATTCAACATTATTTTGCACCTCTGCTTAGGTCTAATTTGTAATCATCTGCTGGATAATGGAATGGCACCGGGCCGTCAGCTAAGCCTTCAAGAAACTGTTTCACACGTAGATCCGGGTTGTCTCGAAGTTGCTGTGATGTTCCACCGGCAATGATATGTTGTTCTGCAATAATATAGGCATAATCAGCTATACTTAGTACTTCTTTAACATCATGGCTTACCACAATGCAGGTTAAGCCTAGTGATTGGTTGATTTCGGCGATGAGTTTGACAATCACGCCCATTGAGATAGGGTCTTGACCGGCAAAAGGTTCGTCGAACATGATTAAGTCTGGGTCAAGCGCAATTGCTCTGGCTAGCGCTGCACGCCGAGCCATACCGCCGGATAATTCCGAAGGCATCATATGCGCCGCGCCTCGTAGTCCGACCGCTTGTAATTTCATCAGAACTAAATTATGCAATACCGGTTCGGGCAAGTTGAGATGTTCACGCAATGGGTAAGCCACATTATCAAAGACATTGAGATCGGTAAATAATGCGCCCGATTGAAATAACATACTCATGCGTTTACGCACTTCATATAATCTTGAACGTGACATACTGGGAATATCTTCACCGTCAAATAAGATTTGACCGGATTGTGGTTTAAGCTGACCACCAATAAGCCTGAGTAGTGTTGTTTTACCAATTCCGGATGGACCCATAATGGCAGTCACTTTGCCTTTTGGCACATTCAGGCTCATATTTTTATAAATAGGTCTTGTTCCCCGATAAAAGGACATATCGTGAATTTCGACTATATTTTGCTGTAATGTGTTTGTCACTATGATTTCCTACACTACCATGATTAAATTTGAAGTTATTTTACTTGATATTTTAGAATAATGAAATCTATTAAACATATAGTTGATTTAACTGACATTTTAGCCAATTTGTCGATATTTTTTGGTAAGTTAGCTTATTTTATCAGCAGTTCCATGCTTTATCACTATTGGCTGGAAATAGTGTTCATTACTATCCTTTATTTTCCCATTATTTTATTAGGGAAAAGTGCTTTTAGCTGGCTTTTCCCTGTTATGTGAATAATGTACGCTAGGATTTAGGTTATTCGTGGCGAGCTTTACGTGCTAAATAGTTTCCTAAACTTTGGACAATTTGAATGACGATAACTAAAATGACCACGCAAATATAGGTCACGGTGGTATCAAAGCGTTGATAACCATATGATACCGCCAAATCGCCAATACCACCGGCACCGATAGCGCCCGCCATGGCGGTGGCACCAATTAAACCAATTGTGGCAGTTGTTAGGGTTAAAATTAAGGAGCTGAACGCTTCGGGTAAAATAAAATACCAAATAACTTGTACCGGTGTTGCGCCCATAGATTGCGCCGCTTCAATAATGCCACTGTTAACTTCGAGCAGTGAATTTTCAACCAGCCTTGAAATATAAGGCGCCACGTAGCATGTTAAAGGCACAATGGCCGCCGTTGTACCAATTGAGCTACCGACAATCAATTTCGTTAACGGAACAATGGCGACTAATAGAATAATAAAAGGCAGTGAGCGTACCAGATTAATGATTGGATTAATAATGCGATAGACCCGACTATTTTCCAACAGCCCACCCGGACGAGTTGTCACTAAACAGATGCCAAGGGATATGCCAATTAGCGATCCCAATAATAATGCAAAAAACACCATATAAAAGGTATCGTAAGTGGCTTGAATAAACTGATCGACGGTCACTGATGTTGAGAAATTAGTTTTCAGGTAATCACAAATGTTGGTTAATATTTCCATTTAGTTTATCTCCCAATGTTTAATTTCAGTGACTTGTACGCCGTTTTCACGTAAGTAATGCACTGATTGTTCGATGTTTGTTTCACTGCCTTTTAGTTGTACAAACATGCTGCCTAATACCGTTTTTTCAATTTCAGACATATGGGCAAACAGGATATTGACGACAACTTTTTGTTGTAATATCAATGAGTTCATGACCGGCTCAGAAGCAGATCGCCCTAAAAATTCCAGCTTGAATAGTTTGATATTCTCTTTTTTGCCTTCTATCTCTAACAGATTTTCAACGACCCCAGTTGGGATCTGATCGTTAATGACCGAACTGACAAAGTTGCGGGTCGTTTGATGTTTAGGGTGTCCAAACACATCAAGCACATTACCATGTTCAATGATCTGGCCTTTTTCCATCACCGCCACTTTATTGCAAATTTGTTCAATAACATGCATTTCATGGGTAATTAAAACAACGGTTATTTTATACTTTTCGTTGATCTGTTTGATGATGTTTAAAATAGCTTGAGTGGTTTGCGGATCGAGCGCAGAAGTGGCTTCATCACAAAGTAAAATAGTCGGGTCGTTGGCTAAAGCTCTGGCAATACCGATGCGCTGTTTTTGCCCGCCGGATAGCTCTTTGGGATAGCTATTGGCTTTATCACTTAATCCAACAAATTCCAGCAGTTCATGGACTTTTTGTTTGATTGTTTGCTTATTTTTTTTATTTAAGATAAGTGGAATTGCCACGTTGTCATACACGGTTTTTGATTCAAGTAAATTGAAGTGTTGGAAGATCATGCCGATTTTTCGTCTGACTTGACGTAATTCACTGTTAGATAGTTGATTTAACAGTTGGTTTTCAATAATAACTTCACCTTGAGTGGGTTTTTCAAGAAAATTGATCAATCGCACTAAGGTGCTTTTACCGGCGCCGCTATAACCGATGATGCCGTAAATATCGCCTTTATCGATAGTTAAATTGATATTGTTTAATGCTTGAGTGGTGATGCCGTTGCGCTCATATTGCTTAGAGACGTTTTCAAATCTTATCATTATTTCGTTCCTATCGATTCTGTGCTAATTGTATCAGTGCTTGCTGCGCCAATTGGGATAAATAATTGGCTGCGGGCATTATCATGTCTTGATTTATTTGGAATTTTGGATGATGAAGCGAATAAGAACTTTGTGAACCAAGATTGATAAATGCACCCGGCAAATGATGTAAATAGTGGGCAAAATCTTCACCGCCAAGTTGTGGTTTGAAATCAATAATATCATAACCAACTTGTTTGGCAACTTTTTGAGCAAATTCAACCCATTCGGCCACATTGATAATGGAAGGCGGGCCGTCAAACCACCTTAATTCGGCTTTACCGCCCATGGCAATGGCGATATTTTCAATAATAGTCGCCAACTGTTGTTTTACTTTGGCACGAATTTCAGGGGTTAATGTTCTGACAGTACCTTCCATTTCAACTTTTTCAGGTATGACATTCCAAGTATTTCCGCCTTGAAATTTGGTAATGCTGACAATGACCGCATCTAATCCACTGACCGCACGGCTGGAAATAGTCTGTATTGCGCTGATAATTTGTGCGCCAATGACAATCGGGTCAACGCCCGATTCAGGCCTTGCCGCATGCGCACCGACGCCAGTTACGGTGATTTCGATTCGATCAACATTAGCGGAAAATGCGCCGGCTCGTGATGCCATTTGATTAATCGTTAAGTTGGGATTATTGTGCAGACCTAAGATAGCATCTACCCCATTTAGGGCGCCAATGTCGATAAATTGCAAGGCGCCGGTGAAGTTCTCTTCTGCCGGTTGAAACAGTAAGCGAACAGTGCCTTTTAAGTGTTTTTCTTGCTGTTTTAATAAATAAGCTGCGCCCATTAAAATGGTGGCATGCACATCGTGTCCACAGGCATGCATGACATCGGGTGTTTTAGAGCGGTAGGCGCAATTGGTTTGCTCATTAATCGGTAACGCATCAATATCTGCCCGCAGTGCAAGCACCGGCGAGCCGCTGCCAATTTCGGCAATAACGCCGGTTTTAGCGCCTAATTCTAAGATGCGGATGTGTGCTTTTTCCAAATAAGCGCGTAGTGTTTTTGTTGTTTCAAACTCTTGATTGGATAATTCAGGATGTTGATGCAACGTGGTAAAAAGCTCTCTAAGCGTATCTGCAAGTGACGAATTCATGTTATACCCAACGCTAATTAATTATTGATAGTTTTTACAGTAACATAGCTTAATTTATCACCCTAATAATCGTTTTTTATATCTTATTCCTAAAAGTTATAAGTTAGAAGAACATGGAATAACTGAATGGTTTTTTCTATGTTAGAGTGTGTTTATGTTTTTAGACTGTTGAGGGTTGTTCAAATGAAAGCGGGATTTATCAAACAAACATTTATTAAGCGTGCAGCCGTGGTCGCTTTATTTAGTACAATATTTTTAATCAGTGCGTGTGATAACTCATCGGGAAAAGCCGATAATCAAACGAAAAAAGAGATCAGTATGGGCGTCTCACCCGGTCCTTATAATGACCTTTTTAAAGATGCCGTCAAACCGATCCTTGAATCTGAAGGATATAAAGTAAAATTGGTTAACTTTCCGCATTTGTTAGAGTCAGATGTTGCCTTAAGTGAAGGAAGTATCGATCTAACTGTGGCACAACACACCGCCTATATGAATGTGTTTAATGCACAGCGTAAAGCGAATTTAAAACCTGTTGTGCATGTTCCTTCAGTGCCGGCGGCGATATTTTCTAATAAATATACTTCGTTAAATCAGGTTTTTGCCGGCGCTAAAGTGGCTATACCACAAGATGCATCAAATGCCGCCCGCTCTTATAATTTGCTTGAAAAAGCCGGTTGGATAAAGTTGAAACCGAACAGTAATCCGATTATTGTCAGTAAAAATGATGTGGCGGAAAATATTGCCGGTATTGAAATTATTGAAATGGATTCGGCGAATATTCCACGGGTGCTTAATGAAATCGATTTTGCGGTTATACCCGGCAGTATTGTCTATTCAGCCAATATTGATTCAAAAACCGCATTATTATCAGAAACCATTATTCCGGATTTAGAAATCATGGTTGTGGTAAATGGCGGTAATGAAAATAGCCAGTGGGCTCAAGATGTGAAGCGTATTTATCAATCGCAACAATTTAAAGATTATATGAAAGCCCATAATCAAAACGGTTATTGGGTAATGCCACAAGAATAGTCAAGTTAAAGCCCGTTGTCGAACGGGCGTTTTAATATCTTGGCATCAGCTGATCAACGGTTAACGCCCACGCATCGATCCCACCACTTAGATTGTAAAGGTGTTGAGTTTCAAAACCATTCTCAGCTAAATAGTTGGCAACATTCAGGCTTCTTACACCATGATGACAATAGATCACAATATCAATTTCGTCCGGGATTTGATCAAGATAAAGTGGAATTAAATTCATCGGAATATGAGTTGCCCCCGCAATTGCGCAGATCGCAACTTCGTTAGGCTCGCGTACATCAAGTAAAAATAACGGAGTTTTCTGATTTAGTTTTTCAGAAAGCTCGGTAGCTGTTAGGGTGTTTATATTATTCATTATGTCAAACTCATTATAATTCTTGTCAAGAAGTTTCAGAAAATACCTATGTTTAAGTAAAAATACAATAGCTTCTGTGACAGCACCAATAATACTATCTTTCTATTTTAATTCAGCTAAAAGCCCTGTCAGTATTAGGCTTTTGTCCTAATTATTGGGTTAAATTCATTTTAATTCTTGTCAAGAACTTTCAGAAAATACCTATGTTTAAGTATAAAATACAATAGCTCCTGTGACAGCACCAATAATACTATCTTTCTATTTTAATTCAGCTAAAAGCCCTGTCAGTGTTAGGCTTTTGTCTTAATTATTGGGTTAAATTCATTTTAATTCTTGTCAAGAAGTTTCAGAAAATACCTATGTTTAAGTAAAAAATACAATAGCTTCTGTGACAGCACCAATAATACTATCTTTCTATTTTAATTCAGCTAAAAGCCCTGTCAGTGTTGGGCTTTTGTCTTAATTATTGGGTTAAATTCCTTTTAATTCTTGTCAAGAAGTTTCAGAAAATACCCATGTTTAAGTATAAAAATCTGGTTTTACACGCCATGATCTCATCATGCTAAAGCATTAACATGATGAGATAGGGGGGATTATGCCGCTAGCGCTTTGCTGATTTTCTCAAATAAATCTTTTGATAGATTGTCCAGTTTTAGCAATGATTCCAGTGCTTTGCGCATTTGTTGTTGGCGTTGTTGGTCATAACGTTTCAATCTGATTAATGGATCGATTAGTCTTGCTGCAACTTGTGGATTTTTTTGATTTAGTTCTGTCAAAATTTCAACTAAAAATTGATAACCACTACCGTCAGTCGCATGGAATGCAACCGGATTATTATTCACAAAAGCACCGATGAGTGAACGAATCCGGTTTGGATTGCTGAGCGTGAACGAGCGATGGGTAAGCAGTTTTTTAACCGTTGACAGGACATGTTGGTCCGGACTGGTTGCGTTTAACGATAACCATTTATCCATAACCAAACCATCTTGGTGCCATTTATTGTCAAAATCGGCTAAAAGTTCTTGTCGGCAATCAAGCTGCGCTTTGACCGCAGTCGATAGTGCGGCAATTGAATCGGTCATATTATTAGCCTGATAATATTGTTGGCTAACTAACTGATTAACTTGTGCGCGCTCATTTGAATAAGCGAGTAGCATTAAACAGGCATTTTTTAAAGATCGTTTAGCGATATCGTTATGCTCTATTCGATAATTGTCGAGTTTATTATGGCGGTAAACGGCTGTTAATTCGTCATATAACGCATTGCCAAAACGAGCCAATAAAAACTGGCGGACTTGGTAAATGGCAATTGGGTCAACGATGTTAAACAGATTTGCCAGTTCGTTTTCTGAAGGTAGTGTAATGATTTGAGCAATTAACGCCGGATCGGTTGATTCAGACAAGAGCGTCGCTCTGAAAGCATCAACGACCGCATCAGGTAGGTTTAGCGCTCTATTTTGTTGGTAATTTTCAACATTGGTTTGTACGTATTTATTTAACAACATTTGTGCTGCATCATAACGGCTAAATGCATTGGTTGCATGTTGCATCAAGAAAATTAAGTCATTATCTTGATAATCATAGTGCATTTTAACCGGTGCGGAAAAATCTCGGAGTAGTGAAATAATCGGTTTTTGCTCGATATTATCAAAAACAAACTGTTGTTTGGCTTCGGTTAAATTTAATACATGATTAATCGCTTGCTGATTATGTGTCAGGGCAATTGTTTCGCCATTATGTTGATACAACTCGATATCAACCGGAATATGCAGCGGGCTTTTTTGTGCTTGATCTTGCGTCGCTGGGGTTGTTTGCTCAATGGTTAAGGTGTACTGTTTGGCGTTTGCATCATAACTATCGGTTATGGTTAATTGCGGTGTGCCCGATTGGCTGTACCATAATTTAAATTGCGTTAAGTCAATACCCGAAGCATCTTGCATAGCGGCGACAAAATCGTCACAAGTCGCTGCGCTGCCGTCATGACGCTTGAAATAGAGTTTCATTCCGGCTTGAAATTTCTCTTCACCTAATAGGGTGTGCATCATGCGAATAACTTCAGCCCCTTTTTCATAGACGGTGACGGTGTAGAAATTGTTCATTTCAATCACTTGATCCGGACGAATAGGGTGCGACATTGGGCTGGCATCTTCGGCAAATTGTACTGTACGCAGTAATTTGACATCGGCAATACGCTTAACCGCTCTTGATCCTTGATCGGCAGTAAACTCTTGATCTCTAAATACGGTTAAGCCTTCTTTTAAACTTAGTTGGAACCAATCCCGACAAGTGACACGATTGCCTGTCCAGTTATGAAAATATTCATGACCAATGACCGATTCAATGCCGATATAATCATCGTCAGTGGCGGTTTGTGGTTTGGCCAATACATATTTAGAATTGAAGATATTGAGTCCTTTGTTTTCCATTGCGCCCATGTTGAAAAAATCAACCGCCACAATCATGAAAATATCTAAATCGTATTCTAGGTCAAATCGGGTTTCATCCCAGCGCATGGCATTTTTTAAGCTGGTCATTGCCCAGTGCGAACGGTCTAAATTACCTTTATCAACGTAAATTTCAAGCTCGACTTTACGATTTGATCGAGTGATAAACTCATCTTTTAAAATATCAAAATCTCCGGCAACTAAGGCAAATAAGTAAGCTGGTTTTGGAAACGGATCTTGCCATTGTACCCAATGACGTCCGTCAGCAAGTTCACCTTGAGCAATGCGATTACCATTGGAAAGCAGATAAGGATACTGTTGTTTATTGGCTGTGATTCGAGTTGAAAAACGGGCTAAGACATCTGGTCGGTCCAGATAATAAGTGATGTGGCGAAAGCCTTCGGCTTCACACTGTGTACATAGCGCTTCGCCGGAAACATATAATCCTTCCAGTGCGGTATTATCAATCGGTTTAATTTCATTAACAATTGTTAAGGTAAATTCATCTGAAGGAACATGATGAATAATGATGCCACTATCGGTGATTTGATAATCTGTCCAAGGTTGTTCATCAATATTTATAGAGACTAATTTTAAATCTTCGCCATCTAACACCAAATCTTTTGCTTGTGCATTTTTTTGGATAACCCGGCTACGAGCAGTTACTGTTGTAATGTCGGCTGACAGATTAAAATCAAGATCGATGTCAGTAATGGTAAAATCCGGCGCCTTATAATCCAGACGATATTTTGCCGTTGGTTGGGTATGGGGTTTGTTTGTACTCATTATTATTAACCTTATTAATCAAACACAATTAATCTTCAATTTAGTTTACTAGTATAGCCTAATAAAAATAATCTTATTAGATAATTGATCTATCTCTTCACTATTATTCTGCTATAATCTTTGCAATTTTATAAATGTACTGATAATAGATTCACATGTTACCAGCTATAATTACATCAATACTTGATACTGATGCTTATAAATTGCATATGCAACAAGCTGTTTTTCATCACTATCCGAATGCGACTGTGGTTGCTGAATTTCGATGCCGTAGTGATGATTTATTAGGCCACTATGCAGATCAAATAAAGCATCAAGTTAAATTAATGGAATCATTAACTCTCACTGATGATGAGTTTAACTATTTGTCCAACATCTCTTTTTTTCAAGCTGACTATTTGAATTGGTTAAAAAATTGGCGATTTAATAGCGATTTATTAACTATTCGCAATGAAAATGGCCGGTTAGTTATCCGAATTGAAGGCAAATGGTTAGATGTGATCTTATGGGAAGTGCCACTGCTGGCGGTTATCAGCGAAATTGTCCACCATGATCGTTCGCCTCATATCGGTGTAGCTGAGGCAATAGATCGATTGAAAGACAAACTGGAAATATTTAACCAGCAAACGGCAAATATTGATATGTCCGGGTTTAATTTAATGGACTTTGGTACACGTCGTCGCTATTCATTTGCCGTGCAAGAAGCCGTTATCGGTTATTTAAAAGACCATTTTGATAATTTTCATAGTACCAGTAATTATTTATTGGCTTATCGTTTGGGGTTGACGCCGGTGGGTACGCAAGCGCATGAATGGTTTCAAGCGCATCAGCGTTTAAGTCCGTCTTTACCAGATTGTCAAAAAACTGCGCTACAGGTGTGGCTAGATGAGTATCCTAATGATTTAGGGGTGGCTTTAACCGATTGTATTACCATGGATGCGTTTTTGCGGGATTTTGATTGGCATTTTGCCTCTCGCTATCAAGGACTGCGCCATGATTCGGGTGATCCGATTCAATGGGGTGAAAAGGCGATCAGTCATTACCAGCAGCTGGGTATCGATCCTAAAAGTAAGTTATTAGTCTTTTCTGACAGCCTCAATTTTGATAAAGCGCTGAAAATTTACCAGCATTTTAATCAGCGAGTAAAATTGGCCTTTGGCATCGGCGGTCATCTGGCATGTGATATTCCCTCGACAGTGGTTAATACTAAAGCCTTAAATATTGTTATAAAATTGACTGAGTGTAATCGTCAGTCAGTCGCTAAATTATCGGACAGTCCCGGTAAAACCATATCGCAAGACCAAGCTTTTATCGATGAATTAAAGCGTACTTTTAGGGTTAAGCATTGACAATTAACGTTATGTTAATGTCAAAAAAATCAGTAATTACGTTTTTTGCATATCAACTTATTTGGGTGCTTACTTAATCAAGTTGCGAAACATCATTTAGCAAAAACACGATTACTTAAATTATGATGAATAGATAAATTAATATAGAGATGGATAATTAAAATGAATTCAGTTGCACCTATTGTTGACGTGCTTCAAGGCAAAATTGCTGTTGGGAGCACTATTTCTGTACAAGGTTGGGTAAGAACCCGACGTGATTCTAAAGCCGGCATTTCATTTTTAGCTGTTTATGACGGGTCATGCTTTGATTCTATCCAAGCTGTTATTGAAAAAGATCTGGCAAATTATGAACAAGATATTTTACGCCTAACTGCTGGCTGTTCAGTCAAAGTCACCGGTAAAGTGGTTGAATCACCGGGGCAAGGTCAAAAATATGAACTGCAAGCTACGCAAGTTGAAGTTTATGGTTTTGTTGACGATCCGGAAACTTACCCAATGGCGGCAAAACGTCACTCCATTGAGTATTTACGTGAAGTTGCCCATTTACGAGCCAGAACAAATATTGTTGGTGCCATTACTCGTGTACGTCATACTTTAGCGCAAGCTATCCACCAGTTCTTTGATGAGCGAGGCTTTTTTTGGCTTTCAACTCCGATTATTACCGCATCGGATACCGAGGGGGCTGGCGAAATGTTTCGTGTGTCAACGCTCGATATGTTAAATCTGCCAAAAACGGATAGCGGTAAAGTTGATTTTGATAAAGACTTTTTCGGCAAAGAAGCATTTTTAACCGTATCGGGACAATTAAATGCTGAAACTTATGCTTGTGCATTGTCAAAAGTGTATACCTTTGGTCCAACTTTTAGAGCTGAAAATTCCAACACAACCCGCCATTTAGCTGAGTTTTGGATGATGGAGCCGGAAGTCGCCTTTGCTGATCTTGATGATAACGCTAAACTTGCTGAAGATATGCTTAAGTATGTATTTAAAGCGGTGCTTGAAAAACGCGCTGATGACATGCAGTTTTTTGCTCAGCATATCGATAAAGAGGCAATTAATCGTCTTGAAAGCTTCATTAATGCCGATTTTGCTCAAGTTGATTACACTGATGCAATTACCATTTTACAAAACTGTGGGGCGAAATTTGAAAACCCGGTGAGTTGGGGTATCGATTTAGCGTCGGAGCATGAGCGTTATTTAGCTGAACAGCATTTTAAAGCGCCGGTAGTGGTAAAAAACTATCCGAAAGATATCAAAGCGTTTTATATGCGCATGAATGATGACGGCAAAACGGTGGCCGCAATGGATGTGTTAGCGCCCGGTATCGGTGAAATCATTGGCGGTTCACAACGTGAAGAGCGTTTAGACATGTTAGATAAACGTATGGATGAAATGGGGCTGAAAAAAGAAGATTATTGGTGGTATCGTGACTTGCGTCGTTATGGCACTGTACCTCATTCTGGTTTTGGTCTTGGTTTTGAGCGACTGATTGTTTATGTCACCGGGGTACAAAATGTCAGGGATGTGATCCCATTCCCGAGAACGCCACGTAATGCGCATTTTTAACGTAAAAATAAACCGGCAAATTGCCGGTTTATTTAATCTAACTTATTGTAGTGTAATTTGATTTTTGTAAAATTTGTAAAAATAGTTGAAAAAGTAATCAAACAGTCGATATTTTAGACTTAGACACTGCATTTAACGAAAAGTTCACTTGATTTTAAAAAAAATTTATACATAATTTACAGTACTTGAATAAAGTACATAAAAATAATAATCGAAATTATTATTTTTGGATGAATTATTGTAATGAAATTGACACTAAACTTATGGGACGTGTCTTTTTAGAAAATAACCATGAGGGTAAGAAATGAAACGTAATCTATTAGCAATCGCTATTCCCGCGCTTTTAGTAGCAGCTAGCGCAAATGCATCTATCGAAGTTTGGAACAAAGACGGTAATAAAGTTGATTTTTATGGTCGAGTAAAAGCAGCTAACAACATTACTGATCGCGGACAAGTTGGTGAAGGTGATGATACTTCAGCTCGTTTAGGTATGTCTGGCCAAACTCAAATCACTGACAGCCTTACTGGTTATGGCCGTTGGGAATACGAAGCTAAAGCAGGTAAAGATTCACATAACGAAGTTCGTTATGCATTTGCTGGTTTAAACTTCGGTGATTTAGGTTCATTCGACTATGGTCGTAATGACGGTGTAGTTAAAGCAATCACTGCTTACACTGACGTATTACCACAATTTGGTGGTGACGCAGCTAACAACGACTGGCATGTATTATCTGCACGTACTAAAGCCGTTGCTACATACCGTAACAACAACTTCTTCGGTTTATCTGACGACTTCAGCTTTGCTCTTCAATATGCAGACAATGGTGATAACTCAAATACAAAAGACGCTATCCATAGTGGATCAAGAGAAGCTTACGGTGCTAACGCTCAATGGCGTATTTTTGACACTGGTCTAACTGCTGGTGCAGCTTATGCTCGATCATCTTCAAGCTACTACCGTCACAGCACTTGGACTGCTGGTCTTAAATATGAAAACTACGATTTATATTTAGGTGCTAACTACTTCCAAAGCAAGTTAAAAAATCGTGTAGCTTATAATGATGGAACTGAAGATCTTAAAGTTAAAGGTTTTGAATTAGTTGCTCAATATGGTTTCGACTTAGAAGTGGGTCGTTTAACTCCATCTTTAGCTTATGTTCAACATAAAGTAAGCAGCGATCATTCTCGTTACCACGATCATTCTTCAAGCTCACCTTTAGTTAAATATGTATCTTTAGGTGCAACTTATGATCTTAACAAAAACTTCAGCGCAATTGTTGAATACAAATTCAACTTACTTGATCGTAAAGATGTTGGTGCAGCTGAAAACACTAAAGTACAACGTGGCAAATATGCTAACAAACCAGGTACTAAAGATGTGTTAGGTGTTGGTTTAATTTACCAATTCTAATTGCTTAAGACTTAATTCTTAAAACTTAATAAAAAGGGCACTTCGGTGCCTTTTTTTTCGCCTTCTATTAATCTTTTCAAACAAAAACACATTTTATGCTTAAAAAATTTGATATTTAAGATTAAAATAAACGTAAATTCGCAGAATTAATCTAATTATCATTGTTAAATAGATAGTGTGTACAATAAAATCTATATACTACATATTAAGAATAGATATCACAGTAATAATATAATTGCTATTAGCTAGCAGTTATTTATTAAATCGAGAGCAAAGTAATTTGCATCTTCAATAATAAAATACCTAAGAGGGTAACAAAATGAAACGTAATCTATTAGCAATCGCTATTCCTGCGCTTTTAATTGCAGGTACTGCTGGCGCTTCTATCGAAGTGTGGAATAAAGACGGTAATAAAGTTGACTTTTATGGTCGAGTTTATGCCTTAAACTATATTACTGATCGTAACAACCAAACAGGCGAAGGCGACAAAACTACTGCACGTCTAGGTATGTCTGGTCAAACTCAAATTACTGACAGTTTAAGTGGTTATGGCCGTTGGGAATACGAAGCAAAAACAGGTGCTGATGCAGATAACGAAACTCGTTATGCTTATGCCGGTTTAAACTTTGGTGACCTTGGTTCATTCGATTATGGTCGTAATGACGGTGTGTTAAAAACCTTAACTTCTTATACTGACGTTTTACCTGAGTTTGGTGGTGATGCTTCTGATAACAATCTTTATGCATTAACTGCACGTACTAAAGCGGTTGCAACTTACCGTAACTCTGACTTCTTCGGTCTAGTAGACGGTCTTCGTTTTGCTGTTCAGTATGCGGATAATGGTGATAATAGTTCAACTGGTCGTTTCAATAAACACGATCGTAATGGCCACAATAGTGCAGAAGCATGGGGTGCCGTGGTTGATTGGGATGTGTTAGAAACTGGTTTATCAGTTGGTGCCGGTTATGCACAAACTGGTGGTCATAAAGATGCTAAAGCTTGGTCTGCTGGTGTTAAATATGCCAATGATAACCTTTACTTAGCTGCATTATATATTCAAGGCAAACAAAAATATGGTTGGGAT
The DNA here is from genome assembly GCF_026536565.1 of Gilliamella sp. B2923. Taxonomy (NCBI): domain Bacteria; kingdom Pseudomonadati; phylum Pseudomonadota; class Gammaproteobacteria; order Orbales; family Orbaceae; genus Gilliamella; species Gilliamella sp. B2923. The sequence goes on along the minus strand of NZ_JAFNNZ010000002.1, from coordinate 108,214 downwards.
AATGGATCAGCGTCAACTAATGCTGATGATTTAAAAACCAAAGGTTATGAATTTGTTGCACAATATGGTATCGACTTCGAAGTGGGTCGTTTAACACCTTCTGTTGCTTATATTCAACATAAAGTAAGCGATGCATCTCGTTATTCAAGCGATGCTGGTCTTAAAGGTAATGACTTAGCAAAATATGTTGATGTTGGTTTAACTTATGACTTCAACAAAAACTTACAAGCTCTTATCGATTATAAAATCAACTTGTTAGATAAAGATGATATCGGTGCTCGTCGTGCTTTATATAATGACAGCACATTTAGCAAATCACAAATCAAAGCTACAACAAAAGATACTGTAGCACTTGGTTTAATTTACCAATTCTAATTGATTGCAATTTGCTATCAAATAAAAGGCACTTCGGTGCCTTTTTTATTGGCTTTATTTTAATCAAATATTTCTTGCACTTTCGTCGATACTCTGTTAAAAATTGCAAAGATAATAATAGATTAGGATAAAATCAATGCGCTTAACCACCCGTATATTACCTGCCAAAAAGAGTATCGCTTTAGTCGCTCACGACCACTTAAAAGATTCACTGCTTGAATGGTGCAAGAAAAATTATCATGAACTGACTCATCACCATTTATGTGGCACCGGCACTACCGGTACTTTAATTAAAAAAGAGACGGGACTTGAAATTACCCCTATGTTAAGTGGACCAATGGGCGGGGATCAACAAATAGGCGCTTTAATTGCAGAAGGTAAAATCGATATTCTTATCTTTTTTTGGGATCCGCTTAATGCAGTTCCGCATGACCCCGATGTTAAGGCGTTGCTTCGCCTGTCAACCGTCTGGAATATACCGGTGGCGACTAATCAAGCAACAGCTAACGCTTTAATACAATCATCTATTTTTGCTCAAGAGGTCGAAATAGAGATCCCGGACTATCAAGGTTATTTAGCGCAAAGAGTCAAATAGATGCCAATTCCTTCGCAAATCCGTAAAACCGGTCGAAAAATATTATTATTTGATAATTTATTTATCGTATTAGGATTTTATGTCGTTTTTCCGCTGGTTTCGACTCATTTTGTCAGTCAAGTTGGCTGGAGTGCATTATTTGTCGGTTTTGCTTTAGGATTTCGGCAATTTGTACAACAAGGCTTTGGTATTATTGGCGGTGCCATAGCCGATAGATTTGGCGCTAAGCCAATGATCGTCACCGGTATGTTTTTGCGTTCCATTGGTTTTATCTCTATGGCAGTTGCCAACGAACCATGGTTATTACTGCTATCGTGCTTGCTCTCGGCACTTGGCGGTTTATTGTTTGATCCGCCACGTATGGGATTAACCATTAAATTTACTCGACCGCATGAGCGTGGCAAGTTTATCTCTTTGCTAATGATACAAGATAATGCTGGTGCGGTGATTGGCGCATTAATCGGCGGTCTGCTGATCGATTATGATTTTCATCTGGTCTGTTGGTGCGGCGCATTTATCTTTTTCTTATGTGGCATTTTTAATGTTATCTATTTGCCGGCCTACCATATCGCGATTGGTAAAGCGCCCATTATCAATGGGATGAAAATGGTTGTCAAAGATCGCAAATTTACCCGTTATGTGTTGACCTTGACCGGTTATTATGTGCTTTGGGTGCAGATCATGTTGATGTTGCCTTTAACTATAACCAATGTGTCGGGCAGTCCTAGTTATGTCAAATGGATGTATGCCATTCAAGCTTGCATATCATTAGTGTTACTTTATCCATTGGCGCGATTAAGTGAGCGCTATTTTCGATTAGATCAAAGACTTAAATTTGGTCTGTTTCTGATGACTTTTGCCTTTATTATCATTGGCTTTACGCATCATTTATCTATCTTATTGTCTCTTATTGCACTATTTTATTTAGGGGCAATTATTGCTGAACCTGCGAGAGAAACACTATCAACAGTGTTAACCAATCCGAAAGCGAAAGGAAGCTATATGGGATTTAGCCGACTAGGCTTAGCTTTAGGCGGATTTATTGGCTATACCGGTGCCGGCTGGTTATATGATGTTGCGCAGGCGATAGGTTTCCCGCATCTTCCATGGATAGTCCTAACCTTTGTCGGCTTGCTGACTTTGGGTTATTTACAATATCTATTTAAAGATGAGCAACCTATGGTACGTATTAAGACCAGGAAGATTGGATAATCTCACCATTTTTAAATAGCATCGCATCGCCGGTATTTAATTTATGCCATGTTTCGTTCGAAGTTAATGGCAAAGTCGAAATGATAGTAACCACATCATCAGGTGTGGTATGTTTTTGAAAATCAATTTCCACATCTTCATCAATCAATTTTGCTTTACCAAATGGTGCTCGGCGAGTGATCCAATGTAAATTGGTTGAACAATACGCAAAAACATATTGTCCGTCAGACAGTAACATGTTAAATATCCCTAGCTTATTTAACTCATCAGCGCACTGTCTAATGTCATTAAAAAGTTTGATATCATCAGTCGGTTTTTCCGGATATTTTTTAAGTAATTGATTGATCAAATAGCAAAAAGCATACTCGCTATCGGTCATGCCTACCGGTTCAAATATACCTCTGTCTAAACTTTCATAATCGGTTAATTGACCATTGTGAGCAAATGTCCAGTTTTTCCCCCATAATTGTCGAGTAAAAGGGTGGGTGTTTTCTAACGCCACTCCACCCCGATTCGCTTGACGGATATGGGCGATAACTGCGGTGGATTTGATTGGGTAGTTTTGTACCATTTTAGCGATAGGCGAATAGCTACATGGCTCCGGATCTTTAAATGTCCGGCAGCCTTTTCCTTCATAAAAAGTGATGCCCCAACCATCTTTGTGGGGCCCTTTATCGCCACCACGTTTGATTAAACTGGTAAAGCTAAAACAGATATCGGTTGGTACATTGGCACTCATACCCAATAGTTCGCACATTTTAAGCCATCTCTTTTTCAATTAGCATTATAAGAATATGGATAACTTTGATATGGATTTCTTGTACTCGATCGGCATAGCCAAAGTGTGGTACACGAATATCGACATCAGCCAGTCCATTCATTTTTCCACCATCTTTACCGGTTAAGGTGATAATCTTCATGCCTTTTTGTTTTGCCGCTTCGATGGCTTTTAGTACATTTGTTGAATTACCGGAAGTTGAAATACCTAACAGCACATCGCCCTTTTGCCCAACACCTTCAACGTAACGAGAAAAGATATAATCGAAACCAAAATCGTTACCTACGCACGATATATGGCTAACATCAGATATGGCAATGGCTGGGTAGGCAGGGCGGTTATCACGATAACGGCCGGTTAATTCTTCAGCAAAGTGCATTGCATCACAATGAGAACCACCATTTCCGCACGATAAAACTTTTCCGCCTTGTTTAAAACTATCAGCAATTAAAATAGCGGCTTGCTGAATTTGTTCAAGATTTTTATTATCCGAAACAAAATTGGCTAACACGTCAATAGCTTGGTTTAACTCATCACGAATATTATCAATGTACATTAATATAACCTCATAAATAGAAATTCTATTTAGTATTGTAAATCGTTCAAAATAGCTTGCAAGCGATAAAAAATAAAATGTCTATCCTTGTCAAGAACTTTCAGAAATAACCTACGTTTAAGCATAATTTTTCTGAGAAAAATCCTAGAGTTAAACAGCTGTTATTTTTGCCTTACTCTTTTTCCAAAAATAAAATGATTTGATTGGTTAAATGTTATCGATCAATTTTCAAAAAATTATTTATTAAAACGTTGTTGTAGCGTTATATCCTAATAGGACAAGCCTTTAAATTGTGATAAAATAGCAAGATTATTTTCGCTTACCGTAATAGTTAAATAAGTGGTAATTAGATAATTGTGAGTTAAATAGCATTTAAAATTAATCTATAAGGAATTGATATGCAAACAGTAAAAGGTAAAGTTGCGGCACCCAAAGCTAAAGTAGCTATAATCGTCGCTCGTTTTAATCATTTTATTAATGACAGTTTAGTTAATGGCGCTGTTGATGCATTGACCCGTATCGGGCAAGTTGATGATAAAAATATTACTGTAATTTGGGTTCCGGGCGCTTATGAAATTCCACTTGCTGCTAAAGCCGCAGCACAATCAAAAAAATATGATGCTATTGTTGCTTTAGGCACAGTGATTCGTGGTAGTACTGCGCATTTTGATTTTGTTGCCGGTGAGTCAAGTTCTGGCTTATTAAGCGCCAGTTTAGATTTTTCAATTCCGGTAGGGTTTGGTATTTTAACAACTGAAAGTATAGAACAAGCTATTGAACGTGCAGGCACTAAAGCCGGTAATAAAGGCGCTGAAGCTGCTTTAACTGCACTGGAAATGCTAAATATTATTAAAGCAATTAAGGAGTAATTTAGTGGCGTTAGTGAATCCTCGTCGCCGTGCAAGAGAGTGTGCCGTTCAAGCAATTTACTCTTGGCAAATTTCACGCAATGATCTTGCTGATGTTGAAGCAAGTTTTATGGCTGAGCAAGATATGAAAGGCGTTGATGCCAAATATTTTAGAGAGTTACTTAGTGGTGTGGCTAAAAACACTGCTGAACTCGATGAAAAAATGTCACCTTATTTGACCGAACGTAGTGTTGATGAGTTAGGGCAAGTCGAGTTAGCCATTTTAAGAATTGCACTTTATGAATTAATGAAACGTCATGATGTGCCATATAAAGTTGTGATTAATGAAGCTATTGATCTAACCAAAACGTTTGGCGCTCAAGAGAGCCATAAATTTATTAATGGTGTTTTAGATAAAATTGCACCCACTATACGTACTCGCTAACTGAACAATATTGAGACAAATATGAACGATAATACTGAAAAAAATAAACCCACTGTTTACTATGCTAAAAAACAAGAGAATCCAAAACACTCTTTTGCGACTAAAGAGAAATCGAAAAATAGCCGAAATAAGCATAGGGAAGATTCTTTTCAGTCTAATTCAAGAAGCAAACGTGATTTTAATGATCGCATTGAAACGTTTCGACCTAATGTTAGTGGCAGAAAACCAGATAACAAAGCTCGATCCGATCAATCTCAATATGATTTAAATGATTCACCATGGCAAAAGAAAGTTCGTAATAATGAGCAGACTCCGACTTTTGGGTTTGATGAGTATCGTCAACGTAAAGAAGAGTCTTTAGTCTATAGTGAAAACAGTTGTAAAGCGGTGTTTAAACATCGTCGTTTAGCGATAGTCAAACTGTTTATTACTCAAGAGATGACTTATCAATTTAAAGATTTAATTAATTGGTTAGTCAAGCAGCGTTTGGGCTATGATGTTGTATCATCTGAGCAAATCACTAAAATTACCCAGACCCCTCATCACGGTGGTGTGTGCTTAATTGTAAAAAAACGTGTTCCACTTAGTTTAATTGACTATTTAGCTAAACAAAGTGATAAAACTCAAGATTGCCTTTTGGCTATTGATGATGTGAATAATCCTCATAACTTAGGTGGTTTGATTCGTAGTGCGGCTTTTTTTGATGTAAATGGTGTAATGTTACGTCAAACCAATTTACTCGATAGTGGTGCAGCTATGCGGGTTGCCGAAGGGGGTATTGAAGCGGTTGAATCAATCAAAAGTGATGATTTTATTGCTTCGTTAGATCTATTAAAACAACATGGCTATCAAGTTGTTGCGCTATTACCGTGTCAGGTTAAATCAATGGCATCAACTGAGCTACATAAAGCACATTTTAATCAAAAAGTTGCTTTGGTCATTTTCCAGCAAATTAATTTAAAATTAGTTAATTGTGCTGATGTAGTTGTTCATCTTAAAGGAAATGATAATATGCCTGCACTCAATATTTCAGTTGCTACAGGGATTGTATTATCGCATCTGCAAAATCAGTAGTGTTTATGTTGCAGATGAGTTGGATTAGCTTTTTTGTCATTTAATATTTCTAAATAGCATCATTTGAATAGAAAATGGTTATTTTTTCTGTACATTGGTAGCTAGTTATTCTGTTCTGGTAATCATTATGGTGTTGAAACATAAAGTTGGTTTAATTTTTGGTAAGTTTTATCCTTTACATTGTGGTCATATCTATCTGATTGAAAAAGCGATGAGTCAAGTTGATGAATTGCATATTATCCTTGGCTGCGAGGCTGAACGTGATAAACTCCTTTTTCAAAAAAGCCAATTACCAAAACAACCGCAAGTCTACGATCGCTTTTCTTGGTTACAAGAAACCTTCAAAGATCGTCACAATATTCATGTACATATTTTAGATGAAGCCGGTATTGAATCTTATCCCAATGGCTGGCGAGATTGGAGCGATCGTGTTAAACATATTTTAGCTGAGCACAAAATTGAACCTACCGTCGTGTTTACCAGTGAGCCGCAAGATGCTAAAAATCATGAACACTATTTTGGCTGTCCGGTTGTGATTGTCGATGCCGATCGTGATTTTGTTAATATTAGTGCGACAAAAATTCGTGAAAATCCTTATAAAAATTGGAATTTCATTGCAAAAGCCGCTAAACCTTTTTTCGTTAAAAAAGTCGCTATTATCGGACAAGGTAAATTTAACGATTTACCCCTTCAGCTTGCCAATATATACAATACTCAATATGTTTCTAATGGCTATATTAATTACATTCAACGCGAAATAACCACACCGCAACATCAGCGTTATTTAAGTGAAAATGATTATATGCGAATAGCTATGCTTCATGTTGAACGTGTGGCGAAAGCGGTCGAAACTGCCAATAAACTGGTCTTTACCTCGATTGATTTTGATAGTTTAGCGAAAAACTACTATCAGATTTTTAATAAACAAAGTGATGCGTTAAGAGATTTAAAAATCAATTGTCCTTTTGATTTAGTCATACATGAGTCAGATTTACCCGCAAATAGCTCACCTTTAGAGCATTTTGAAACGGTGACGAAAATGGTTGAGTCATTATTGATTTAGTTCATCACATTTATTAATGCTTATGCTAAAATACCCTAAATCTTTACGATAGGTGTATTTTTATGTCTCAATCTTCTGATAAACAAGATAATAATAATCAAGAGAAAATCGATTTCGGTTATACCCAAGTTTTAAAACAAGATAAAGTCAAACGTGTAGCAGAAGTTTTTCATTCGGTTGCAGATAAATATGATGTAATGAATGATTTGATGTCATTTGGGATTCATCGTATCTGGAAAAAAAACACCATTGAGTATAGCAGTGTCCGTAAAGGTCAAAAAGTTCTCGATCTCGCTGGTGGAACCGGTGACTTGACCGCTAAATTTGCCCAGTTAGTTGGTGATGATGGCTTAGTTGTGCTTGCCGATATCAATGAATCGATGTTAAAAGTTGGTCGTGATAAGTTACGTGATAAAGGCTTATTTAAAAACATTGAATATGTGCAAGCAAATGCTGAACAATTGCCGTTTGCCGATAACTATTTTGATTGTATTACTATTTCTTTTGGTTTACGAAATGTTACCGATAAAGAGAAAGCCTTGCGTTCGATGTGGCGAGTTCTAAAGCCGGGCGGACGATTATTAATTCTTGAGTTTTCCAAACCTCAATATCAAATCTTAAATAAAGCGTATGATTTGTATTCTTTTACCATGCTGCCATTAATGGGCAAATTGGTGGCCAATGATTCAGAAAGTTATCGCTATTTAGCTGAATCAATTAGAATGCATCCGGATCAAAAAACGTTGAAAAAGATGATGGAAGATGCCGGATTTGTTGATGTGAAATATCACAATATGACCGGTGGCATTGTCGCTTTACATATTGGCTTCAAATTTTAATACGATAAAACATCATGACATTTTTTCGACTTTATAAAATTCTGGCAATTTTTCGGGCTTATCGATTAGATCAGTTGTTGCCCGCTCATCAGTCATCCAAATGGCTGCGATTTTTATTGATCTGCTTATTTTGGGTCAGACCGAAAGCGAAACATCAACCAATTGGCGAACGCTTACGTCAAGCCCTTCACGAACTTGGTCCGGTTTGGATAAAGTTCGGGCAGATGATCTCGACAAGGCGTGACATATTACCTGAGCATATTGCTGATGCGCTGGCTAAGTTGCAAGATCAAGTCCCGCCTTTTGACGGGAAGATAGCGAAACAACTCATTGAGTCTGCTCTTGGTAAGCCGATTGATACCTATTTTTCCGATTTTGATGAAATTCCATTAGCTTCAGCGTCCATTGCGCAGGTACATACTGCGACATTAAAAAGTAGTCAAGCTGAAATAGTGATTAAGGTGTTGCGACCGAATATTTTGCCCGTGATTCAATCCGATATTCGATTGATGTATTGGGTGGCAAGACAGCTAACTAAACGCATCAAATTTGGTGAAAGGTTGCGAGCGGTTGAAATTGTTAATAATTATGAAGTAACGTTACTTAAAGAGCTCGATTTACAGCAAGAAGCTTATAATACTATTCGCCTGCGTGAAAACTTTATTAATAGCGATATTCTTTATATTCCTTACATCTATCAAGAGTTATCTCGTAAAACGATTTTAGTTGAACAGCGAGTTAGAGGCGTTGCGATAGCCAATATTGATGAGCTAAAACGCAATAACGTTAATATGAAATTACTCGCCGAGCGTGGTGTTCAAGCCTTTTTTACACAAGTATTTCGGGATAATTTTTTCCATGCAGATATGCACCCAGGTAATATATTTGTTGATATCACCGATCCGCAAAACCCTCGCTATATTGGTATTGATTGTGCCATTGTTGGCATTCTAACTGAAGAAGATCAGCGCTATTTAGCTGAAAATTTTCTGGCCTTTTTTAATCGTGATTATCGTAAGATTGCTGAAACTTATATCGCATCGGGCTGGGTACCGGAGACAACCGATCCCGCTGCACTTGAAATGGCGATGCGCAATGTGTGCGAACCGGCTTTTGCAAAACCACTGGTGGAGATTTCGTTCTCACAAATATTATTGGATTTATTTCAAGTTGCCCGTCAGTTTGAAATGGACATTCAGCCGCAATTAACGTTGCTGGAAAAAACGTTATTTTATATCGAAGGATTAGGTCGTCAGTTATATCCTGAATTGGATTTGTGGCAAACAGCCAAACCTTTTTTAGAAAAATGGTATGAAGATAAATACAGTGCCAAAAAGATCTTACAACAAGCTTGGGCTTCACTGCCGGAATGGCGGGCAATTTTACCCAATTTACCGGCAAAATTGAATGATCAATCACGAATCACAAAGCAGATTAATCAACAATTAGTCAGCATCAATCAACAATTACAACGCAATAAGAAAAGCCAACGTTATTTATATTGTATCATTGCTGTTGTGAGTACTTTATGTGTTGCATTATTGATACTTCGCTAATATGGTCACTTTAGAATCTTATTATTTAAGTGTATAATTTATTTATTTAACCCCTTTGGAGATAGTCATTATTATGCTAAGTATGCCCAAACTCCTTATAATTATTGCCGTTATTGTATTATTGTTTGGAACGAAAAAACTACGCTCTTTAGGATCAGATCTTGGCGCATCGATTAAAGGTTTTAAAAAAGCCATGAATGATGATGACGAACAAGATAGCAAAAAAGAGGCAAGTGACAGTTCAGCAAAAGTTGAAGATCTGACTTCAACTGATGATGACAATAATAAAAAAGAGTAACTTATGTTTGACATAAGCTTTGGTCAATTATTATTAGTACTCATTATTGGACTGGTTGTGCTTGGGCCTGAGCGCTTACCTGTGGCAATTAAAACCGTCGCTGGTTGGATTAAAGTTATGCGCCGCATGTCTGCAACCGTGCAATTAGAGTTAAGCAAAGAGCTGAAACTACAAGAGTTACAAGACAGCTTAAAAAAAGCTGAGCAAAGTGGTTTAAAAACCCTTACCCCTGAAATTCAAGAATCAATTGATGAATTAAAACGGGTGACCGAATCATTACAAAAAGAGATTGATTCGGCTACCCATATAGATATTGAACACTCAGACAAAGATAAATCATGACAGACGACGCAACTCAACCTTTAATTGGACATCTTGTTGAACTCAGGACACGGCTACTACGTTGCATAATCTGTATTTTAATCGTGCTGGCTTGCTTACTCTATTTTTCGAATGATATTTACCATATTGTTGCTAATCCTTTGATAAGACAATTGCCTACCGGCAGTAGTATGATTGCAACTGACATTGCAGCGCCTTTTTTTACCCCAATAAAGTTAACTGCGGTTGTGGCAATATTTGTCTCGATTCCGTATGTGCTTTATCAAGTTTGGGGATTTATTGCCCCGGCACTTTATCAGCATGAAAAACGCTTAGTCATGCCACTGATTATTTCAAGTACGATTCTATTTTATATCGGTATTGCTTTTGCTTATTTTATGGTCTTTCCATTGGCATTTTACTTTTTTATTCATACCGCACCAATGGATGTGGCAATTAATACCGATATTACCAAATATCTTGATTTTGTCATGACGCTTTTTGTTGTATTCGGATTTGCATTTGAAGTACCGGTAGCCATTATTTTACTTTGTTGGACAGGGGTGACAAATCCCCAAAGCCTACGAAAAAAACGCCCCTATATCATTGTTGGGGTTTTTGCTGTTGCGATGTTTGTTACACCACCGGATGTATTTTCACAAATCTTATTAGCAATACCAATTTGCTTATTATTTGAAATCGGTACTTTTTTTGCACGATTTTACCAACCACGTAAAAATAGCCAACTTGACAATGAAAGCCAACAAGATTTAAATGAAAATCAATAAATAGTTAAGTTATAGCTTAAATGACTAGTAAAGGATAACTCATCATAATGAAAACATCATTACCAGACTTTAATTTTGCCAATATTCTTGTTGTTGGTGACATTATGCTAGATCGCTACTGGTATGGCGGCACTAATCGTATTTCACCTGAAGCGCCGGTTCCGGTTGTGAAAATTGATGCGCTCGAAGAGCGCCCGGGTGGCGCTGCGAATGTGGCGATGAATATCACAGCGCTTGGCGGTCATGTGCGGCTCATTGGCTTAACAGGTATTGATGAGCCAGCTAAAATCCTTGATGAACAATTAACCCAATACCATGTGCAATGTGACTTTGTCTCGGTTTCAACGCATCCAACGATTACTAAATTAAGAGTGCTTTCTCGCAATCAACAGCTTATCCGAATTGATTTTGAAGAGGGCTTTGATAATGTTGATCCTTCGCCAATGCTCGAACGTATTAAAACTGCACTCGCCAGCCATAATGTATTGGTGCTGTCAGATTATGCCAAAGGAGCATTATCTTCTGTTCAAGCTATGATTCAACTGGCTAATCAAGCTAATGTGCCTATTTTAGTTGATCCTAAAGGTACAGATTTTGAACGTTATCGAGGCGCCACACTACTTACGCCAAATATGTCGGAGTTTGAAGCGGTGGTGGGAACTTGCCATAATGAAGAGCAGATCATCGAAAAAGGCTATGAGCTAATTAAGCGATTTGATCTCAAAGCATTACTGGTCACCCGTAGCGAAAAAGGCATGACGCTACTCCAGTTAGATAAGCCGGTTTATCACTTACCGACTCATGCCAAAGAAGTCTTTGATGTGACCGGAGCAGGCGATACCGTGATTGCTACATTAGCTACAGCGTTAGCCGCAGGCCAATCTTTAGAAGAAAGCTGCTTTTTAGCCAATGCCGCCGCAGGTGTGGTTGTGGGTAAACTAGGAACTTCAACCGTTTCTCAAATTGAGTTAGAAAATGCCATTCGAGCCCGTAAAAATAATGGTTTTGGGGTGATGACTGAAGATGAGTTAAAAGAAGAAGTCCGAAAAGCAAGGTTACGTGGCGAAAAAATTGTGATGACCAATGGTTGTTTTGATATCTTGCATGCAGGCCATGTCTCTTATCTTGCTAATGCCAGAAAACTTGGCGATCGCTTAGTAGTTGCTGTAAATAGTGATGAATCAGTAAAACAGCTCAAGGGTGAATCCCGACCAATTAATCCGTTAAGGCAACGTATGATTGTATTAGGCGCACTTGAATCAGTAGATTGGGTTGTGCCATTTGTTGAACAAACGCCACAGCGACTCATCAGCAATATTTTACCTGATGTTTTGGTCAAAGGTGGCGACTATAAGCCGGAAGATATCGCTGGCGGTAAAGAGGTCATTGAAGCAGGTGGAACGGTAGAAGTTTTAAACTTTGAAGATGGTTGCTCCACCACAAATATTATCAATGCCATAAAAAATCAATAAACCATTCTTAGGGAAAAATTGGCGACCAACAGGTGGCCATTTTTTTGTTTACAATGTCAATTCTCACCACTTTAGCTATCTGTTGTATTAACAACATGATGTACAAATCGTTTAGCTAAACATCTATCCAGTTTTTTAGATTAACAACAGTCAGTGGCGCTTCGGTTGTTTAATTAAATAATTATTTATTTATTTTGATAATCAATAGATAATAACTATTGTTAAATTTTAGAATAAATGCTTTTTTTATTGCCCACTTTGTGCAAAGCTATTAACCATATTGAATCAGTAAGCTTAAAGGATAGATAATGACCAAACATTATGATTATATTGCTATCGGTGGCGGTAGTGGCGGTATTGCATCGGTTAACCGTGCAGCGTTATATGGCAAAAAATGTGCAATTATTGAAGCAAAATCATTGGGCGGAACGTGTGTTAATGTAGGCTGTGTTCCGAAAAAAATTATGTGGTATGGCGCGCAAATTGCCGAAGCAATCAATCATTATGGTCCCGACTATGGTTTTGATACCACTATTAATCAATTTAGTTGGGATAAATTATTAGCAAGCCGTAACGCTTATATCGATCGTGTACACCAATCGTATGACCGTGTGCTAACCAATAATAACGTAGATGTGATTTATGGCTATGCAAAATTTGTTGACTCACACACAATTGAGGTTAACGGTGAACAATACAGCGCCGATCATATTCTTATTGCGGTCGGTGGAAAGCCAACCATTCCGGACATCCCCGGCGCTGAATATGGTATCACGTCAGATGGATTTTTTGCCTTAAAAGCCTTACCTAAACGTGTGGCCGTGGTTGGGGCGGGTTATATTGCTTGTGAAATTGCCAGCGTTTTACATTCGCTAGGTGCGCAGACGCATCAATTTGTTCGTCAGGCAACACCTTTACGCAGTTTTGATCCACTGATTATTGAAACTTTAATGGAAGTGATTGCCGCTGAAGGTCAACATTTACATACCTTTGCTATTCCAAAACAAGTGACTAAAAATAGTGATGATTCATTAACCCTAACATTGGAAAACGGTGAAAGTTATACTGTTGATTGCTTGATTTGGGCAATTGGTCGTCAGTCAGCCACTGGTGATATGAATCTAGAAGCTGCCGGTGTTGATGTTGATGATAATGGCTTTGTTATCGTCGATAAGTACCAAAATACTAATGTTGCAGGCATTTACTCGGTTGGTGATGATACCGGTGCCACCGCATTAACTCCTGTTGCCGTCGCTGCCGGGCGTCGCTTGTCGGAACGACTTTTTAATAATAAAAAACATGAATATCTCGATTACACTAATATTCCAACCGTGGTATTTACTCATCCGGCTATAGGTACTGTTGGATTGACTGAACCGCAAGCTATTATTCAATACGGTCAAGAGAATGTAAAAGTTTATAAATCCACTTTTACCGCTATGTATACCGCTGTCACTGCACATCGTCAACCTTGCCGAATGAAGCTGGTTTGTGTGGGTAAAGATGAAAAAATTGTCGGTATTCATGGTATCGGTTATGGCATGGATGAGATATTACAAGGCTTTGCTGTCGCACTTAAAATGGGCGCAACTAAAAAAGACTTTGATAATACTGTGGCAATTCATCCAACTGCTGCTGAAGAGTTTGTCACTATGCGTTAATAAAATTAATGACTGCAAACTATAAAATAAAAAGCAGGCTAATGCCTGCTTTTTTGTACTTCTTACTTATCGATTATTAGACTCACTTCGCCAGCCTTGTTTGGCTAATGGATAAAAGCCTACAGCGACGGCGATTAATGCCACAAATGAGATATAAATTCCCGCACCAAGATAACTATATTGACCCAGTAAATGATCCGGACTTAATAGATAAATGGTTAACGTTGGCGTAATTGCACTAAACAAGGCATAGGCTAAATTATAAGAAAATGACAGTCCCGAATAGCGGATAGCGGGTGGGAAAGTTCTGGTGCCAATAATTGGTGTCATTGCGATAGAACCAATAAATAATCCAAATATTGCCCAAATTGAATATAATTTGCAGAGCGAAATGTCAGGCGATAGACTGCTATAAAAATAGATACTAACAATCGCAAGGCCACCCCAAGAAAGGATAACGGTTTTAGTAGTTCCGAGCTTATCTTCTAACCAACCCGAAATAATACAGCCAATGGTTAAGGTTAATGCTGCAATACAACCACCGATTCGCCAATCAAGGTTGGCAAAGTGGTACATCCCCCCGACAATACGCCCCGGGGTAATTAAAATGCCGACCATAATGGCTGTTGATAATGACCAAGTTAAAAGCGCCACAATCATGCAAGCGGTTTTATGTTTTTTCAAAACGGTCACAACTGGAATATTTTTTTCAATAGCTTTACGGGCAGCCAATTCTTTAAAAATTGGCGTTTCAGATAAAAATCGGCGCAAATAAACTGAAATAACACCAAAAATCCCCCCGACGATAAAGGGAATACGCCAAGCATAATCTAAGATATTTTGGTTGGTAAAACAGAGATCAATAATAATTGTCACAATAAAACCAAGCAAGATACCGCCAGTTATGCCGGATGTTAAGGTGCCAACGCCAAATCCGTAACGTTGTTTTGGCACATGCTCTGCAATAAATACCCAAGCACCGGGCATTTCCCCGCCAATGGCTGCACCTTGTAGCATACGCATTATCAACAGGAGTAGTGGCGCCATAATTCCAATAGTTTCATAAGTGGGTAATATACCTATAATAAAAGTCGGTAAAGCCATCATGGCTACACTTAGCGTGAACATTTTTTTACGTCCGACTTTATCGCCAAAGTGCGCCATGATAATTCCGCCAACCGGACGAACTAAATAACCAGCGGCAAAAATTCCCCAAGCAAAAAGATCCAAGGTTAAAGGTGATAATGTATGGGGGAGGAAAAGCGGTTTGACAATAGTGTCAATATAAAGCGCGTAAATAACAAAATCGTAAAACTCTAACGTTCCACCTAACGATGAGAGCACTAATGTTTTCAAATCCTTGCAATTTAATGGCCGAGCAACGGGTTGCCATTCGGCGTTGATTTCAGATTGACTCATGAACACAACCTTATTGTTATTGTTAAATAAAGATAACCAAATAATTCATCTTTTTTGACGAAATCCTAAATCGAGACAACATTCTGCCATAAAAATTTGTCCTTTTTTTCATCATAAAAAAATTTCATGAATGAGACAAAACCGGTTATTTGATTTATAATTCTTGGAAAAATTTGGAAAAATTCAGCTTGTTTATAGAAATTTATGTAAGGAAAACTATCTATGTCAACCCCACAATCAAGGCGCTGTAGCTGGGTATCTAATGATCCTTTGTATATCGATTATCATGATAACGAATGGGGAATTGCTCAATATGATAGCCTTAAATTATTCGAAAAACTTTGTTTAGAAGGGCAACAAGCTGGATTATCATGGATTACAGTGCTAAAGAAACGAGAAGAGTACCGTCGCTGTTTTTTTGATTTTAAGCCTGAAAAAATTATTCAATTAACGGCAGAAAATATCGAAGCTTTATTGCAAAACAAAGGCTTAATACGCAATCGTTTAAAACTCAACGGAATAGTAAAAAATGCGCATGCCTATTTAAATATGCAAAATAACGGTGAAGATTTTTCAACATTTATCTGGTCATTTGTCGAGGGAAAACCGATTATTAATCATTTTAACGATATGAGTGAAGTGCCTATTACTACCGATATTTCTGACAGCATGTCAAAAGCTTTAAAAAAGCGAGGTTTTACTTTTGTTGGTTCGACTATCTGTTATGCTTTTATGCAATCAATGGGATTAGTTAACGATCATTTTCAATATTGTGATAAAAAATAAAGGAAAAAATGACTATGCTCATTAAATTGATCAAGATTTGTTTTATTTTAATCTTTACCTATTTTGTTATTGCCAATATTGTTATTTATTTGTATGCCAATAAAAAACCGGTATCAAATGCGGATACTTTAGTGGTGCTCGGCTCTCAAGTTATAGGCAAGCCGGCTGTTGCGCATCCTACATTAGCTGTAAGATTGGATGTTGCGTATGATTACTTAAAAGATAATCCCCAAACCAAAGTGGTTGTTTGTGGCGGGCAAGGAAGGGATGAGTCGGCAACCGAAGCTAGCGTTATGGCACAATATTTAATCGATAAAGGTATCGAACCTAGTCGAATTTATCAAGAAGATAAATCAATCCGAACAGCACAACAATTTATCTATGCAAATCATGTATTACCTTTAGGTAATACGGTTGTGGTAACCAATGATTTTCATCTGTTGCGTTCAATTATGTTAGCCAAACGTTCAGGTATTAGTCAGGTATCAGGTCTATCAGCGCCATTAGCTTGGGATAATATCGATAAATATTATGCATTGATTCGTGAGCCACTTGCACTGGCAAACTCCTGGCTATTTGATCACCCAAGCGATGATATGAAAAACGAGCAATAATTTTAAATCAAAACCTTTAATCAATCGCGGTAAAGCCATTAGTAGCTAATGTTTTTACCGTGCTTCCATGCTATTATTAATCATCAAATTTTAAATTGTTATAGATAAATATGAAATCCGATACAATTGTTGCACAAGCAACGCCACCGGGTCGAGGTGGTGTTGGAATTTTGCGTATTTCCGGGCCTCAAGCTCAAACAGTTGCGCATGCGGTATTAGGAAAATTACCAAAACCTCGTTATGCTGAGTATCTTCCCTTTTTAGCGTCTGATAATACAACGTTAGATGAGGGGATCGCATTATATTTCCCTAATCCTCACTCTTTCACCGGTGAAGATGTGCTTGAATTACAAGGGCATGGTGGGCCGGTAATTTTAGATCTGCTACTTAAACGAGTGCTTGAGATTCCTAATGTGCGAATTGCAAGGCCGGGTGAGTTTTCAGAGCGTGCTTTTTTAAATGATAAATTAGATTTAGCCCAAGCTGAAGCCATTGCCGACTTAATTGACGCCAGTTCTGAACAGGCTGCAAAATCAGCTATATCATCCCTACAGGGGGTATTTTCTAAAAAAGTTAATGCGCTAGTTGAATCATTGATTCACCTAAGAATCTTTACGGAAGCTGCTATTGACTTTCCTGAAGAAGAGATCGACTTTTTGTCGGACGGCAAAATAGAAGCGCAACTTAATGAAGTGATTGCTCGCTTAAACGAAGTTCGTCAAGAGGCTAAACAAGGCTCACTGTTACGAGAAGGCATGAAAGTGGTGATAGCCGGGCGCCCTAATGCCGGTAAATCAAGTTTACTTAATGCACTTGCCGGGCGTGAAGCTGCAATTGTGACCGATATTGCCGGTACGACTCGTGATGTGTTACGTGAACATATTCATATTGACGGTATGCCTCTACACATCATAGATACTGCCGGATTGCGTGAAGCCAGTGACGAAGTGGAAAGAATCGGTATTGAACGAGCATGGCATGAAATAGAGCAAGCCGATCGAGTCTTATTTATGGTAGATAGCACAACGACCAATGAAACTAATCCGGAAAAATTGTGGCCAGAATTTATCGAGCGTCTGCCAAAAAATATGCCTGTAACTGTGATTCGTAATAAAGCTGACTTAACCGGCGAGGCGTTAGGTTACAGTGAAATAGATGGCTACTCGCTAATTCAACTTTCAGCCCGTACCGGTGACGGTATTGCGCTACTGCGTGATCATCTTAAACAAGCTATGGGCTTTAATGCGAGCACTGAAGGTGGCTTTTTAGCGCGCCGCCGCCATTTACAAGCACTGGAAAAAGCCGCTCAGCACTTAAGCAATGGGCATTATCAATTAATGACTTTTCATGCCGGTGAATTACTCGCTGAGGAGTTAAGACTTGCGCAAGAAGCTTTAAGTGAAATTACCGGAGAGTTTACTTCTGATGATTTGCTTGGGCGCATATTTAGCTCATTTTGCATTGGTAAATAGAAGATGTAATTCAACTGTTAAGCTAAGCTAAATAACAGCTTATTTATCGTTTTATCATAGTAAGTTGGTAGTTTGGTTTTAGGCTGTTTTAGCGTAATATATAAAAACTTTTTCATTTTTAGCATAGCGTTTTGTTAAATAGCTAATCTATGCGCTCAGCGGGTTAATTATTTACAAAACCATGTTATTTCCAATAAAACAGAGGGTTAATTATGAAATTAATAGTCGATAATATGAGTTGTCAGCACTGTGTTAATGCTATCACTAAGGCGATTAACGATATCGATCCAAAGGCTAAAGTGACGGTTGATTTAGCTAAACATGAAGTTGATATCGACGGCGGAAACATTTCGCAAGAAGCCGCTATTGCTGCGATTAATGAAGCCGGTTATGAATTTGTTGGTATTGCCTACTAGTTTTAATGATTTCAATTATGACGGTTTCGGGCAAAATTTCAGTTAAATAAAAAACAGTGTTAATTTGTCCGAAACCTCAGTTATCAATCGATCACCACCATTGGTAAAAGTGGTGCGTTGGTCCAATACCTTTTCCGATACTTAAATCATCAGCATGGCTAATGGCGCCATATAAATAATCTTTCGCTTGTTTGACTGCCTGCGCTAAACTGCGCTGAGGTAATAACGCAGCAATTGCCGCAGATAAGGTGCAACCTGTGCCATGGGTATTTTTGGTTTGAATTCTTGGTGAAGACATAGTGATAATTTCATCATGTGTGATCAAGTAATCCGGGCTTTCATGCCCCGGCAAGTGTCCGCCTTTCATTAGCACAGCTTGACAGCCTAATTTAAGCAGCGCTTGCCCCTGTTTTAGCATATCATTTTCGTTGCTAGCTTCGTCACAATCTAACAAGGCAGCTGCTTCCGGCAAGTTTGGGGTGATAACAGTTGCCAGTGGCAATAATTTTTCACGAATTGCAGTCACAGCGTCGGATTTTAATAAGCGGTGCCCACCTTTGGCAACCATAACGGTGTCTAGCACAATGTTATTTATAGGGTTATTTTTTAATAAATGATAGACCGTCGACACTATCTCTTTGTTCATCAACATACCGATTTTAACACTGTCGATGTTGATATCCTGATATAACGTATTAAACTGCGCTTCAACAAATTGTGGCGATATAGCCAGCACGTCATCAACGCCTTGAGTGCTTTGCGCAGTGAGAGCAGTAATTACCGACATCCCATAAGCGCCTAATGCTGAAAATGTTTTTAAATCAGCTTGAATACCGGCACCACCACTTGGGTCGGAGCCGGCGATGGTTAAGGCGATTGTTGTCATAATATTTTTTCCTGTCGAGCTTGTTGTATTTTATTAATCAGCGATGCGGTTGCCTGTGCGACATTTTTTTGTCCACAAATGGCGGAAACCACGGCAACGCCGTCAATACCTGTTTGAATAACTTGGCTAATATTATTGATATCAATGCCACCAATGGCTACAGCAGGGCATTTTTTCAGTTTTACTTGTTGAGTCAGCTGCTCAATTCCCATAGCTGTTGCCGCATCTTTTTTGGTTGATGTTGGAAAGATTGGGCCAATTCCCAAATAATCGACTTGTTGCCAGTCAACCGCATTAAGTTGCTCTTGATTGGAAACTGAGAACCCTAACCATTTATCCTTACCGATTAAACGGCGAGTAACATCGACAGGCAGATCACTTTGCCCAATATGGACTCCATCTGCGTCAATAGCGAGTGCAATATCAATATGGTCATTAATAAATAGTGGGACAGGGGTGTCGGCTAGTGCGGTTTTCAGTGCTAAGGCGGCATGATACCACGCTTTACCTGTTAGCGCTTGCTCAGATCTTAACTGCACAGCAGTCACGCCATTAGCAACAGCAATTTGGGTCGTGTTTACCATACCATTAATACCACCACACAATAAGGGATCGAGAACTAAATATAAGTCCAAATTCAATTGTTTTTTCATCAGATTTCCTTATCCATGGTGTGAATTAAACAGTGAAAGCTTATCGATAATTGATACGGCATAACTGCCTAAGCCATGGTGTTTGTTAGCTTGTTCACCCGCTTTTTTCATCATCAAACAGGCCGAAGCACAAGCTAATAACGTATCGTCTGAGCTAGCGATAAAGGCCGCCACCATTGCCGACAGTGAGCAACCGGTTCCGGTTACTTTCGTCAATGCAATATCACCGCCTTCAATGCGGTATGTGATTTGACCGTTAGTCACATAATCAATATCACCGGTCATTGCAACAATGGTTTGATACTTTTGTGCTAACTGCTTTGCCGCTTCAAGCGCCTGTTCGGTTGAATCTTGGCTATCAGGCCCGTTTGAGCAAGATTGCTCACCGCTTAATGCCAAAATTTCTGATGCATTACCGCGAATGGCAGTGGGCTGAAATGCCAATAATTGATGAGCTATTGCGGTGCGATAAGGCAATGCTGGACCAACAGCGACCGGATCGAGCACCCATGGTGTTTGACTTTGTTGTGCTTGCTTTGCAGCAAGCAGCATGCTTTGCGCAATATTATCCTCAATTGTTCCAATATTAACCAATAAACTGCTGGCAACGCTAACAAAATCGACAACTTCTTGCTTGGCAACAATCATTGCAGGTGATGCGCCAATAGCCAGTAATACATTGGCAGTAAAATTTTGAACTACATCATTTGTTATACAATGGACGAGGGGATGTTGTTGTTTAACGTTATTAATAAAGGGGGTGGCTTGGGCTAAATCAAACATTTTGGCTTGTGACATATTCATTCCTTATCATCTATTTATTGGGAAGAATTTGCCAGATTAAGCGCAATGTGGCTCAGACTTCCCTACGCTGGTATGATCCAGATCAGGTTCAACGGGTAAACTCTCAGTTTTTTGCAAAAGGCAAAAAACACCCCGAGTCAAATTTTTTAGTTATTATGAACTTACTATCGGTTTTAAACAAGCTATTGTAATAATCTTTCGATATCTGTTATCACTTTTCTTTCCGGTAGGAAGATTATTAAATGATCGCCATCTTCAATAGTTAAATCCGTGTTGACGATAATGACATCTTCACCACGAACAACAGCCCCAATGGTTGCGCCGGACGGTAATTTTAGTCCGTTGATATTTTTGCCGACCAGTTTCGAGCTCTCATTGGTGCCATTAGCCACCACTTCGACAATTTCCGATTCGCCTTGTCGAAGTGAAATCACTTTTACAACGCCGGTTTGTCTTACATGGCTCAGTAGCTCTGAAATCGTTGCGTGTTGTGGGGAGATAGCAATATCAATCACACTATCATTAATCAATTCCAAATAAGCCTGTTTTTGGATTAACACAATAACTTTTTTGGCGCCCATTCTTTTGGCCAGCATTGAAGACATAATATTTGATTCATCATCGCTGGTTACAGCAATAAACAGATCGGTTAATTCGACTTGTTCTTGCGATAAAAGCTCTTGGTCGGACGATTCACCATGTAAAACGGTGGTATTAATTAACTGTTCAGCAATAAATTCTGCCCGTTCCGCATCCCGCTCAATCAACTTGACTTGATAGTCGTTCTCTAACCGCTTAGCTAAGGCAACCGCAACCCCGCCACCACCGCTAATTATAATTCGCTTGTAAGGTTTCTCTAACCGTTGTAGCTCGCTGGTTACCGCTTTAATATTCACCGGAGGCGTAATAAAGTAGACCATATCACCGGCTTCAATAAGTGTAGAGCCTAATGGACGAATAAAGCGATTTTGGCGATAAATCGCCACCACTCGAGCTTCAACATGCGGGAGATGCTCTTTGAGTTCGGACAGTTCACTACCGACTAAAGCGCCACCATAATATGCAGTAACAGCAACTAGACAGACCCGATTATCATAAAACGAGGCAAACTGTAGAGCGCCGGGATATTGAATTAATTGACTGATATGATTTGTGATTAAATTTTCTGGTGCAATAATGTGATCGATATTAATACAATCTTTATTGAAAAAAGGGTATCGTTCATCATTGTATTCCGGCGCACGAATACGGGCGACTTTTTGCGGAATGTTAAACATGACATGACCAATCTGACAAGCCATCATATTAACTTCGTCAGAATTGGTAACCGCAACGAGCATATCAGCTGATTCAGCACCAGCGCTTTCCAACACTTGTGGATAAGAAGATTTTCCTACAATGACTTGTAAATCAAAACGCTCTTGCAAAGATTGCAATTTTTCGTGATCTTCATCAACCACAGTGACATCGTTTTGTTTATCGGTTACCAGATACTCTGCCAGCGCACTGCCGGTTTGTCCTGCACCAAGAATTATAATCTTCATTGTTAACCCATAATAGTTAAATGGCTTTAAAGCTTACAGTGTCAACTTTTTTGCTTACCAAAGCCAATTAATATTGTTCAATGTTTATCGCGACTTGTGTCGTCTGTCGAATCGTTGTTATACAAAACCGATAGCATCGTACACTTTTCTCAACGTCGGCTCAGCTTTTGAGCGTGCTTTATCAGCACCTTCACGCATAATTGAAAACAGGTACGTTTCATCGTCACGGTATTGGTGATATTTAGCTTGTAAAGCCGTTAACATATCAATAACTTGTGTTGCTACTTCAGTTTTCAAGTGGCCGTACATTTTGCCTTCAAACTCTTTTTCAAGCTCAATTATCGGTTTGCCCGTGATGCCGGTTAAGATATCTAACAGATTAGACACTCCCGCTTTATTTTTTAAATCATAACGTACAACCGGTGGCTCATCAGAATCGGTCATGGCTCGCTTAATTTTTTTCTCAATATCTTTTGGATTTTCAAGTAAACCAATGACGTTGTTACGGTTTTCATCTGATTTAGACATTTTCTTAGTCGGTTCTTGAAGTGACATCACTCTTGCACCGACTTTCGGAATAAAGGGCTCTGGTACCGTAAATATCTCACCATAAAGCGCATTAAAGCGCATCGCAATATCACGTGATAACTCAAGATGTTGTTTTTGATCATCACCAACTGGCACTAAATTAGCTTGATAAAGTAAAATATCGGCAGCCATAAGTACCGGATAATCAAATAAGCCGGCATTAATATTCTCACTATGGCGTGATGATTTATCTTTAAACTGTGTCATACGGCTCAGCTCGCCAAAGTAGGTGTAGCAGTTTAATGCCCAACCAAGTTCGGCATGGGCTGGCACATGTGATTGAACAAAAATGGTACTTTTTTGCGGATCGATGCCACAAGCTAAATAAAGTGCTAAGGTATCGAGCGTCGCTTTGCGTAGTTTTTGTGGATCTTGACGTACCGTTATCGCATGTTGATTGACGATACAGTAAACGCAATCATATTCATTTTGCAACGCCACCCAATTTTTTAAAGCACCTAAGTAGTTGCCAAGTGTTAGTTCTCCTGATGGCTGAGCGCCACTAAATACAATCGGTTTACTCATAATTTATTCCTAATCTGTTTTCTCTTTATTTGTGCTAATTATTTGTGCTAATTATTTTTTTGCGTCAGCTTTGGGCTGAGGTAATAAGGTTAATATATCTTTAAAATCATCCAGTAAAAAATCGGGATGACTGGTTGCAATAGATATACCATAATTATAACCATAGCTTAATGCAACTGTTGGGCAATTGGCATTTTTTGCCGCATCAATATCATTTTTAGAATCGCCGACAAATAATAATTGCGAGCTAAATAGTCCAAACGTTGCCATAACTTGATAAAGTGGCGCCGGATGCGGTTTTAATTTAATCACATCCCCACCGCCTAGCACTAACGAAAAATAGTCTTTAATGCCTAATGAACTGAGCAGTGCAGGTAAGAAATGCGCTGGTTTATTGGTCACTAAAGCTAAAGGGTAGTGATTATCGTGTAGGATTTTTAACGTTTCTTTGACATGCGGAAACAGTTTTGTTTGGGCATCCATGACTTTGTCATAGTGTTGATTAAAGCGATCTTTTGCTTGATGAAATAATTCTGTAGAAGGTGTTACCTCAATGGCTTTAAACACACGTTCTAGCATAACATCAATACCATTACCCACCCAATTTTTGACTTGTTCATTGGTAACTGTCGGCAGATTTAAGTCGGCCAACATTTGCTTAGCAGCTAAGGCCAGTCCGGGCACACTGTCAACTAAAGTGCCGTCGAGATCAAAGGCAATTGCCTGAATATCATCAAGTTTAGGCATGTTTTACTCCTGATAACGCTTTTCGCATGGCATCAATAACGGTTTTATAGTCGGGTTGACCAAATATAGCTGAGCCGGCAACAAACATATCGGCACCTGCTTTTGCTATTTCGGCGATGTTTTCAACTTTTACCCCGCCGTCGATTTCAAGTCTGATATTTTGCCCCGATTCGACAATCCGCTTTTTCACTTGTTGTAGTTTTTTTAGCGTTGAGGGGATAAATGATTGTCCACCAAAGCCGGGATTGACACCCATTAATAAGATAATATCGACTTTGTCCATGACATAATCTAAATAATCCAATGGTGTTGCCGGGTTGAAAACCAAACCGGCGGTACAACCATGATCTCTAATAAGTTGTAATGAGCGATCAAGATGAATGGTCGCTTCGGGATGAATAGATATGTTAGTCGCGCCGGCTTTCGCAAAAGAGACAATCAGCTCTTCAACCGGCGATGCCATTAAATGCACATCAATTGGCGCTTTGATTCCATAGTCACGAAGTGCCTTGCAGAACATTGAACCCATAGTTAAATTTGGCACAAAGTGGTTATCCATTACATCAAAATGGACTACATCCGCCCCGGCATCAAGTACTTTTTGGGTATCTTCGCCAAGACGGGCAAAATCGGCTGATAGTATTGATGGCGCTATAATAAACTCTTGCATAACATACCTCTACTGATAAAGCCTTTATCAATATCACTTTATGACTTTTGATATAAGGCTAAAATTTCATCAATTTTTTTGCGCCCTTCACCTGCGCAACTAATTGAGCGACGCATTTCAGCACGATAAAGATATCGCGCTTTATTGTATAAAGTTCTTGTATAATCAGTATCATGATTAGATACCAGAACCGGAACATTATTCTCATAAGCCATGTTTTCGGCTAATTGCGATAATTTCTTATGCTCATCAAATCCAAAATTATTGGAGTAGTAAGCAGTAAAACCTGCTGAGTCATTGGGCGAAAGATAGGGAGGATCGCAATAAATCACTGAATTATGTTTAGCTTGTTTCATGACATCATGATAAGGCGCACAAATAAACTCAGCATTTTGCGCTTTTTTAGCAAAAAAATAGAGCTCTTTTTCAGGGAAATAAATTGTTTTATAACGTCCAAATGGCACATTAAATAATCCACTGTTATTATAGCGACAAAGACCGTTGTAACAGTGGCGGTTTAAATAGACAAACAGAAGCGATCTAATATACTGATCTTTGCTCCCATTAAACACATCTCGTAACTGATAAAATGCATCAGCT
Source organism: Gilliamella sp. B2923 (assembly GCF_026536565.1). Lineage (NCBI taxonomy): Bacteria > Pseudomonadati > Pseudomonadota > Gammaproteobacteria > Orbales > Orbaceae > Gilliamella > Gilliamella sp. B2923. The sequence goes on along the minus strand of NZ_JAFNNZ010000002.1, from coordinate 82,609 downwards.
TGGTTATTTTGTTTACTAAATAGTAATTTAAGATCGCTGATAAACTTATCAGGACTTGTCTTTAATAAGTTATAAAGTGCAATTAAGTCATGATTGATATCAGCTAAAATATAACTTTTATAATTGGTGTTTAAAAAAACGGAGCCAGCGCCAACAAAAGGCTCAATGAGTTGATCCCCTTGTGGTAGATATCGCTTAATCGTGTCTACGAGCTCATATTTTCCTCCAGCCCATTTTAAAAAGGCTCGCTGCTTCTTCAACGGAAACTCCTATTTTGTTATTGCCAGGATAAATGAACGATATCCTTTATTATTTTGCAGTTTTTTCTTTATTGATCGTTGCACCAGATTTGATCCATGGTTTGTCGTTTTGTAAAGCATCGGGTAATGATTTAATCGCCTTTTTCGCTTCATCAGCGGTGGCGTAATTACCTTGAACTAAAATATACCAAGTTTCATTGTTACGTTTGGTTTCGTAAATCTGGTAATTGGTCAAATTATGTTGCTTAACGAGTTTTCTTAATCCCTCAGCTGATTTAGACGCACTAAGTTGGACAGCATAGTGTTCGTCTTTAATTATCGCTGAGTTTGTTGAAGTATTAATTTCTGGTTTATGACTAACAGGCTCAGGCTTCTGCGTAGTTTGCGGAGAAGCTGGCGGTGTAGTCGGTTGGCTAGTGCTTGCTCCATTAGCCGAATTCGGTGCTTGTGTTGGGTTATTGCTATTTTCATTGCCGCCAGATTGCGTAGCATTGCTCTGTGCACTATTTGAGCTACCATTAGTTGTCTGACTATCAACCGGTTGTGGCGGTTGAATAGCAGGATTAGGTTGTTGCTCGGTTACGCTATTTGGCTCTTCCGGCGGAACGCCATTGACTACCGGCGGTGTTAATGAAGTTGGTTCGTTATTTGTTGAAGGACGAAATACGACTAAGCTAAGTAATAACAGAATTATTACAACTGCCATAAGCATAATAGTCAATTTTCTTTTTGAGTAGTTTTGAAGAAAATTTGGCAATTGCATTAAAGGCGTAGACTTCTTGTAAGAATTTTCTGATACATATCGATCATTTTTATCTACACGCATATTCTCTCCTTAACCCAACATCTGGTTTATTGCTCAACAATTCAAGCCACTGAAGAATGTCAATGACTTAGATTTGCTCTATTTTCTCAATGATATAACCAGCAACACCTTTAGCACTTTGCTCATCAGTTTTTATTGTGATATCCGCTATCTCTTCATAAAGTGGTTCACGTTCACCGGCAAGCTCTTCATAAAGTTCTCTTGGGGTGTTACCACCTTGTAATAATGGACGGCGTTTATCTTTTTGAGTCCGTGCCATCTGTTTTTCAATGGTTGTTTCAAGATAAACAACAATACCACGTGCTGATAATCGATTCCGTGTCTCTTTAGATAAAACCGATCCGCCACCTGTTGCCAGTACAACACCTTGTTTTTCAGTCAATTCGTTAATGACTTTCTCTTCTCTGGCTCGGAATCCGTCTTCACCTTCTAAGTCAAAAATCCATGCAATATCAGCACCTGTACGTTTTTCAATCTCTTGATCGGAGTCAAAAAATTCCATGCCCAACTGTTGTGCAATTTGTCGGCCTATTGTGCTTTTTCCTGCCCCCATTGGGCCAATTAGAAAGATATTTCGCTTTTCTGCCATTGTAGTTTCATCATCTATTAATTTTGGTTAAAATTTACAACACAATATCAACTCGTTATGATTGGTAATATCATTTTGGTTTGTCATTGTGTAACTTTTCTTGGATCTCCGTCTAACGACAAAAATTTAGGTCGGTAATTATCTCAATAGATAGCCCCTTTTTGCAATAGGTATTTATCAATAGTTTTAGCTTATACCTGCTTGGTGCAAATCATGAATGTTTAAAGCACCGACTAATTCCCCTTCGCTATTGACTACCGGTGCAGCGGTAATGTTATGATCATTAAATGTTTTTAATGCTTCTACTGCTTTCCAGTTTTCGGGGATTCGATAACCCGGGCTGGTCATCACTTGGGCAATACTATCTTGTAAAGTGCCATTTTTTAACAATAAACGGCGCAGATCACCGTCTGTAAATACGCCGATTATTTGGTTATCGTTATGGCATATAGCAACCAAACCAACACCGGTACGGCTTAATTCTAGCATAGCATCAAGGACGGTTGCACTTTCCGGCACTTTAGGAATTAAATCACCTGTTCGCATGACATCTTTAACTTGATTAAGTAATTTTGCCCCTAAGCTTCCAGCCGGATGTGAACGCGCAAAGTCCTCTTCTTTAAAGCCTCTGGCACGCATGACAGCAATCGCAAGCGCATCGCCCATTAGCAGCGTGTTAGTTGAGCTTGAAGTCGGCGCCAGTCCCATAGGACAAGCCTCTTTTTCAATTGAGATATCCAGTACTGCTTGTGCCGCCTTAGCTAGCGGGGAGTCCAGCCCACCAGTGATAGCTATTACCGGAATATTCATGGCCGATAGTATCGGTAAAATAAAGTTAAACTCTTTAGCTCGCCCGGAGTAGGATATTAAAATCGCAATATCATTTTCAGTCACCATACCCAGATCGCCGTGTAAGGCTTCAGACGGGTGCATAAAAAAAGCCGGACTGCCGGTACTGGCAAGCGATGCTGCAATTTTTTTGCCAATGTGACCTGATTTTCCAATGCCGGAAACCACCACTTTGCCTTTGGTCGATAAGATCAGTTGGCAAGCTTTGATAAAATCTTTACCGAGTCGATTAGGTAACTTTTGTGCTTCTTGCAGTTCGAGCTCAAGCAGTTCTCGACCATACTGTAATAATTTATCCATTTCAATTAGCCTAGCGTTTGGGTAAATGTGAATGACAACTTTTTATGATTGAAACGATAAGTTAAACGAATATAAAAAGTCTGACTGTCAACAGTTTAACAATTAACTATTGAATATTCAAAAAGAAACGTTTTTTGTCAAGAAGTTTCAGAAAATGTATACGTTTCAGTATAAAACAGATTTTAAATTACGCAAAATATTTAAAACCCTAATGCGACTTTCACCCCTAATATAATAAGTATCACGCCCAGTAATTTATCAATTAAAAATTGAATTTTAAAGTAGCGCCGTTGGACGGTTTGGGTCTGAAAAATAAAAACGACAAACGGCCACCATAACACAGCTAAAAGCCAGATAATTAGCGCCACTAAGCATTTATCTAAAAATGAAGATTGCGCATTGAGTAGTTGGGTAAAAATCGCTAAAAAAACAGCGTTGCTTTGGGATTCAGTAAATTACAAAAGAGACCTTGCATAAAGGCTGATTTAGCGGAGATTTGGTCTCTAACCACGCCTTGACTGATATAGGTAGTCCCACCGTTTCGGGCAAGCAGCGCTTTAATTCCCAGCCAAAAAAGATAAATTGCCCCGGCATAACGCAGTAAATCATAAATTAAGGGTGTGGCAGTAATGAGCATAGCAATGCCTGCGACACAATAACTCATATGAATTAAAATTGCCGTTATCACCCCAAAACACGTTAGCAGCGCTGTTTTTCGGTTATAACTTAAACTGTTTTTCAGCACCAGAAAAAAATCAGGACCGGGCGAAACCATACCCAAAAAGCTGACGGTTGTAACTAAAACGATTGTATCAAGCGTCATTATTTGTCCTGTTTATACTCTTGAGCGGCATGATTTAACGTTGCTATATTGGACTTATTTTGTTCAATGAACTGTTTTTTATCAAAATTTGGGGCGGTTAAATAGTCCGTTAAAAATTTAGCGTTGGTATTAACTTGTGCGCCGTTTAAGATTAAACGAGGTAGATCAATTTGATAGATTGTTTGATCAGTTGATTTTTGTAGATTCTCCGTTTTGGCATTAGTTAATAAGTAAAGTTTGCGTTCTTTTTCAGAAAGGCGATTAATTGTTGGTGTGCCTGACCCCATCATGAGGTGATCGGGAAAGATATAAAATACCGTATCATCTAATAAATTATTTTCTTTTAAATAGGCAATAAATTTCCCTACATTATGATCAAGGGATGCGGCCACAAACGACATGTTATCATCCTTTGGTGATATGACTGAGGTCATGCGCTCATCATTAAAACCATTTGGCGCATGCGTTGAAATGGTTGAGATAAATAGCGCAAAGGGCTTGCCGGAATTGTGCAATTGAGTAACCTGTTTTTGGGCGATATCTAAGATATCTTTATCATATAATCCAAATGGCGCAACCGGATATTGTCCAACATAATTTTTTTCAGAGATAACTTGCATGCCTAATAGTTCTGCGATGTGTCCAATACCAGCAAAATCGGGGCCAGACATAACATAGCGTGTTTGGTAGCCTGCTTGCTGAAGTACATCCCCCAAACTAACCAGCTTAGTTTTGTCCGCTTTCATTAAAGGCGAGGTACTATATCCGCCAATTAAAAACGGCATACCCGTCATATAAGTATACATCGAGGCGGTTGTCCAGCTACTTCCTGCTGCCATTGGCATATTAGGGAAAAAGGTAAACTCTTGGCGTAATTGTCTTAAGTTAGGGGTGATATCGGCAAAATCAAAAAAGCCTTGCTCGAAGGATTCTAACGACAGAACGATAATATTTTTACCTTGCTGTGTGTGAACTTGTTGTTTATGTGGATAATCAACCATGTTCATCGATTGTAACGCTTGGTCGAAGGGTTTTTCATCGGCAGTGGTGACTTGATATATTTCGTATAAACGACTGAAAGGTCCGTTATGATAACTGAGCGATGCAATAGCTAAAGTGGCTAGCAATAAACGGTAAGGTAGACGAAATTTACGCCTACAAAAGTTCGTCAATTTGATTAATCCAATGATTAAGGCAAAAAAAACAGCAATGACTAAGACAGCTTGAAATTTAAAGATGAATAATCCTTCAATAATATCATTTATATTCAAGTTGACATAGAACTGATAGTCTATAAACCCGCCACTAAAATAGATAGAGGTCAGTTCCATAACAATAAAAACAGTCATTAACACAATTGTGTCTCGTCGCAAATCTTTGCTGCCAATTAAAGAAGCAGAAGTAATCGCTAAAATAAAAAGGGGTAATACCACCCATGTAGATAAAGGCATAAAATGTTGTACTCAAATTTTCAATAAAGCAATTAGCATCAGTATATACTTAATGATAAAAAAAATAAAAATCGCTATTTATAGGTAGTGATAGAAGTTAGCTGGTTTTTGATTAATTTACCAACTAAATTTTTAATTTTATCGAATAAATTAGTAAATCCTTATATTTTATAAGGTTGTGTTTAATGATAATTATTGCTATTTAATGTTGATAATTAACAATAATAGCAATAAGATATGGCTAAAATTTTATCAAGGTTCCAGAGGTCTGCTATGCCGTGCCTATTACGGAAGATAGTTGTCATATTGTTCTTGTGCATTTCTCCTTTGTCTCTCTGTTATGCAGACATGTCTTTGCCTTCTCCTCAAACTCAAGACGGTATGAGTTTATTCGAAAGCCTAAAAAAACGCTCTTCAACGCCTGGTGGAGGGTTTCCGGCAGGTGCCATATCAGATGAGGAGCTTTCGAACATACTTTGGGCTGCCAGTGGCTTAAATCGCGGTAAAACGGGGTGGACAGTGCCAATGGTAAAAGGCAAAGCTCCGTACGTTCGAATTTATGTCACTGGTGAGAAAGGTACCTTTTTATACGAATGGGAAGGACACTATCTGCGTGAAATAAATAATCAAGACTTGCGTGGCGATATTGCTATGCAAAATTTCACCAAACGTGCCGCTTACTCTTTAATTTTTGTCTCTGATAGCGAAGCATTAACCGACTTTTCGCCTGAACAGGCCAATGATTTTAGTCAGATAGCTGTCGGTGCGATGAGTCAAAATGTCTATCTTGCCGCGACAGCTTTAAAACTCAGTGTTAGATATATTCATTCAATCAAACCAGATGTAATATCACAACAATTGCAACTACCGGAAAACAGCAAGCCAATTGGAATAGTGTTACTAGGTAAATAAGGAGTAAGGAAGTGAAACGATTTTTAACATTAGCATTGTTGCTTGTTGCCAGTATCGTTACTTTTGTACCAACATCTTATGCCACTGACAAAAAATATGAGTCTTGGAATGCCATTGTCGATGAAATGGATATCATTCTAAATGATGCTTATGACATCTACTTTATGAAAGATATTAACAAGGCAAAAGATCGTGTCAATAATGCCTATTTTGGCTTTTATGAAAAACATGGTGTAGAACGGGCGGTAATGTCCTATATTTCCGGTAAACGAGGCACCGATACCGAATATCAATTTGCTAAAATTAAACGTTTAATGACATCTAATGCACCGAATAAAGTGGTGCGAGCCGAAATCGATGTGATTTTAAAAATGCTGCATGAAGATGCTAATGAATTAGACGGAAAAAAAGAGAGTGGTTGGAGTGTTTTCTTCGCTTCATTTATCATCATATTCCGTGAAGGTTTAGAGGCGATATTGGTTGTTGCCGCAATCTCAGCTTATCTGGTTAAAACCAATAATAAACCGATGTTAAAAGTGGTTTACCTAAGTTCATTGTTTGCTATTTTTGTCAGTATTTTAACCGCAATTGCCTTACATACTATTGTTGGTTTGAGTGGCGCTAATCAAGAGATTATGGAAGGTGGCGCCATGTTATTAGCCACGGTAGTACTCTTTTTTGTCAGCAATTGGATGATCTCCAAATCCGAATCTGAAGCATGGAAAAGTTATGTTGAAGGTAAAGTACAAACGGCTGTTACAACCGGTAGTAGTATTGCTTTGGGCTTTGCCGCCTTCTTAGCCGTGTTTAGGGAAGGGGCTGAAACTATTATTTTTTATCAAGCCATGTTAGCCGATGCTAAAGAGCATATGGATATGGTTTGGTACGGACTTGGCGTTGGCGGGATAATCCTTGCCTTCATCTTTATTGTTATTCGTTTTGGTGCAATTCGATTACCACTTAAACCATTCTTCATCTGTACCAGTGTATTGATGTACATTATGGCAATTGCTTTTGCTGGTGGTGGTGTAAAAGAGTTGCAAGAAGCCGATATTATTCAGGTAACACCGGTTGATTTTATCAGTTCTGTTGAAATTTTAGGTATTTATCCTACGGTTGAAACATTAATTCCGCAAGTAGTAATGGTAATGCTCGTAATAGTATCTGTCTTATATTACAAATTTAAATCGACAAATAAGGCAGTTTCTAATTAAGTAACAAGATTGATTGTGACACAATGGGAAATTGTGTCGCATTAAAAGAGTAACAACACATAATCATAAACGAAGTTAAGGAGTATTCAATGAAAAAATTAGTTTTAGCCGCAGGTATTTCTTCAATCCTTGCATTTTCATCATTCGCCAATGCCGAAGCACCCGCACCCGGTGAGGAAAAAGGCTTTGAAGAGTTTCCAATTGGTGAAGAAGTGACAGTCGGTCCATTAAATGTGAGTGCTGTTTATTTCCAACCTGTTGATATGGAACCTGCTGGCATGGGCGGATTACCTGCATCAAAATCAGATATGCATTTAGAGGCAGATATCTCAGCTAATGAAGATAATGTTCTTGGTTATGGTATCGGTACTTTTGTCCCTTATCTAACAGTGAAATATAAAATCCAAAAAGAAGGGAGCGACAATGTTATCGAAGGTAACTTTATGCCAATGAATGCTTCTGACGGTCCACATTATGGTAATAACGTTAAATTAGACGGTGCAGGTAAATATAAAGTGACATTTATTATTGAAAGCCCGGAAAAACAAGGTTATTTATTACATGTTGATAAAGAAACCGGTGTTGAAGGTCGTTTCTGGACTACACCGTATGAAGTATCTTGGGACTTCGATTTTATTCCACGTGCATGGTAATTATCGTTTTTTTAAATAAATTTTTTTAATTTATGCAATAAGTCATATTGTTGGCGAGTAGCAAGCTCGCCAATGATATTGTAATAATTAGGCAATGGTTATGCTTCAATACCTTATCAATGTTACCGATAATACGTTTGTTCCTGTCATTATGATAGCGCTGCTAAGCGCAGTTATGGTTAAATCCAATTACTCTCATTGTAAAAGATACATTACCGTTGGTTTTTTATTAGGTTTTGTTGCCGCACTCATTTATGCCATTTTAAAACGTACTACCGGCATTGCCATTCGGGAATTTTATGATCTCGGTGTGATCATTCCTTGGTTGGTTATCGCTTTTCCGCTATTAATTTGTCTACTGGTAAAATCTTGCCATAATCGATTTAGTCAAGCGCTGTTGATTGTTTTATCCGGTTTAGCTATTGGCTTATTATCTGCTCAATTTGTCCCGAATTTACTGCTTTATCCTTTTGAATTTGATGTTGGCATGGAGTCAATTTTTAATCATGATTACCTGTCTAAGTGGGTGGGCTACGGTTTTGCCTTAGTTGTCACACTTTTAATTGGCTTATTTGCTTACAGGATGTGCCTCAGACTCGCTGATAAATTTGTGGTATTGATAACGGCACTTGCAATCACTATTTTAACCCTTGCAAATGGCATCAATTTTATCCAAATTTTAATTGTCCGGCGTTTTATTGCGCCACAAAAATGGATGATGGAACTAGTCATTTTTGTGTTAGCGCATGTTAATTTATTTATCTTTGCATTTATGGCCATAGCGCTTTGCCTTACCGCCGTTTTATATTTTAAAGCCAATACAACCTCATTAGTCGGGAGCAATCCTGCGCAAGTGCGGAAACTCAAAGCTAAGTTACGTCAAGATAGGCGAACTTCCCTATGGATGATTGCCACAGTAGCCATAACTGCCTACACCGTAACCCGTGCCCGATACATTTTTGAAAAAGGGGTTGAACTTACCCCAGCAGAGCCAGTTACGCCCGATGCCAATGGTTTAATTGTCATCCCGCTTGAGAAAGTCAATGACGGTAATTTACATCGTTATGGCTATAAGGCAACCGACGGCACACTTGTTCGTTTTATTGTCATCAAAAAAAGTGAAAATGCTTACGGCGTAGGGTTTGATGCTTGCGATATTTGTGGGGCAAGCGGTTATTATCAACGAGGCAATCAAGTTGTCTGTATTTTGTGTGATGTCGTGATGAATATTGCAACAATCGGATTTTCAGGCGGTTGTAATCCGGTACCGCTTAAATATGAAATTATCGACGGTAATATGGTGATTCGCCCGGCTAATTTAGAAGCAGAAAAAAGCCGCTTTAAATAAAAGGCGATTTGCAAAGGAAGAAAATATGTTTCGCAGAATGTTACTTAGCGTTTTAGTTCGTCAAAAAAAGAAGCTGTTTTTGATTGCCTTAACCGTTGCATTGGGCGTCTCACTAGCAACGGCTATGTTAAATGTGATGTTTGATGTAGGGGATAAAGTTAACCAAGAATTAAAAGCCTACGGTGCAAATCTCAATATCGTGCCTAAAGGTACAGCCTTAGTTAGTGAAATGTATCAGCTTGATAATAGTGAAACCGAGCAAGCAGTACAATACATTAAGCAAGATGATTTAGTCAAAATAAAGATGATTTTTTGGGCCTATAACATTGTCGATTTTGCCCCTTACTTAACCGCTCAAGCAACCTTCCACGATAAACCGGTTACCGTTGTTGGAACATGGTTTAACAAACACTTAACCATTCCAACCGGTGATGAAGTTGATACCGGTATGTTAGCGATGAAATCCTGGTGGACTATAGACGGTAACACGATGAAAGATGATAATTTACAGGGTGTTATGGTTGGTGAAGCGATTGCTAAACAGTGGAATTTGCAAATCGGTGATAAAATTGAATTAACTTCACCTTATACCCAAAACCGGGCTACTTTAACCGTTAATAACATTTTCCACAGTGGCGGTATTGAAGATTCACAACTTTATGTCTCTTTACCTGTGGCGCAAAATTTAGCGAATAAAGCCGGATTAGTTGAGCGGGTTGAAGTCAGTGCCTTAACTACCCCGGAAAACGATCTAGCCCGAAAAGCCGCACAAGACCCTTCCAGCTTGTCACGTACACAGTGGGACACATGGTATTGCACCGCTTACATTAGTTCAATAGCCTATCAATTAGAAGAGTTAATGCCGGATGTCAAAGTAAAAGCAATTATGCAAGTTGCCGAATCGGAAGGCTCAATTTTGCAAAAAACGCAGTTACTCATGTTACTGTTAACCATTTTATCGTTGATCTGCTCAGCGTTGGCGATTTCGAATCTGGTTACGGCTAATGTGATTGAACGCAGTACCGAAATCGGTCTATTAAAGGCTTTAGGGGCGACAAATACGTCGGTGGCAATGTTAATCTTAACTGAGATTTTAATTATTGCGCTATTAGGCGGCATAGCAGGTTATTTTATTGGATTAGGTTTTGCACAAATCATTGGGCACACGGTCTTTGGTTCGTTTGTTCAGCCTAAAATGATTATCATACCGTTAGTGCTTATTATGGTCAGTTTGATAACCATTCTCGGTAGCTTACCGGCATTACGGATTATGATGTTTTTACGCCCAACAGATGTGTTACATGGCAGGTAAAGGAAAAGGCAAAGATCATGATAAATAAAAATCAACGATTTATTATAAAAACGCTTGTCAGTTCCCTTATTCGTCGGCGTTCTCGAATGGCAATTGCTTTACTTGGTGTGGCTATTGGCGCAACGGTGTTACTGGGTATGGTAACGCTTTGTTATGATATACCACGGCAAATGGGGCAAGAGTTCCGCTCTTACGGCGCCAATATGCTCTTAATGCCCGCCAATAACCAATCGACTATGTCAATGGCGGATGTGACTAAAGCCGTTAAACTGTTACCGCAAGATAAGCTACTTGGCGTTACCCCATTTCGCTATGACGCAATACGCAGTAATCAACACCCCTATACCATTGTTGGGACTGACTTTAAGCAGGTTATTAAAACCAGCCCTTATTGGCAAATTGAAGGGAAACTTCCTGAGCATCCAAATGAAATTTTGATCGGAACCGATATCGCTAATTTTGCAAAATTAACCATTGGTAGCACGATGCCTGTCACAGGTAAATCGAAACAAAATGCCCGCTTTGATGAAGATTTAACTATTACCGGTATTGTTAAAACAGGTCGCTCAGAAGACAGTTTTATTTTTATTGCTTTGCATGATTTAGAGCAGTTTCTTGAAGAAAGCGATCAAGCTGAGGTGGTTGAAGTAAGTATTACCGCCACTCAAGATGAACTAAAACACGATATTGAGATAATAAAAAAGCAGTCCGATAGTATTGAGCCGCATCTAATTAAATGGGTAACACAATCGGAGTCCTCAGTATTAGGTAAGCTTTCTTCCTTACTTTATCTGGTGACGTTTGTGGTATTAATGTTAACGATGATATGTGTCGCAACCACCATGATGACAGTTGTAATGGAACGACGCAAAGAGATCGGGCTAAAAAAAGCAATCGGAGCGAATAATCGAAGCATTGCCAAAGAGTTTCTAGCTGAAGGGCTAATTTTAGGTGTTTTGGGGGGGATTATTGGTGTGATTTGTGGACTGATCTTTGCACAGGTCATTAGTACCAATGTTTTTGGGCGCACTATTAATGTTGAATTTTACCTTATCCCAACGACAGTTGTGGTATCAGCTATTGTGACAGTCATTGCGTGTTTAATTCCGGTAAAACGGGCGCTCGAAGTGGAGCCGGCATTAGTTTTACGTGGCGAATAGGATGTAAAGAATGAATATACTTCAAGTCAATAATGTATCAAAGATTTATGGGTCACTTCATGCCTTATCAGAGGTGAATTTAACCGTTGAGGAAGGTAAATGGTTATCGATTATGGGACCCTCAGGAAGTGGCAAAACGACGTTAATGAATATTATCGGCTGTATGGATAAACCGTCGTTAGGATCAGTGATTTTAGATGGGCAAGATATAACTCAGCTCTCTTTACCGCAGTTGACTGAAATTCGTCGCGATAAAATTGGATTAATCTTTCAACAATTCCACTTAGTGTCCTATTTAACTGCGTTAGAAAATGTGATGGTTGCCCAATATTACCACAGCATGGTCGATGAAAAAGAAGCCTTACAAGCCCTTGAGAGAGTTGGGCTTGCCGCTCGAGCTAAACATTTACCACGTCAGTTATCTGGTGGTGAACAGCAACGTGTCTGCATTGCTCGAGCCTTGATAAACTATCCAAAGTTAATTTTAGCTGATGAACCAACCGGTAATTTAGATGAAAGTAATGAAGCCATGGTCATGAACTTATTACATCAATTACACGAAGAGGGCAGCACCATTATTGTCGTAACCCATTCGCCCGAAGTATCAAAACATGCACAAACAACTGTTGTACTTGAGCATGGCAAAGTTGCACAAGTAATTAATAATTAAGAAAGGTTAGTAAAATGAAAAATCGTATGCTTTCATCATTCTGTTTTATGTTTCTCGGATCAATGATTATCTTATTCCCCCTTTATATTTTACCCGTTTGCCCACTCCCCGAAGTGGCATCAGTGCCGGCTGATACTATGGCTAGTGAAGCGGCTAATGCAGGGCATATGCATAGCAGTGGTGGCAAGATAATGAAATGTTTTTGGACTGCCAAAGCCGAACTAGGTGTGGGCGCTTTGGTTATGGCTATCGGTTTTTTGATGCTATTTTCTCGCACCGTATTTATCCGTATGGGATTAAGCATGGCCTTAGCATGCATTGCGATATTAGCAGGCGCAATTCCAACTGTTTTAATCGGTGTTTGCGGTAATGAAATGATGCGATGCAATATCGGCGCAAAACCAGCGTTAGTGTTACTGTCATTAGTGTTATTTATTGTAGCTATTATCAATATTGTTAGTTTAAATAAAATGACCAAAAGAAATTGGATGTAACTTAAGAAACTTTGAGTTTATTTTTCTTAAGACAGATAAGTAAAACAAATCAATGAATGACTGGAATTAAAACATGCAAGAAAAACCTATTACCATAGCTAGTTTAGCATGGCGAAATATTCAACGGCGACCGTTTCGTAGTTGTTGTTTGATTATCATCATTATGCTTTTTTCTGCAACGCTATTTGGTGGTAGTGTGCTGATGAAAAACCTAAGCTTGGGCATTGCCGGTATGGGCAATCGCTTAGGGGCTGATATTTTGATTGTGCCACATGGTTATGAAAAAAATCTTGAAGTAGCGCTGTTGCGTGGTGAGCCGAGTAGTTTTTATCTTAAAGTTGATTTGATTGATAAAATTAAGAATATCAAAGGAATTGATGCCATTTCGCCTCAACTTTTTATTGCCTCGTTAAATGCCGGCTGTTGTAGCTCCAAAGTGCAATTAATTGGCTTTGATCAGCATAGTGATTTTGTGATTAAGCCTTGGCTTCAAACCCAATTATCTCAGCCACTGAGCGATAATCAAGTGGTGGTAGGGGCTAAAATCACATCCGAAGTGGGCGATGAAATCAGGTTTTTTAATCATCCATTCAAAATTGCGGCGAAAATGGATAGTACCGGAATGGGATTTGATACTTCAGTCTTTATGACTATGTCAGCAGCGCAAGCATTAATGAGAGACGCCAAATTAATCGAGGGTGATGTTGAACACTTTAATAACTATGCTTCATCTATTTTTATCAAAGTCGATCCAAATTATTCACCGAAAGATGTGGTCAATCAAATCATGCCCAAATTTGCTATTGACTATAACCTCGATTTTGTGATGACTAAAGGGATGTTAAGTAATATCGCTAAATATCTAAATAGCTTCTCAACAATTGTTTATAGTTTATCTGCTCTATTTTGGGTACTGGCAATTATTGTGATCTTCGTTATCTTCTCTTCATCACTAAACGAACGTAAACGGGAAATTAGTATTTTACGGATTTTAGGCGCTTCACGTCGTGATTTAGTGAAAATGTTATTACGTGAATCACTAATTATTTGTGCATTAGGTGGAATTGCCGGAATAGTGATTGCTGGCGTATTGCTATATGCCTTTAGTTTATTGATCTGCCAATCAATAGGGCTTCCTTGTGTTAATATCGGATTATTAGATGTCTTAATTTATGCTAGCGTGGTGTTTGTTTTAACATTAATAATTGGACCATTTTCAAGTATCTATTCAGCCTTATCCATGACTAAATTTGATACGTATCGCACGCTGCGAGAGGGTGAATAAATGCTATTAGATATCAAAAATTTACGCAAAGATTATCAACGAGGCGAGCAAACTTTTTCGGCAGTGAATAATGTTAGTTTTTCAATGGCTGAAAATGATTTTATCTGTATTATGGGTAAATCAGGCAGTGGCAAAACCACACTCCTTAATATGATTGCTGGCTTACTGACCCCAACTCAAGGCAAAATTATCATTAATGGCACTAATTTGTTTGAGCTTAATGATCAGCAAGTATCTGCTTTTCGTAATCAGCATATTGGTTATGTTCCGCAAGGGAGTAGCTTGCTCCCTAACTTAACTGCGCTGGAAAATATTCGATTACCCTTTTATCTGACTAAGCGCCCAAATCAAAGCACATTAAATTTAGCGAAACAATTGCTGGAAAAAGCGAAAGTCGCTGATTTACAAAATGCTTATCCGGCAAATATGTCAGGTGGAGAGATGCGGCGCATTGCCATATTACGTGCACTGATTTGTCAGCCCAAAATCATTATCGCTGATGAACCGACAAGCGATTTGGATGAAGAGAGCGCCACTGAAATTATGCAACTTTTGTCAGATATTCATCAGCAAGGTACGGCTTTATTAATTGTTACCCATGATAATGATGTGGCAAGCTATAGCCAAAAAATTGTGAAAATGTCATCAGGTCGCTTAATTGACTAATCAAATAAGTCAGTTTAATGGTTAAGTAAACACTGACTTAGGCGATTAAAAGCGGGTTATGCCCCATTTTTATCATGATTTTATTCAATGTTAACAGTGGTAAACCAATAAGCGAATTAATATCATTGCCTTCGAGCTTGTCAAACAGGGTAATACCCAGTTCATCACATTTAAAACTACCTGCACATTGCAAAGGCATCTCTTTAGCAATGTAAGCATCAATTTCGGCATCAGTTAATTGTCGAAAAGTGACTTTAAATGGTTCGCAAATAGTGGTTGATTGCATCGATTGGGTATCAATTACTGTCATGCCGGTAAAAAAATAAAAAGTGTTGCCACTGCTTTTTTTCAATTGTATACGAGCGTTTTCAACCGTGTGAGGCTTACCCACAATTTGATCATTAAGCACACCCACTTGATCAGAACCAATAATTAAACTATTGGGATACTTTGCAACTAATGATTGAGCTTTAAGCTTTGCTAGTCGTACAACCAATTGCTCTGCCGATTCACCCGGTAGCGGGGTTTCATCACAAACAGGCGGAACACACTCAAAGGGTATCGCTAACTTTTCCAGTACTTTCTTACGTGATAGTGAAGTTGAGGCTAATATGATTTTCATGTTAAGGCTTCTTATTTAATATCCAAGCTGAAGGGTGAGCATTAAACCCTATGTGACCATAATAATCAACTGCCGAAGGCGCGGCCAGTAAGGTAATTGAACACTGCTTGTCGGTATTTTGCTTAATTTGATGAATTAATTGTTTGCCAATTCCCTGTTTTTGATAATTTTTATCAACGGCGAGATCGGCTAAATAAGTGATATAGACAAAATCGGTTAAACAACGGGCGATACCGACTAATTGCTTTTCATGCCATGCGGTGATAATGAGATTTGCATTATCTAACATAGCTTGAAAACGCTTTGCATCGTCAATTGGTCGACGTTCACCTAATGAACAGTTTTGATAAAGTATTTGGGTTTGTTCAAGTGTTGGCTTAACATCTGAACGATAAATAATACTGTGCATTTTGATCTCCGTCATATAATGAATAAAAACTTATTTCAATTTTCTCAATTAATTTTAGGATATCATTATAGGTTAATTGAGCATATGACAATATAAAATAATGGGTGTATCAATCCTAAACTAGTAGCATAATAGTTGAGTAAAAGCGTTAACGCAGGTTAATGATTCAAGTTTACATTTATCGAGTTGGGGGGAGTATTATGTACAATAAAATTTTGGTGCCAATTGATATCACCGAAGAGGATTTAACTAAAAAAGTTATTCCGCATGTTGAGCGCTTAGCAAAACTAGCTAATGCTCAAGTGATCTTTTTTCATGCTTTGCCGGTTGCTTCGGCTATCGTCAATGCTTACTCCTTTGGTTTTGATGAGTTTAAAGACAAAGCTACCGTTCAGACTGAGCAATACTTACATAAATTAATGGAATCGATTAATTTACCACAGGAAAATTTATCTTTTTCGATCGCCTTTGGCAATCCTAGAGATGAAATTTTATCGTTGGCCAATGAAATTAAGCCTGATCTCATCATCTTAGGCTCAAGACGCCCAAATATCACAACCCACTTACTTGGCTCCAATGCCTCGGGGGTGGTGCGTGGCGCTCAAACCTCGGTGCTGGTGGTAAGATAGCGATTGTCAACAATGCGTTTTAAGCTATAGAGCAGGGGAGTGATTAAATCATCCCCCCTCTTTGTTACAGTGATGTTTTTTAATAACGTTGCAGACTATTGATGTTTAACAATAAAACAGCAGTGTATCTGTTTGTTACGCTTAAAATCTAATGAGAGCGTTTTGTTGGTAATATCTTGATAAGTCAGCCCTAGCTTTTGCATACCTTCGGCATCCATTTTAAAACCACGCTTATTATTTGAAAAAATAATTGTGCCATTAGGTCTTAATAAACGTTTTAGATCTGCCATTAATTTTAAGTGATCCCGCTGAACATCAAAGGTATTGTCCATGCGTTTTGAGTTTGAAAATGTCGGTGGATCGATAAATATTAAGTCAAATTGATCCTCACTTTGGGCTAAATAAAGTAGGCAGTCAGCTTGAATTAATCGGTGTTTTTTGCCGGTTAAACCATTTTGCTTTAAATTGCGATCCGCCCATTGTAGATAAGTTCTCGACATGTCGACAGTCGTGGTGGTTTTTGCCCCGCCAAGGCCGGCATAAACAGTTGCCGTGCCGGTATAAGCAAACAGGTTTAAAAAGTCTTTGCCTGCGCTCATTTCGCCAATCATTTTACGCGCTAAACGATGATCTAAAAACAGCCCGGTATCTAAGTAATCGGTCACATTAACCCAAAATTGGGTTTTACGCCCACCAATAGGATATTCATGAACTAAGAAGTAGTCCTGTTTTTGCCCCAATTTTTGATACTGTTGTTTGCCTTTTTGTTTTTCCCGTGTTTTTAAGATAAGTTGATCCGCTGTCAATTCAAGCACTGACATCGTGGCGTTAATGATATCAAATAGGCGCTGCCGTGTTTTTTGAGGATCGATATTTTTCGGTGCTGCGTACTCTTGAATGACAACTTTATCTTTATAACGGTCGATTGCAACATTGTATTCGGGCAGATCAGCATCGTAAAGTCGATAACATTCAAGTTGTTCAAGCGAAGCCCATTTTTCAAGTTTTTGCCTGTTTTTGCGTAAGCGATTGGCAAAATCACTTGCCGCAATGGTTTGTACTGGCGTCGATTCGGCGTTATCACGTTTAGCAATAGCATAATTTTTTTGCACACAGTCTAACGGACCATTTTTGGCTTTGAACTGTTTATCTGCACGCATTTGTAGGCAATCTAACAATTGGGGTGCGCCGCTAAAAAGTGACAGCCTCCAGCCGGCAAAGTTTTGTTTTATTTGTTGTCCTAAGGCCGAATGTAAAGCAATCAGTGCCGGTTCGCTCTCTAAACGTTCGCCATAAGGCGGATTACTAATAATCATCCCGTTTGTTGTATTCGGTAACGGGTTGGTTAATTGTGTCACATCTTGCAAGGCAAAGGTGATTAAGTCAGCAACGCCAGCTTGTAATGCATTTTGTTTTGCTCGCTCAAGTACTGCCGGGTTGTTATCGTAGCCGATAAATGGCGTTGTTGATTTACAAATATTATGTTTGGCCGTAAAAAGTATGTCGTTCCAAAGTGTCGGATTAAATCCTTTCCAGGCAAAAAATCCCCATTGTTTACGATGTAAACCCGGTGGGATTTTCGATGCAATCATGGCAGCCTCGATCAATAAGGTGCCCGAACCACACATCGGATCGAGTAATGGCTCGTCGGTTTGCCAGCCAGAACGCTGAATAATCGCCGCCGCTAGGTTTTCTTTCAGCGGAGCTTGACCGGTTTGCTGGCGATAACCACGTTGGTGTAAGCTATTACCACTTAAATCTAATGATAGCGTTACTCGGTTTTTATGCAAATAAGCATGAATACGAATATCAGGATCTTGCTTTGCAACACTCGGTCTTAAATCGGTATGACGAGAGAAGTTATCAACAATGGCATCTTTGATTTTTAATGCGCCATATTGGCTATTACGAATAAAGTCATTAACGCCAACGAAATTGATCACAAATGAATTATCGACAGCAAAAATATCGGTCCATTTTATATTAAATACGCAAGAGTAAAGATCTAAATCACTATAGATATCAAACTCTGCAATCGGCAGTAAGATGCGTGATGCTAAGCGTGACCATAATAGCGATTGATATAAGGTCTGTTCATCAGCATCAAAATAGACGCCGCCTTGAGCAATTTTACAATTGGCAGCGCCGATGTGTTCTAACTCTTTTTTTAATAACTCTTCAAGCCCGCGCGATGTGCTGGCAAATAGTGCTTTCATGCATAATCCACTTAAAAATAAAATTGCTGGCATTATACCGACTTATTAATGCAGTGGGAAATAAAGCCGATATTTAACCATTTTTTTACGACAATCAAATAGGCTCAGTTGCTTAACTGTTCTGTTTTTATCGTTATTTTGCTGTTAATTGCACTGCACTTATTATCGATTCATTAAGCTTTAGGCAAAATAATCGATTTTTTGTTTATTTACAATTCTAAGCGTGAGATCGGTAATGGCAATAATTAGAGCCGAACGGATCATTTGTTGATAGCGGTGTTGATACATAGTTGATTTTAACGTATCGACAATACCCAGTTCTTTTACTTGCTCATGCTGATCAGCCCAATTTGGGGGGAGTACCATATCATGGAGTAAACTAATCGGCCCTAATATTTCATCATCCAGAAAGGTGTATTTTTTATCGTCTTGTTCTAATTCATCTAAAATCGCTATCAGCAGTTCGATATCTTCATAATCTTCACGGGTAATAATGCCCAGCGCATAAAGCAGTTTTAAGCAAACCGAAGTATCATTAAGTGGGCCGTTTTTGCCGACTAAAGTGGGGATAACAAATTTAATGGCGTGCGTATCTTTGCGAAAAACAGTTAAAATTAATTGATTAACACTTTGGTTAATGAGCTTGATTGCAACCGTCAGCAAGCTGTAAATATCAGCTTGCTGATTGAGTTTTTCAAGTATCGTGTCTTCTGCTAATATCGTGTCGGGCATCTTTGCTTAATATTGATGATTTTGCATAGCAGTATAAAGTTGTTCAATTTGCGGAACAATAGGATTATCGTTTTCAATGCCAGAAATCGAACAAAAAGCTTGCGTAATGCCATGCTGTGCAATTTGATTGGCTAAATCAACGGCTTGTTCGTCTTCATGATTTCGATAATTGAGCGCAGCGGCAATACCAATTAATAAATTGCTATTGGTTAGTTGATGCTCAAATGTGCCTAATAAAGGTTTAATCAAACGGTCACCGGTAGCTAATTTTCGCATTGGCTGGCGACCCACTCGGGCGGTATCGTCATGCAAGTACGGGTTTTCAAATCGAGTAAGAATCTTTTCGATATAAGCTTGATGTTTGGTTGGATCAAATTGATATCGTTTGATTAAAACTTGACCGCTTTCTTCCATTGCGCCACGTACTACATCTCGAATTCGATCTACTAAAATGGCTTCACGAATTGTGGCGATATTATGGTAGTACCCTAAATAGGCTGTAATGGCATGACCGGTATTGAGGGTAAATAGTTTGCGTTCGACAAACGCCATTAAATTATCGACAGGCTCCATACCTTTGATTGCTGGGATAGGGCCAATAAATTGATTTTTATCGACAATCCATTCGCAAAAAGTTTCAACGGTGACTTCTAATATATCACCCGTTTTTGACGTTGCAGGCGGCACGATGCGATCGACGGCAGAATCGACAAAGCCAATATGGCTATTGACCCAATGATGAAGATCGTCGGGTATTGTTTTAAAAATTTCTTGTTTAAATTGGCTGGTACCTCGAACCATATTTTCACATGCGATGATATTTAATGGTGCGTTATTACCTTGTTGATGTCTTGCGATAATGCCTTTAGCTACTGTCGGCGCTATGCGAGCTAGTATTTGTGGACCTACGGCGGTTGTGACTAGATCGACTTTAGCAATGTAATTTATCACTTCATCGGAAGTGCTGTTAATTGCATCAACATTGCGGACAATTTCCGTGGTTGAGTTTTCACCAACTACATTGACAGGATATTGATGGCGCTTTGCCAATTCGTCGATAACTTGTTGATTGACATCAGCAAAAGTAACATGTATTCCCGCATCTGATAATAATTTGCCAATAAAACCACGTCCAATGTTCCCGGCGCCAAAATGTAATGCTTGCATAATAATTGACCTTCTTATTTAATTTTAATTATTTAACTGTTTTATTATTCATTACCCACATCCTGATTTCAAAATGTGGGTAATATTTACGCTTGTTAACTCAGTATTGTTAAAACTTCTTCGATGTTACAAGTCGTTGCAAGTTGTGCGATGATTTTTGGATCATCCAGTGCATTAGTGAGTTTGGCGATAACATCTAAATGTTCGTTATTACGCGCTGCAATACCAATAACAATTCTTGCCTGATCTTGTTCTTCCTCACCAAATTGTACGCCTGCTGGATACTGGCAAAATACAATACCGGTTGTAATAACATCATCTTTTGCTTCAATCGTGCCATGCGGTACGGCAATCGATTCACCTAAAAAGGTAGAGGTTAACCGTTCACGTTCAAGCATTGCTTCAATATAAGCCGGTTTAACATAGCCATTATCGACTAATTTTTGCCCGGCATAGCGAATCGCCTCTTCTTTACTGTTTGCCGTTAGGCCTAAAAAGATATTCTTTTCAGTGAGTTTAAATAGTGGTGTGTTTTCAACCGCGGATTGGCGATTTGGTTGGGCATCGGATAAATGGTTAGTTTGCGCATCGGTTAATTCAACAACCAATCGGCTGTATAAGTCACTATCTAAAAAGTTAGTTAAAGAAATATGGTGTGCATCTGGCGCATACTGTTTTGCCCGTTCAGTGAGATCTTTGTGTGTAATAACGATATCAGCATCATTAGGTAAATTGTTAATGGCTAAATTAATGACGTTAATATCTAAATTGGCATCTTGTACTTTTTTACGTAATACGCCAGCACCCATTGCACTTGACCCCATGCCGGCATCACAAGCGACAATAATTTTTTTCACCTCGGTAAGGGTAAACGTTTTATTTTCTGAGCCTTTTGCCTCGTTTTTCATCATGGAGACATCAGATTTAGCATCTTCAAAACTTATATCGTTATTTTTTGTGGTTTTTAATAAAATTGCTGAAACTACAAATGATACTGCTGTTGCGGTAATAACTGATAGTGTTACACCTAAATATGACCCTTTTGCCATACTCATCACTGCAAATATTGAACCCGGCGAAGCAGGCGCAGTTAATCCGGCATCAAATACGGTTAAAGTGAAGATACCGGTCATGCCACCTAAAATAACTGCAATAATTAAGCGAGGATTCATCAACACATATGGGAAGTAAATTTCATGAATACCGCCAAAGAAGTGAATGATTGCTGCGCCACTAGCTGAACCTTTTGCCGCACCTTTACCAAAGAACATGTAAGCGAGCAATAAACCTAAGCCCGGACCCGGGTTTGCTTCGATTAAGAAGAAGATTGATTTACCGGTTTCTGCAACTTGTGTTACGCCTAATGAGGTAAATACACCGTGATTAATGGCATTGTTAAGAAATAGTACTTTTGCCGGCTCGACAAGGATTGAGGTAAGCGGTAATAAACCATGATCGACCATAAATTGCACTGCGACAATCAATATACCGGTTAACCAAGTCACCGACGGACCAATTGCGAAAAAAGCAATCAACGCAAGAATCATGCCCAGTATGCCCGCTGAAAAGTTATTGACCAGCATCTCAAAACCACTTTTGACTTTGCCTTCTACGGCTTTGTCAAAGATTTTAATTGTCCAGCCACCTAATGGTCCTGATATCATGGCACCTAAAAACATCGGAATTGATGCACCAACAATAACACCAAATGTTGTGATAGCGCCTACCACTCCTCCACGCTCACCATAGACAAGTTTACCACCGGTATAACCAATGAGTAATGGAAGGAGGTAGGTAATCATCGGCCCAATGAATGAAGTAGAAATCGCTTCGTTAGGCAGCCATCCGCCTGCGCTAGGATCTTTGGCGTTGAATAAAAATATGGCTGTAATAAAACCCCAAGCAATAAATGCGCCGATGTTTGGCATCACCATATTACTGAGAAAGCGTCCGAAATTTTGGACTTTTAATTTGATATTTGAGGTACTCATAAATTAATCTTTCCTTGTTGATTGATATAATCATAATGCTGTTATTGTAGAAGTATTCACTTATCTGATTCATCAAAAATAATTGATAAATGTGACCAATATCACACACCTAAGAGTAGGGTATTTTTATTTTTTGTGATCGAGATCACGCTAATGTGGCGATAGACTGCTTTTAAGGTAAGTTTTACTAAATTTATTGGTTGTTTGAACTGGGGGCTTGCGATTTAGATAAGGTCATGTATTGCCACAAACTTAAATTAATTTTAAGCGTTATCCGTGATTTATATAGTTTTACTTCCTTTTGCTGCCAATCAAAAATGAGTAAAAGATAAATACATTGCTGTTTTAATTGTTTCGCTATTTTTTGCAATAAAACGTTCTAAATACTTCATTCACATGCTTGAGCAAGAATAGTTAAATATGTATGACACATTTTATTTTCTGCTAATTAGATAATTTTGGATGATGCTATCAGATGACATTATTTTTTTGCTTAAACGTATACATTTTCTGAAACTTCTTGACAAAAATAATTCGTTTGTTTACAAAAATTAACTAAACAATATAACTAATGCTCTGATTTTTATATCAAATTTAATTTACTTTTATCTGTATTTTGATATCATAACCGACGCTTTGGGAAAGCACTTACTAAAGTAAGTTATTATTTGATAAAGGATTCGATGAAGGATCATTCTTTTACATTGAGGTAAAAATGAAAGCACTATCTATTGTAGCGTTAATTTTCGCTATCATTTCTATTTTTGTTCCTATTGTTGGGCTATTTATTGCTATGGGTTGTAGTGTTTTAGCATTAATTAGTTTTCGTGGACAACCTACCATTTCCGGCATTACTTTTGGGGTTAATATAATCAGTACTGCATTTCTATCCCCATCATTATTAATCGCATCTGGCGCTCAAGGTCAAGAAGGCGTGGGTACTTATGCGTTCTATGTCGGTTTTCATGTTGTTGCAATGTTAATTGCATTTGTTTATTTCTTCATCATGAAAAAAAGATAAAAACAAAGCATAATCGATTCGACAAACGATAAAAAATAGATATTAAAATAACCCAATGAATCCACAGTGTTCATTGGGTTATTTTATGTCGTTGAAATGGATTGAAGATTTCAAATCATTATAGGGTGTCAATAATTGTTTATTTGTCACCTTAGCATCAACTAAAGATCATTGGTTATATTATATACAAATAGCAATAACTGATTGATTAAATAATATTTGTTTTCGCCTTTTTAGGTTTCATAGCGATAAACTTAGTGAAGGTAGTATAAACTTTTTAGCATTTTTAAAATCAAATGAAAAACAATATTATCACTATCATTTAATGATTAGTATTAATCCAAAATATAAAGATTACTTTAAACGATTATGTGATAGGTTTTGCAAAAAAAAGTTTTAGATGGTACAACTGATATACAAGATATTATTGAGCCAATTGGTTTAAGTCAGTACGTTACTAAAGAAGAGTACAAAACAGAAAATCAAGCATATCTTTATTGTTTCAAGTTATAGATAAGTTGACATTTATGCCAACTTTGAATGCATTTCAAAATGACAATATTTTATTTAATCAATTGTGTGTATAATCAATAAAGATTCTCTATCATTTATAGCGTAAAAATAATGGATATAGGAAACAAGTAGGTATGAAAAAATTAATATTATTCGTTCTATGTATTCTTAGTAATTATTCGTATGCCGAAGTAAACACAAAAGTTTACAACAACTACATCGGATTATATATACCAGAATTAGCACCTTATTCAAAGTTAATAAAACAACAAGAAATTTATACAACTGTTAATTACATGGATGCCATGAGATTCATAGATGGAAAATTAATTATTAAATCTAATAGTAATGGTTTAATAATTTTTAATGAGAGCGAGAAATATAAAACAGTACTGTTTTATGATTATGTTAAAGGTCTTATTAAATGGGATCTGAATAATAAACCTTTTACTCAAATTAAGATAACTCGCAATAAAGATGAAAACATTATTGAATTGTCTTCATTAAATAGTTTCAATTTCCATTATCGCTATAATTATGATGAACTCAAAAGATTAGTAATGTTGATGGGTGAAGGAATGACCACAAAGATAAAAATTGAATTTTTCTATACAAATAATAATTTAGTAAAATCTATTGATTTTAAAGCAAATGACTCTAATCAACCCAACAATAGAAAAATAGATTTTATTTATGATGATGACAATAAACTAAAAGAAACAATACAAACCAATTATTCAGATGAAAACAATTCAAAAATAGACAAGACAATAACTTGCTCTTTCTCTGATTATAATGAATATGGAGATTGGACAAAAGGCCAATGTATTAAAAATGGTAATATTGATTTAGGTACTATTACGCGAAAATTAGAATATTAATAATAAAAAAGAATATAGATGAAAAAACTAGGTACTCGAATTTTTGTACCTAGTTAATAATTTAACCTGTAAAGGTTCGCAATATTTTTTATTAACAACTACATCTCTAAACTTCTGTTTATCAGTAAAACTCCGACTAATATTAGTACATAAATCCGTAAAATTATTTGTGCCATTATTTGATTTATAGAAAAATGGTTTAATACTTACACAATTTTCATGTTCAAATATTGTTTCTAATAAAACACGGTCTGAGGTGGCACAAGAATGACCCCAAATATAAACTTGATACATATCTTGCTTTAGAAAAGTTAATAAATCTTTATCATTAGAATTCAATAAATAATGCAGTGATTTTGAATATTTCAAATATCGATTATCATTTTTATTTTCTAATTCTAATATGAATTATCTAATTCATCGCCATATCCAAATACAATCGGATTATCTAGATTGCCTTGTTTGCCATGTATTTGGAGATGTTTTGCTTTAATCTCAGGTGATAGGTATTGCTCAATGGTATTAGTGTAATTGAAATTTAAAAATAAAGTTTCAGTAACCTGATAAGATAATGGTAGTTTTGTGTTCGTAGCTAAACCTTTTAAACTTGGTTTTTGATTTAAAAATTCTAATTTGTTATTCAATTCTAGCTTTAGAATAGTTTTTCATCTTTATCTAATTGATTTAATGTGAGAACGTTGGTTTTGATGATGATATCAAAACCATACACTCAGTCCTCAAATTTTATATAGCGAAATTTACTCTACTGTTACCGATTTTGCTAAATTTCTTGGCTGATCGACATCGGTACCTTTAATTAAGGCGACGTGATATGCCAGTAATTGGGTTGGTACCGTGTAGTAGATTGGTGCGGTAAGCTCTTCGATATGAGGTAAATTGATGATATGCATAGTGTCGTCGCTGACAAAACCGGCGTCTTGCTCTGCAAAAACGTAAAGTTGACCGCCACGTGCTCGCACCTCTTCAATGTTGGATTTTAATTTTTCCAGCATTTCATTGGTCGGTGCCATAACAATGACTGGCATATTGGCATCAATCAACGCTAAAGGGCCATGTTTAAGTTCGCCAGCGGCATAAGCTTCGGCATGGATATAAGAGATCTCTTTAAGTTTTAACGCTGCTTCCATGGCAATTGGGTACTCATCCCCACGCCCTAAAAATAGTGCATGATTTTTATCAACAAACTTTTCAGCAAGTTTTTTAATTTCAGGCTCCGCCATTAATACTTGTTCGATGCGATTAGGTAAGGTTTGTAAGGCATGGACAATCGCTTGTTCAGTGATTTGCGCCATGTTATTTAAGCGTCCCAATTTAGCCACTAATAACAGTAAGACTGTCAATTGCGTGGTAAAAGCTTTGGTTGATGCTACACCAATTTCAACTCCTGCCTTAGTGAGCAAAACTAAATCGGCTTCACGTACTAGCGTAGAGGCAGCGACGTTACAAATCGCTAAAGTGCATAGATAGTTATTTTCTTTGGCAAGTCTTAGTGCTGCCAGTGTATCGGCTGTTTCGCCCGACTGAGAAAGGGTGATAAATAAACTGTTTTTGCGTCGAGCCGGTTTGCGATAGCGAAATTCTGAGGCAATTTCGACATCACACGGGATACCGGCCAATGCTTCAAACCAATAACGGGCAACCATTCCGGCGTTATAAGCCGTGCCACAGGCAACAATTTGCACATGCTCAATTTGATTAAGGATTGCTTGCGCTTCTTCGCCTAGCTCTGATAAATCCACTTCGCCATGTGCCATGCGTCCTTCCAAAGTATTTTTTATGGCGTTAGGTTGTTCGTAGATCTCTTTTTGCATGTAATGGTTGTAACCCGCTTTACTCCCCGCATCATATTTTGCTTCTGACTCAATACAAGGGCGGGTAACTTCATTATGATTTTTATCTAAAATTGTGACCGTGCGGTGAGTAATAAGGGCAATATCGCCTTCTTCTAAATAGATAAATTGACGAGTAACCGGTAAAAGCGCAAGTTGATCAGAGGCGATAAAATTTTCACCCACTCCACAACCAATCACCAATGGACTACCTGAGCGAGCAGCCACAAGGATATCTGGATTGCGGGTATCCATAATTACCGTACCATAGGCGCCTCTTAGTTGCGGTATGGCTTTTTGTACGGCTTCTAATAACGGGCAATCTTCAGTGGTAATAATGTGATGAATTAGGTGGGCAATCACTTCGGTGTCTGTTTCAGAACGAAACTGATAGCCTTTAGCAATTAACTGTTCACGTAGTGGCTCAAAGTTTTCAATAATGCCATTATGTACAACAGCGATAAAATCAGATACATGTGGATGGGCATTGTGTTCGGCCGGTTCTCCATGGGTTGCCCAGCGTGTGTGGGCAATACCGGTGGCACCTTTAATAGGATGCTGTTCGACGGCATCTTTTAGTGCTTGCACTTTACCAACACGTCGAACGCGTTGTAACTCGTCTGCCGGGGAAATAATTGCAAGTCCTGCTGAATCATAACCACGATACTCAAGTCGTTTTAATCCTTCTAATAGAATTTCTGCAACATCACGTTTGGCAATGGCGCCAACAATTCCACACATTGTTTATTCCTCGTTCGATAACTTAGACGGTCTTTTCCAACCAGCAAGTTGTTTTTGTTTAACCCGGCTTACGACTAACTCGTTTTCGTTTACATCGCTTGTTACCGTCGTTCCGGCAGCTATGGTTGCGCCTTTGCCAATTTTCACCGGGGCAATCAATTGGCTGTCAGATCCAACGAAAACATCATCTTCAATAATCGTTTTAAATTTATTGGCGCCGTCATAATTACAGGTAATTGTACCTGCGCCAATATTGACATTATCACCAATTTCACTATCGCCCAGATAAGTTAAGTGGCCTGCTTTAGTGCCTTTACCTAAATGCGCTTTTTTCAGTTCGACAAAGTTTCCTACATGGGCTTGCTCGTCAAGGGTTGAACCGGGTCTTAATCTAGCGAAAGGTCCAACTGTACAATGTTGAGCGATGTTAGCGTTGTCAATGATGCTATAAGGGCTGATATCGCAATTATCATCTATGGTGCAATTTTTTAAAATTGATCCGGCACCAATTGTCACGTTATTGCCTAATTTAACGTCTCCTTCAATGATGACATTACAGTCGATAACGACATCTTTGCCATGAGTAAGCGTGCCTCGTAAATCGAAGCGACTTGGATCTTTTAACGTGACACCTGCTTGCAATAGGTTTTGGGCTTGCTTAAGCTGATAATGGCGCTCTAATGTTGCTAATTGTAATCGATTATTCACACCTTCCACTTCAAACTGATCGGTCGGATGAGATGTAAGAATTTCATAGCCATCTTGATGAGCAAAGCCAATAATATCAGTTAAATAGAACTCATTTTGTGCATTGTTATTGGTAAGTCTGGATAACCAATTTTTAAGTAGTTTTCCTGTTACTACCATAATGCCCGTGTTGACTTCATTAATTTTTTGCTGCTCCTTTGTGGCATCTTTTTGTTCGACAATAGCAACCACTTTACCGTTTTGTCGCTCAATGCGCCCGTAGCCGGTAGGATCATCAAGTATTACCGTCAATAGTGCGATACCTTGTTTAGGCTTACTGGCAATTAAGTTTTGTAGTGTAGCTGCCGAAATTAACGGGGTATCGCCATAAAGAATCAACACATCTTCATCATCTTGTATATTGGGTATCGCTTGTAAAACCGCATGTCCGGTGCCGAGCTGCTCAGCTTGGTAAACCAGTTGTAAATCTTGCTTTTGTAAGGCATCTTCAAGCTGTGTTTTACCATGCCCATAGACAATATTAATATGATTGATATTAAGTTGTTGTACTGTGTCGATAACATGTTGTAACATCGGCTTAGCGCCGATTGTATGTAATACTTTAGGTAGGTTAGAATACATCCGTGTGCCTTTTCCTGCCGCCAAAATAATAGCACTAAGTTTTGGAGGTGAAATTGCCATAATCAGTTCCGGTCTGGTTGAAAATAGTTTAATACTATAATCAAAGTTTGGTATGAAATCATCCCGAATGAATTAATTTTTCTCATAAAAAAAGTTATCGTGCAATTAACTAAGTGTTTATTAAAAGGAAGCATCGTTATGAACAGTATTATAAAAGTTTTATTACTCTATACCACACACGAAAAACAAACACTTAAAATCATGCAACGAATTAAAGCACAACTCGAAGGAAAATGTGATTGTGATCTTATTGAGTTAAAATCAGATAGCAAAATTGACCTAAGCCAATATCAAGCAGTGTTGTTAGGCTGTTCGATTCGATATGGTTTTTACAGTAAAGTGATGAAGAAGTTTATTGATGAAAATTATCAACAATTAAACAAAATTAAATCAGGTTTTTTTGGGGTGAATGTGGTGGCTAGAAAGCCAAATAAAAATACGCCGGAAACCAATTTATATACTAAAAAGTTTTTAGCCAAAATTGCTTGGAAGCCAACTATTACAGCCGTTTTTGCCGGTGCGCTTTATTATCCTAAATATAATTGGTTTGATCGTAATATGATTCGCTTTATTATGTGGTTAGGTAAAGGGGATACCGATGTGACTAAGGAAATCATTGAATATACCAATTGGGATCAGGTTAATGAATTTGCTCAGCAGTTTTATATTAAAACATGTACTTTGTCTTAAAGATCTTAAACGCTAAATTTAAGATTTTCCTTTAGTTATTGTGTTATAAAGTTCTTTTCAAGAAATTTTGTGATATAGATCAACATTTTTAATAAAAAGGTGTACAATATTGCGCCTAAAGAATCTATCTCCTAATTGGGATTTTAATTGTGATTGAAAATTTAAGAAATATAGCCATTATTGCTCACGTTGACCATGGTAAAACGACTTTGGTTGATAAGTTATTAAAACAATCAGGCACGCTAGATAATTTGCGTGGCGATGACAATGAACGAATAATGGATTCTAATGCGCTTGAAAAAGAGCGTGGTATTACCATTTTAGCTAAAAATACAGCTATCGACTGGAATGGTTACCGTATCAATATTGTTGACACCCCGGGACATGCCGATTTCGGTGGCGAAGTTGAACGTGTTATGTCAATGGTTGACTCTGTTCTTTTGCTGGTTGATGCAATGGACGGACCAATGCCACAAACACGTTTTGTTACGCAAAAAGCGTTTGCTCATGGTTTAAAACCAATTGTCGTTATTAACAAAGTTGACCGACCAGGTGCTCGCCCGGATTGGGTTGTCGATCAAGTATTCGACTTATTTGTCAATCTAGGTGCAACTGATGAACAATTAGATTTTCCAATTGTTTATGCATCTGCTTTAATGGGTATAGCTGGTTTAGATCACGAGCATATGGCTGAAGATATGACGCCATTGTTTGAAGCGATTGTTAAATATGTTGAACCCCCTAAAGTTGATTTAGATGGTCCATTCCAAATGCAAATTTCACAACTTGATTATAACAATTATGTTGGTGTTATTGGTATTGGTCGTATTAAACGTGGTCGAGTTAAACCTAATCAGCAAGTTACTATCGTTGATAGTGAAGGTAATAAACGCACCGGAAAAGTGGGTCAAGTATTAGGTCATTTAGGCTTACAGCGTTATGAAGCGCAAGAAGCTGAAGCGGGTGATATTATTGCCTTGACCGGGCTTGGTGAATTAGGCATTTCTGACACAATTTGTGACAATAGTTGTGTTGAAGCATTACCGGCATTGAGCGTTGATGAACCAACGGTCACCATGTTCTTTAATGTAAACAGTTCACCTTTTGCCGGTAAAGAAGGTAAGTATGTTACTTCACGTCAAATTCTTGAACGTTTAAATAAAGAATTGGTACATAACGTAGCACTTCGTGTTGAAGAAACTCCTGATCCTGATGCGTTTAGAGTGTCTGGTCGTGGTGAATTGCATTTGTCGGTGTTAATCGAGAATATGCGTCGTGAAGGTTATGAACTTGGGGTTTCACGTCCTAAAGTTATTTATCGTGAAATTGATGGTAAAAAACAAGAGCCATTTGAACAAGTGACGCTTGATATTGAAGAGCAACATCAAGGCTCAGTAATGGAAGCGCTTGGCTTACGTAAAGGCGATTTAACCAATATGCTGCCTGACGGTAAAGGTCGTGTGCGTTTAGATTATGTGATTCCTAGCCGTGGTTTGATTGGCTTTAGAACAGAATTTATGACAATGACGTCGGGTACAGGTTTACTTTACTCTACATTTAGTCATTATGATGATGTGCGTCCGGGTGAAATTGGTCAACGTAATAACGGTGTGATGATTTCTAATGGTACAGGTAAAGCGTTAGCTTATGCTTTATACAGTTTACAAGATCGTGGTAAATTATTCCTTGGTCATGGTGCTGAAGTTTATGAAGGTCAAATTATTGGTATTCATACCCGTTCAAATGACTTAACCGTTAACTGTTTAACCGGTAAAAAACTAACCAATATGCGAGCATCGGGTACTGATGAGGCAACCACGTTATCTCCACCGGTTAAAATGTCATTAGAGCAAGCGTTAGAGTTTATTGATGATGATGAATTAGTTGAAGTTACGCCATTATCAATTCGCTTACGTAAACGACATTTAACTGAAAATGATCGTAAACGTGCGTTCAGAAGTGGCAATAAAGACTAAGTGTCTGTCACATTAGTTTACAACTGTTAAACAAAAACCTCGCTACTTATTAGCGAGGTTTTTTTTGGCTTTTACTCTGGCAATAGCATCTGCAATAGACTGTTTGCGATCCTTTTGCGTGCTGATAGGCGCGGGATTAACCGGTATTGAACGAGGAAATAAAATGGTCGGTGGTACCAGTTGATTATGGTTTAAGCGTTGTTGTTTCTTCTGCGTTAATCTTAGCTCCTCATCTTCACTTAAAGCGACGCCTAGCGTACTAAGGCTAATACAGTCTGTTGGACAAGTATTGATGCAATTACTGCACGAGGTGCAAAGTTGAGGCAAAATGGTGTGCAATACTTGTTTGCTACCGACAATAGCATCAGTTGGGCAAACACGAATACATTTGCCACAACCAATACAGTTTTCTTCATCAATAAAAGCTTTATATTGTTGTTGGTTTTGCATAATCACTTCTTGTTTTAACTTAAACCTACAATATTACCATCTTTGTCAATATCGATTTGTCGATATGCAGGATTAGTACCAAGCCCTGGCATGGTCATTACATTACCAGCATAAACACGAATAAAGCCAGCCCCAGCTGATATAGCTAAGTGGCTAATATCAACATCAAAGTTAGTTGGTACATTCTTAAGGTTAGCATCAGCACTTATCGACATAGGTGTTTTGGCAATACAAAGCGGTAGAATATCGAGTTTTAGTGCTTCAATCTCTTTGATGTTTTCCAGCGCTCTTTCCGATAAATTGGCTTTATTGGCACCATATTTTTTGACCATGGTTTGTATTTTGTCGATTAGCGGGATATTATCCGGATAAGGTAATGTGATCGAACTTGGCATAGCGCACGCTTGAATAACATGTTGCGCCAGTTTTTCAGCACCTTTACCACCTTGAGTAAATACTTCACTCACTTCACAGGCAAATGCACCATGTTCAACAGCATATTTTTGTAAGAAAGCCAGTTCTTCTTCGCTATCATGCGGGAAGCGGTTTATCGCTACAATCACTTGTAAACCGTAACTTTTAGCGTTGTTAATATGCCATGCTAAATTTGCTGCGCCAATCTCAAGTAGTTCTACATTCGATTCAGAGATCTCTTTAGGAATGGCTTGCCCCGGTTTGATGTTATATTTACCACTATTCGATTTTAAGCTACGCACAGTTGCAACTAACACAATACAATCGGCTTTAATTCCTGCTTGGCGATATTTGATATTAAAGAATTTTTCCATACCCATATCCGATCCAAAGCCAGCCTCGGTTACCACATAGTCTGCCAGTTTTAAAGCAATGCGATCGGCAATTACCGATGAGTTGCCGTGGGCAATATTGGCAAAAGGACCCGCATGGATAAGCACAGGGGTGTTTTCAACGGTTTGCATCATATTAGGATTAATCGCATTTTTTAACAGTACAGTCATGGCGCCGGCAACTTCAAGTTGTTCAGCTGTAATGGGTTCGCCTTGAGTATTGTAGGCTAAAATAATCTTGCCAATACGAGTACGCATGTCGTGTAGATCTGATGACAAGGCTAATATCGCCATTAATTCAGAAGCGGCGGTAATTTCAAAACCATCACGGCGCTCTATACCATTTACACCACCGCCCACACCGACAATAATGTTTCGTAAAGCACGGTCGTTATGATCTATCACTCTTTTCCATACAATACGATTGACATCAATGTTTAATCGTTGCAATCCAGTTTGCTCGGTAAACTCATTACCAAGTCGCTCTTCATGATAAAGGCGAGAGTCTAAAGCCGCTGATGCTAAATCATGGGCGGCAGTTATGGCATGAATATCACCAGTTAAATGGAGATTTAGCGTTTCCATTGGTAATACTTCCGCTTGACCTCCACCAGCTGCGCCACCTTTAACGCCAAAAACTGGCCCTAAGCTAGGCTGGCGAATACAGGCGATGGCTTTTTTGCCGATATAATTTAAACCTTCACTAAGCCCGATAGTATTTACCGTTTTACCTTCACCAAGTGGAGTAGGGGTAATAGCTGTCACAAGCACTAATTTGCCATTTGGTTTATTTTCATTTGCTTTAATAATTGAAAGATCGATTTTTGCCACATGTTTGCCATAAGGCAGGACAAATTCGTCAGGTATATTGCACTGTTTTGCAATTTCGGTAATTGGGCGTAACGACATATTTGTTCTCATATTACTTTTAATTGGGGTATCAGTATAAATAATTTGAATTGCCGAATAAAGCGCCAATTTTATCTTTATTGATTTTAAGCACAATCCTCATTTATATTGTTATAATAATTTAAATTTTCAATCAAAGGATAATAGTTAGATGAATTGGTTTTCTCAGTATTCACTTTTTTTAGCTGAAACAGTAACAGTTGTGATCGCAATATTGGCGATTTTAGTTTTTATCATTAGTCAACGCCGAAAATCTTCAACAGCAGCAGGACGTCTTAGTGTCAAAGATATCAGTCATGAGTATGAGCAAGTCAAAGATGACATGTTAATGTTGAGTATGGATGAGCTGGAAGCTAAACAGTTTGCCAAAGATCTAAAAAAACAGAAAAAGCTTGAGAAAAAACAAGCTAAATTAGCCGCTAAAGAAAAAAATAAGCAGCAACAAAATAGCGATCAGAGGAATGAACAACCGGCTGAAGGTCTACCGTCAACTGAAAATAGTAATCAGGATAACGCTAAACCTAAACTCTTTGTCTTATCCTTCAATGGTAGTATGGATGCTCATGAAGTGGAAGAATTACGTCAAGAAATTACTGCTGTGCTTGCTGTAATAAAACCTGAAGATGATGTTGTGATAAAACTTGAAAGCCCTGGTGGTGTGGTTCATGGTTATGGACTTGCCGCATCGCAGTTGTTAAGATTCAGACAACGTGATATTCCTTTTACTGCGGTTGTTGATAAAGTTGCAGCAAGCGGTGGGTATATGATGGCATGTACTGCCTCAAAAATTGTTGCAGCACCGTTTGCAATTGTAGGCTCAATTGGTGTGGTCGCTCAGATTCCTAATTTTAATCGTTTACTTAAAAAGCATGATGTGGATATTGAGTTACAAACAGCTGGGGAATATAAACGTACTTTAACTATGTTTGGTGAAAACACCGACGAAGGTCGCCAAAAATTTAAACAAGAGCTTGAGCAAACTCATTTGTTATTTAAAGATTTTGTTAAAGAGTATCGACCAAATATTGATATCGAGCAAGTGGCAACGGGTGAACATTGGTTTGCAACTCAGGCAAAAGATAAAGGTTTAGTTGACGAAATCAGTACCAGTGATGATTTTATTTTATCTCATTTAGATTCACATAAAATTATTTCTGTTAGTTATCAACGTAAACAAAAACTTTCAGAGAAAATCTCAAAAAATGTCGTAAAAAGCGTTGAAAGATTGTTTTTCAGGCAAGGAAATGGGCTGTAATGCCCTTTTTACTCGCCAGAAACTGTGTGTTGGGTGATGATAAAAATGAAAAAACAAGCGCCTGTGCAGATAACCTTAATCCGCCAAGGAAGAACTGAAAAAGCTGAAATTTATTTTAAAACAACACAATCTGATAAATACAAGTTAAAAATCTTGTTTAGTAACAATGACAGTTTTGAAGTAACTGATAATGATTATTTCAGCTGTTTTTGTCAAATTAGGGATCATTTTCCCGATATTACCTTTCTTTGTAAAGGGGCTAAAGAAAACGTTTACCCATCGAGAATGGCGAGGGATATGGGTGGTGGTTTAGTCGCTTATCAATTAACCATTGGCAAACCTGCTAATCAGAAAGATCTTGTGCCCATTTTTGATTTTGAAGATGAAAATATTGTTTCCACAAAAGAACAAGAAGATTTTTTTAAGACTTGGTTGCACACACCTAGAAAATAACAACTGTAATTAAGTTATACAGTTGTTATTTCTAGAAAAATTAAAGACGTTTAATAATAATTGAAGTGTTGATGCCACCAAAAGCAAAATTATTGGTTTGCATATATTCAATATCCAAATTTCGACCTGAACCGACAATATAATCTAAGTCTCCACAGGCTGGATCGACATTTTCAAGATTAATGGTAGGGTTGAACCAACCACTGTGCATCATTTCGACAGATAACCAGGCTTCTATTGCTCCACAAGCCCCTAGGGTATGACCAAAATAGCTTTTTAATGATGATATTGGCGTTTGGTTACCATAGATGTTTGCTACTGCATTGCTTTCAGCTATATCGCCTCGGGCTGTTGCTGTTCCGTGCGCACTAATGTAACCAATTTGTTTAGCATCTAATTTGGCTTGTTTTAACGCTTCTTCCATACAAATTTGGATAGTTTCTTGGCGTGGTTGGGTAATATGACTAGCATCACAATTGGTTTTAAAACTGATAATTTCGCCATATATTTTAGCGCCTCGGGCTTTGGCATGTTCGTACTCTTCAAGTATTAATGCCCCCGCACCTTCACCAATAACAAGCCCGTCTCTATCTCGATCATAAGGACGAGGTGATAGCTTAGGTGTGTCGTTTAATTGACTGGTGGCAAATAGGGTATCAAATACTGCGGCCTCAGAAGGGCATAACTCTTCAGCACCGCCTGCTACCATAATGGTTTGCATGCCGTATTTAATGGCTTCATAAGCATAGCCAATCGCTTGACTGCCGGAGGTACAAGCACTGGAAGTGGTGATTAATCTTCCTTTTAATCCAAAAAATAAGCCTGTGTTAACCGCTGTGGTGTGAGGCATCATTTGTATATAGGTGGTCGCTGTTATGTTATTTGTATGCTTTTCGTTTAACATTGTGGCGAATTCGGCAACCGGTTGAGTACTGCCGGTTGATGAACCAAAAGCAATCCCTGTTTCACCATCGGTAAGAATAGGATCATCTAATAAGCCTGCCTTTTCTAATGCTATTTCTGTCGCTTTAGTCGACAGCAATGATACTCTACCCATAGAGCGAATTTTTTTACGCGTATAGTGTTCCGGTATTATGAAATTGTCGATAGGCGCACCCAATTTTGTGTGTAAGCCATCATAGATTTCCCATTCGGGCATATATCTAACCGCATTTTGTAACTGTTTTAGGCTGTTTTGTACATTTAACCAGTCATTACCAAATGCAGTAACGCCGCCCATACCTGTTATGACAACTCTTTTTGTCATATCATCCCTCCATTGATTGAAATGACTTGGCGAGTGATGTAACCCGCAATATCTGACATTAAATAGCTCGCCAGTCCGGCAACTTCTTCAACTTGTCCCATTCGTTTTAATGGAATCATTTTCATAGCTTCTTGTAGCGCAATCGGCTCCATATCTAATATGCCGGTATCAATTAATCCCGGTGCAATGCAATTAACGGTAATTTTTCGTTTAGCTAGCTCAAGTGCCAGCGCTTTACTTGCGCCAATGACGCCTGCTTTTGCGGCACTATAATTTACTTGTCCTCGGTTGCCTGCAATTCCCGATACAGATGAGATAACAATAATACGCCCACCACGGCGCAGTCCAATCATTGGCATAATACAAGGATGAAGTACATTGTAAAAACTATCGAGATCGGTATGAATGACACTTTGCCAATCATCTTGCGTTAATGCAGGAAAAGCACCGTCGCGTATTATCCCGGCATTATTCACGACGCCATAATAACCGCCATATAATTCGATATCTTCTTCTATTCTTTGTTTACATTGCATTTGATTGCTTACATCAAACTGAATCAAACGAGCCTGACCACCTAAATTTTCGATTATTGCCTTAGTATCAAGCGCACCTTGTTTATCGCTATGGTAATGAATCACGAGGTTAAATCCATCTTGCGCTAACTGACAAGCAATCGCTTTACCAATTCCTTTACTTGCGCCAGTAACAAGTACTGTTTTGTCCATTATTTTTCTCCTAATCGATTGTCACCAAATAAGTCTTCTAATTCGGACTCATCTGGCTCATATACATTAAGTTTTCCTTTGACAACACATTGTTGGTCAATAAAAATTTGACAATCAAAGTTAGCCAATTTTGAATCATTCAGAACTAAATTGGCGTGGATCATTAAGTGACTATCATAAGGAAATGCAGGTAAAGTTGTTTTTATCGCTCGTCCACCGATTAACATACCTAAAGAGGGTATTTTGTTGTTTAACAGACTGTGATAGCCATTCCAAACGCCAATGGTTTGCGCCATTATTTCAATCGCATAAAAATTGGGTAGTAATTTATTTTCATTCAAAAAAGGCGCTAAAATACCTGTTTCATGAGTTCGAACACTACAAATACACTTTTCTTCATTGATTAAATGAATGTTTTCCACCATTACCATTGGCGTTTGATGAGGTAAATAATAGCTTGCTGGGTGATAGTTCATCATATTTTTCCGATAATTAGTGATGCATTATTACCGCCAAATGCGAACGAATTCGACATTATAATCCGTTTTTCTAACATCATTTTTTTAGTAATTATATTAATTTTATCCAGACTTTCATCATAAGGTGATTGGGAAAAGTCTTGTTGAGGTAGATAGATATTCTGATCGAGTAACAGGCAACTAAGCGCCAGTTCAGTTATAGCCGCACTGCCTAATGTGTGTCCGGTAAGATGTTTAGTTGAACTGCAAGGCGGTAAGTTTTGTTTAAATAATCGATAGACAGCTTTGCTTTCAGCTAAATCATTTAATTTGGTTGCGGTGCCATGTAAATTGATATAACCAATATCATTGATCGTCAATTTAGCCGTATCTAACGCCATTTGCATGGCCTGTTGAGCACCTATCCCTTCGGGATGCGGTGAAGAGATATGGTAAGCATCTGATGATTCACCTGCGCCTAATAGCCTAATATCACTGGTCGGTTCTTTAGTTAATAAAAATAGAGCACCGGCTTCACCAATATTGATGCCATCTCGTTTTTCAGCAAATGGGGTACAGGGTTTTTCTGAAAGTGCTTCAAGGGCGTTGAATCCGTTGATTGGCATTCTGCTTAAGCTGTCGGCACCGCCCACAATTGCGGCATCAACAATACCAAGCTCAATTAATCTTTTGCCACTTATTATTGCTTTCGCACTTGAAGTACAAGCTGTTGATATTGTGTAACTTGGCCCGGTTAAGCCTAGTAACATGGTTAAAAAACAAGAAGGGTTGCCTAACTCTTGTTGAGCATAAGTGAAATCTTGATTATGGTTGCCTGTTTGCGTCAGTTGTTTTATATACTTATCGCCTTCATCAATACCTGATGTGCTTGTTCCTATCACAATGGCAATGCGATCAGCGTTATATTTTTTTATCGCTTTGTTTATTTCTGTCTGAATCTGTAAATAGGCAGCATAAAGTAGTTGATTATTTCGGGTTGAATATGGCGATAAATGTTTAGGAATAGCAGGAAGTGTCTGATTATTAACTTTTCCTAACCAAGTTTTTTTGCCGTTTAATAACCATCCTTCTTGTTGAATTAAACAATGCTTAGCACAATAATTTTGACTTAAATTATGTTTAATTTCGTCTTGAGAACTACCTAAACTATTAATTGCACCAAATGCTGCTACATAAACCATCTATTTTGCTTCCATGCTCTGTATTGAAATTTGATAACCAAATATATTATGTTTTATCTGTGTAGGTTTTCTAATCTGATTCGATGTTGTTTGATTATAACTAATATCAATAATGATGTTTTGTTGATCATCGATTAATTGTCTGTGATAGTTATTATCAATAAGTTTCCACCCTTGTGGTAAAACCGCTTGCCATTGCTTAAGAGGCAGAATGCTTAATAAGATATCAGATAGCACTTGTTCGGGCGGAGGGAGTTGCTTGATAAAAATATTTTGTTTGGTTTTAATACTTTTGCCTGTATAGCTCAATTCAAATAAGCGTATTCCAAGTGCCGAAAGCCCTATAACCTTGAGTTGATCATCTTTAGCGTCTAAAAGGATAATTAAAGAGTGCTCTTGGTCATTATATTTAAATTTTAATAGCTGTTGATCATGATAGTTATTTTCAAAATTAGGTTTGGGAATACTCACTTTTGTATCTTTAGTAAACCAAGCTTCGGATTTGGTTTTGCTAGCGCATCCGGTTGCTAAGAAACCAACGATAACCATAATTAAAACAATATATTTTTTCATCCTTAATTACCTAATCCTTTTTTAATACAAGGCGATTATTGATTGCTAACGGGGCAAATACAAATGCGCCAAAAATGCCACTAGTTAGTACTAAACCAAATCCCATAATAGCAGTTGTGTGACTAATTATCAGTAACCCGAATGATAAAAGTGTCGTTATTGCTGCCATTGTTACGGCTAATAGGGCACTTTGGGTTTGGCTTTTGTGATTACTTAAAAACAGACTATAATCGATACCAATACCAATCACAAGGATAAGTGCCAACATTGAAAAAAGATTCAACGTTTGATCAATCATGCCATGTACTGATAGCGCAATGCCAATGGATAAAAGTGTTGGAAGTGTGCTTTTCAAACCGGTTTTTATCCCATGCTTACGATTATAAACCATAAAACATATACAAATCGCAATAACTGATCCGATAATGAGCTTTGTCAGATAAACTCGATAATGTGTAAACATGGTTGTAAATTCTGAACGTCGATCTAACCAATAAATACCCTCGTCAATTTGAGACATTTGAGAAATTTCGGTTAAATTATTTATACCACTTATTGGAATTAAAGTTGCACTTTCACCGGTTTTTAATGATAGCCAAAGTAGTTTTTTCCCATGGCTGATTTCACTTTGTTCCCATAAATTAGGTGTAATAAATGTGTTTGTTTCTTGAAGACTTGGTGTTTTAATTGCAAAACCAATTTGGTTGAGTTTTGCGATAATTTCGGGGGTATATTGGTCTATTAATGCAATGTTTCGCTTCTGTTTGCCAATAGAAGGTAAATTGATACTTTGATATTGCGTAAACCAGCCATTTGATTTTGCCTGTTCTAATTTAGGTATAAAATTTTCAAGCCGTTGTAATGTCTGCTCTGCACTATCACCAAAGACAATAAACCATTTTTGGTCGCTTGTTTGCCCTGTAATATCGATTATCTGCTGTTCTTGTTGTTGTAGTTCTGCAGGTAATGCTTGCAATTTGCCAATATCGTCATCAATTTTTAAATTGGATAACCCGATACCGATAAATATCAGTGCTGATGATACTAATAGCCACTGTGTTTTTTTGTTTTGCCATATATCAAGCCAGCGAGTCAATATACGTTGGCCAACATGTTGGCGTACAGGTAATTTATTGACCAAAATAGGGTACCAGCAAATAACTGTCATAAATGCGCCAATTAAACCAAAAATAGCAAACATGGATAACTGTTTTAACCCCGGGAAAGGTGCAATTAACAGTACCAAATAGGCAATAAAACTTGTGCATAATGCAATGAATAATGTTGATATTAATTTTTTTAAGCTTGCATAAGGTGATTCTTGATCACCATGCAAAAGTCGTTCAGT
Source organism: Gilliamella sp. B2923 (assembly GCF_026536565.1). Taxonomy (NCBI): domain Bacteria; kingdom Pseudomonadati; phylum Pseudomonadota; class Gammaproteobacteria; order Orbales; family Orbaceae; genus Gilliamella; species Gilliamella sp. B2923. Next base: position 41,521 of record NZ_JAFNNZ010000002.1, on the reverse strand, counting down.
TAAATAGTGTAATGAATAATCTATCGCTATTCCGATAATACTTGTACTCATGACTAAAGTCATAATGTGGATTTGACCAAATGAAGCCAATACCGCAACTAAACCGCAAACAATACCAATAAAAATTGAAAGTAATGAAAGAAAAATGGGTATGACGGAACGAAATATAGACATAATTAATAAAATAATGCCGATAACTGAAATGCTTCCAATAGTCGATATATCATTTTGGGCTTGTTCACTAGCATAATCGCTGTAAAAAAGAACGCCTCGTTTTAAAATGTTAGTTTCAGGCCAGTTAATTTGTAGTTGTTCAATAAGCGCATCTAACTGTTCGACAATTTGATGTGATTGGCTAATGTTAAATGAGGAATCTTTAAGATCAGCATAAATCATGTACCAGTCATTACCCAAACTATCTTGAACTGATAGCCATTTGTTTTTAATTGCCAGTTTTCCGGCACTATTGAGCTGATTAAGCTGTGAAGATCGCGTCAGTAAGAGTGGGTCATTATTTAATTCTGTGGCACTAACCCCGCTAAATGGTGAATAAATTTGGCTCTCAATCCATGCAAATTGATTGTGCATTTCAATTCGATTGGCGGTAGTTTCGTCTAACAATTGATATCGGTATTGATAGGCAAATTTGCCCCAATTTTGCTGAAATTGTTCATCAAAATACCCATTAACACTATGAATAAAAGGCTGCTTTTGTAAATGTTCATACCACCAATTTACTGGCTCTAAATTGGTTGCTTGATGAGGTTTGATTAACCAAACCAGCTGTTTATCCAATCTATCTTGAAAGCCATCAATAATTTCTACTGGAACATCGTTAGTTTGTTCGTTAGGCAGTAGTGATAGTACGCTTGTGTTGAGTTTGCTATGTTGTATCAGATAACCAGCAGTTAAGAGTATGCTTATCACAACAAAAAGCCATAAAATGGCTCTTATTTTAAGTAACTTTTTGTTATTTGAATAACGACTGTTCATGTTGTGTTAATTTAGTTGTCTTGTGGTTGAAAAATGTAATTTCCGTTTTATCATTTTGCATATCATCAAGCGCGATCTTTTCAAGATATACATTTCCGCTTAGCTGTATCTGCTTGAAAATTTTATTTAGTGGGGCTGATATTGGGATCAATGTTAAATTCCACTGCTTATCATGTTCTGTGAGTGTTAATTTAAAGTTATTTTTTAGCATTTGTGCGTCAGCAGTAAAAATCGCAGATAGTAAATGATTGAATTGAAACAGTTGAGGTTGATTTTCAGCTGTTATTATTTGTGGTGTTCCTCCGTCAATATTCTGTTCCATTCTAACTTGATTCATTTTTAAGGTCATTTTAAAAGGACTGAGTTGTTGCCACCATAATCCATCTTGTTGAGATATAATCATTTTACCTGTCGAATGTAGAGGATGACTTAATCCATTGATAAAACGATCTTGTTTGAAATCTGCTCGAACAACTTTATTTTGACTAAATTGTTGCTGCAAGTTTTCGAGTGTTATTGCCTGAGTTATGCCACTTGAAAATATCAAAAATAGGGTGATGACAATGACAAAATATTTTTTCATTTTAATAATCCAAATCGTTCTAAAAAAATATGAGGGGTAACAAAACTCATTTCTTGGGTTGTTGCTAATACCGCAACTTGAATTGTATAACCGCAAGTCGTTTTTCTTCCTTGACTGTCGGTTATGAGATAACTAATTTTTATTCGATGTTCATACTCTTCTAACTTAGCCATAATTTGGATTTTTTGCTCTGCAATTATCGGTGCAATGTACTTGACTCGTGTATCGACTATCGGCCATAGGTAACCGGAGTCAATCATATCTTTATAACCATAGTTGAATTTCTGAAACAAGGCTTCACGTGCTTTTTCAAAAAATTTTAGATAGTTTCCATGCCATACAACGCCCATGGCATCTGTATCGTGAAATGAAGTGGTATATTCGATGATTGCATTATGGCTAGCGTTGTTATTCATTTTTATCTACTTTTGTTGTTGCTTCGTTTAATTCAGGCTTATTAAAATCCCAAAAATCATAAAAGTTAAACCAGTCTAGTGGTGACACTAAACAATAGTGTTCCAACCTTTTTGCATATTTTTGGATGATTAAGTCGATTTCAGCTTGACGATTTTTTCGAGAGAATTTGAGATTATCTGAAAAAAGTTCAAAGTGTATTTGAAAACGCCCATTTGGTTTTAATCCCCAAAAAAGATAAACCGGCGCACTTAATGCAGATGAGAGGATGAAAGGGCCTTTAGGAAAAGGTGCTGGCGATCCTAAAAAATTCGCCCAACTGACCGCGTTTTCTTGCATCCTTTGATGCGGATTGGTCGAGGTTCTATCACCAACAATGGCAATCCATTCACCTGCATCTAGTTTTTGTTTAAGCATAATTGCAGTGTCGGCGCCTAAGGTATCGACTTGAATAAGATTAACCGTTGAAGCATTATTGGCTTCACTTAATACTTGCTTGAAACGGCTTGAATTTTTATTAAAGACTAATGCATTAATTTTTACATCATGAGAAAGCTGCGCAAGCGCTCGACACATTTCAATATCACCTAAATGTGAACCTATTAATACTATTCCTTTTTTTTCATCGATGAGGTTTAAGAACTCTTGGTTATTGGGAATGTATATATCGTTAATTTTTATATCGCCTTGCCAGCACGCAAGTTTATCTAGTAATGCCTCTCCAAATCTTAAAAAGTGATTAAAAGAGGTTAGTCTTTTCTTTTCAACAAAAGGTATTTTGTCATAATGATTTTTTATTCTTTGCAAATATTGTTGTGATGCCTGACGTTGTTTTTTACCGGTCAGCCAAAAATAACAAATAACCGGAAACATGATAGCCTTGGCTGCTCTTCTACCTAACAAACGGTAAAACTTTAAAATAAACCTAAGACCCCAAAGTCCTTTTCGTTCTTGAATTTGTGACCAGTGTTGTTGATCTTTCTTTTTTTTGAAATTTCTTTTTATTAGCGAAACCATTCGTGGAAACATTCCGAAAAATAGTTTAGTGTGCATCCATGATATTAGTAAATTATCTTTCACCGCTTTAAAATGCGAGACACCATCTTTGGGGTAAGTGACTTTTGTTGGTACAAAAACGCTATTGGTACCTTGCCAGTATAAGTTCACCATAATGTCTGTATCAAAATCCATGCGTTTCCCGATTTTGCAACGCCTTAATAATTTATTGGTAGCTTGTAGTGGGTAGATACGAAAGCCACACATGCTATCTTTTATACTCAATGATAGCGTTTCAATCCATACCCAGAAATGGGTAATGTATCTTGCGATAAGCCGATGTTTGGGTACGGAACTATCATATATCGGACAGCCTGAAATTAAGGAATATGGGTTTAATTGTGATTGTTCGATTAACTGTGTGATGCTATTGCTGTCGTGCTGTCCGTCAGCATCGATTTGAATGGCATAATTATAGCCTTGATTATAGGCATATTTAAGCCCATTGATTACAGCTGCACCTTTACCTTGATTGGTTGCGAGACGAATTAAGATCACCCAAGTATATTGGTCGGTAATGAGTTTTATCTTTTGAGCTTGTTCAATCGAACTACCGTCATCAATGACGATGCACTTGAGTTGGTATTGTTCAATACTTTTGAGGACTTTTGGTAATGCATGGCTGTGGTTATAACATGGAATTACAAAACAATAATTTGCCGATAGATTAATCGTGTTTATTGACATAATGTAAGTTTTCCGGAGCTAGCTATTTTTAGCGTGTTATCTGGCTTGATAAAAGAATAGGAGAAATCTATTCTTTGCTCTTTTTCATTCCACTTCAAATTTAATTTAAGTCGGTCTTGAGGAAGTATCGGGCATTGGAATTTGATCACATCTATCGATGATAATGATAAATTTGCATTAAAGTATTTTTGGGTATAGTAAATTACCCAATTAAGTTGTACGACCCCTGGCAATAATGGTTGGGAAGGGAAATGTCCTTTAAACCAAAATAGATCAGTAGGTATGACTAACTCAATATTAACATGATGAGTATCTTTATCGACGCTTAATTCATTTGCAAACACTTTATTCATTACTTTCTCATTAGTTTCAAATAATGATTTCAATTCCATGTAAGTGGTTTTACCTTGCATATTTTTTGGCAGGTTTTCCACAAATCGCCATTTCTTAGGTAATTCAATCAATGATAATTCATCTTTCAAAAAAAGTCGAAAATATTGTGTTAAATTGTAAGAATTGCGTTCTTTAGATAGATCGCTATGTGATGTAGATAGTTTAACTATAGCACCCAAAATAGTTCTGTTATTTTGAATTAAAGGAATGACAATTGCTTCTTCTACTTCAGGTAATTGATTAATTTTATTCTCAATATATGTCAGTGATACACGGTTTTCTGAGATTTTAATAATCTTATCAAATCGACCATTTAAGTGAAAATGCTGTGCATCAACTATCGTTATTTTATCATTCAACAGCTCTGGTTGTGTTAACAGCGGAGAAATAAGGCATGTCTTTTGATCGCCATTTTGTTGAAGTTGCATTTCAGAAAATAACTGCCAAGGCATATTGGGGTGAAGTTGTTTACGAGTCGCAATGATACCTGTTTCAGTCGATCCATATATCTCATCGGGCAAGACATTAAAATTTTGTTTACAAGATAAAGCTTCCTCATATTTCAGACTTCCACCCGCAGAAATTACTTTATCACAATTGATTGTCGGTAATTTGACATCTAACGTTTTGATAATAGCAGGGCTTGTTATATATAAAAATTTTTTATCATTATATTGATACAGTTGTTCTTGATAAATTATCGGCTCACAAACAAAGGGAATTTTCATCATTAGCGATAACATGATTTTGAAAGTTAAGCCATACATATGTTGATGAGAAACTGATGCGACAATAAGATCAGCGGATAATTTTCCCCAGTTAGATTCAAGCTGTTGGATCTCTATTTCGAACTGATTGACTGTTTTTTCAATTGGTTTTGGTAAACCGGTTGAACCTGATGTGAATATTGTTAATGTGCTATAGCTAAAATCTTTATTTATAAAATCAGCAATTTCAACGGAATTTGCGTTAACCAGTTGATTGATATTTATTAGACGTTTATGAGTATCATACTGATGAATAGCCTGATTATCAGTTAATAATGCATCATAATCATCTTTAATTTCTTGATGATAAGCGCTAATTAATTTGGGATGTTTACCTGAATAGAAAAGAGCAAATAAACCCACAACAAAATTAAAACTATCTTGCATGGTTAAAGCCCAATATTTTTCAGGACTTTTAGAAAGCTGCTGACTCAACAGTAAAACTTGTTTTTTTAAATCAAGTACAGACAGTGGTTGCTTTTTTCTAAAAGCGATAATTTCATGATCAGGCCGTAATAACTGTTTAGATAGCGAGACTATTGTTTGATTTGTTGACGTATCAGCCATTCTCCCACCATAAGTGTGCCAATTAAAATGTAACTAATTAAGCCATTGTACATTGTCCACCAGTAAAGATTGTTTATTAAACAGGTAATTAATGCAATGCTTCCATTAAGCATAAAAAAAAGGCACCAACAAATCGTGACTTTACGGGTATATTTTATTGCTTTAGGGGGTAAGTTAGCATCTTTAATTCTGGCAAATTTTTCAACAATTGTTTGCGGTTGTGATAAGGAATAACCGAAGGTAATCAAAAATACCACATTGACCATAACGGGGTAGTAAAAAAGTATTTGATGTTGAGAAAACAACCAGCTACTTAATAATAATGATAATCCAATAAACGCAGTAATTTTGGCAAGCCAACGCATACTTACTAAGATATTGGGAAGAGTTAATAACCGTAGAATAAATAACGCAGCTAAATAGAAAATGGCTAGTTTAATTTCCTGATAGCGTAAAGATAAGTAAATGATAAATGGGTAACAAACAAAAGAGAGATTTGTTAAACATTTAATAATTAACTTAACTTTACTCATAATTAATTATTTACTATTAATTAAGTTATCAACCGCATCAACAACGTCTTGAACAGTTCTGACTGATTTGAACGTTTCAGGATCAACTTTTTTACCGATCTTCTTTTGTAGATGAACGACTAAATCAACCGCATCTATACTATCTAAATCTAGCTCTTCAAAAAGTTTTGATTCGGGTGTAATATCTTCAGATGAAAGTTCAAAAAGTTGGACAAGTGCAGATTTAACTTGCTCAAAGATTTGTTGTTTATCCATGTTATTAAGCTCCTTTTTATTGTTGTGCTGAAATAAAATCTGCTAATGTTTGAACGGAATAAAACGCTTTTTTGGTCTCTTCACTTTCAGAAGATAAAACAATACCATAATTGCTTTTTATCGCAAGTCCTAGCTCTAAAGCATCAATAGAATCCAGACCTAATCCATCACCAAACAGCGGGGCTTTTGTATCTATGTCAGCCGGTGTGATATCCTCCAAATTAAGTACATCTATAATTATCTGCTTAATTTCATTTTGTAGCTTTTCCATAAGTTTCCTTTTTAAATTATCTCACTTTTTTTGTTAAAAATTGATGTTAAGCGCTGGGTTAATTTCCGTGCCGCTATCGTAGTACTAAATTCAGAAAATTCGTTAATCGCTATTTTTTCGCCAATTGTAATAGTGAAACAGGGTTTTTTATATGGTATTCGGTACCATTTTTGTTTTTTGAACAGTAAAGGAGGGTTACATTGGATGTGGATGACTCTCAAATCTGCATGACACCTTAATGCGATATTAGCCGCCCCTCTTTGTAATTTGATCGGTTCATTCGGTACACTTCTTGTTCCTTCAGGAAATATTAAAATTCGTCCGCCATTTGCCAGAATTTGCTGACATTGAGGCAATATTTTTTCAGACTCCTGATTTAAAATGTAACCTGCCGTTTTGATAATTCCACTGATAAAAATATTTTGTAACAATGCACCTTTTACTAAACAATCACAGCGAGGCATAACTGACGCTAACAGTACGACATCAAGTAAGGAGGGATGATTTGCAACGATTAAACAATTTTTATCTTGTTTAAGTTTTTCAAGACCGTAAAACTGATAATCGATAATACCTAGCGATTTGACAATCCATAAAAAAATCTTAAAGCTGAAACTAATACTTTTTTGCGCAATAGCGATTCTTTTAGCTTCGTTCCAAACAAATAATCTTAATAAAGTAAACCACAATAGCGATAGTATGAATAATCCATAAGATCCAAATAATATAAATCCAAATGTGGTAGCAATAAGACGCCAAAATATATTGATTTGACGGCGTTGTTTAATTACTTCTCGTTCATCGTCCATAACCAATCTTGAGTATTTCCTTTTACTATGAAGCGCTGTTGCTTATTTAAATAAGCACGTAAAAAAGCAAGCGATTGTGGGTATTTTTCAGCAGGAACAGTTGTTGTTTGCGTTATATTCTGGCAACTGATCTCATTACCTCTTGTTATTATATAGCCAACAGCGTAAGTTGGAACCGATGACTTTATATAACTGTGATATGTATCGGGAATGGTTCCGTCGAAGTCTATTAGTAATACTGTTTTATCTTCTTGCGTTAATACAGATATTGCTTCAATTAATCCTTGTTGAAAACTGTCATAATGAGCAGAAATAGAAGTGATTGGGATTGGTTTTTTGGCAATAATAGTTAGCAAACCTGATGCGGTATTATGAACTGATAAAGCAAAATCAGTGGGCGAAATATCACTATTTTGATTGAGCATTGATAAAATTTTATATGTTTTATCTATCTCACCATGTTGACTGGTAAATACCGCGAGATCGGGAACTTGAGATTGTTTAATTAATTCCATTCCAACTTCTACCGCTAGACGTGATTGAACACTCATCCTGCGAGCTTGCATCATGGGTAAATTGACTAGCTTTGGCAAAGGCAAATTCCAATCATGGTTGGAATTTTTAGACCAATTTTCCCAATCCGATTGATTAGATAGACCAGAAGAGAGAGCAAACCAGTTTTTTATGGAAAAAGAAAAATTCATCTTGATAATGTTTCAATTAACTCTTTACTTAATAATAAATTGTAATATTATTTATTTTTACCAATCCCTAATATGGGGCTGTTTATAAAATACAGTAAAACTTCAAAAAGGCAATAGATTGAAAGGACTCAACACAAAAAAATTTAATTATGATAAGGATATTTATACTGCCTTAGAAGCAATAACTGAAGCACAAAAAATAGCATTTGCACCATTAATGTTTCAAGCTGTTGCGTGTATGAAAAATGAAGGCATATTAGCTCAACTCGATAATGCCGGTAAAACTGGTATGAGTTTAGATGATTTAATGGATAAAGTTTCGTTGTCATCTTATTCTCTTCAGCTTTTATTAGATATTGGATTGAGTATGCATATTGTTTATCAAGATAATGATCATTTTATTTTAGGTAAGGTTGGTCATTATTTGCTACATGACACGATGACGAAGGTAAATTTCGATTTTGTGAAAGACGTGTGTTATCAAAGTATGTTTTATCTTCAAGACTCATTAGCAAATGGTAAACCTGAAGGATTAAAAGTATTTGGTGATTGGAATACTATTTACCCCGCATTACAAGAATTACCTGAACAAGCAAAAAAAAGCTGGTTCGCCTTTGACCACTTCTATTCTGATCATTCATTTCCAGTTGCTTATTCTCATATTAAAGATCTCAATCCTAAGCATATTTATGATGTTGGCGGAAATACCGGTAAATGGGCTATTTTTTGTGCCCAGCAATGTGCAGATCTTAAGATAACACTCTTAGATTTACCTCAACAAATAGCCGTTGCCCAAAATAATATTAAAGCAGCCGGTTTTGATGATCGAATTCATGGTTTTGCCGTTGACTTATTATTAGCCAAACAACTGCCGAATGAAGCTGATGTTTGGTGGATGAGCCAGTTTTTAGATTGTTTTAGTGTAGAACAAATTACCCATATTTTGTCGTTGATTCATGGTAGCATGAGAGATGATGCAGTTTTATGTATTATGGATCTTTTTTGGGACAGGCAAGCTTTTGAAGCAGGGGCATTAAGTTTAAATGCTTCATCTTTATACTTTACGTGTTTAGCAAATGGTAATAGTCGTTTTTATCATTCGAAGGTTTTTTATCAGTGTTTAAATAGCGCCGGTTTTCACGTTGAAAAGGATATTGATGGCTTAGGATACGGTCATACTTTGTTGATATGTAAAAAACGTTAAATAATATAATTTAGATTAAAGGAGTTAACAATGAAAATTATTAAGTTAATTATAACCACGCTATTTATTACCACATTACTCGGTTGTGCTAGTAAATTTCAAGCACCCAAAAATGTCACTACACCTGTACAAGGAGTCACAAAAGAGCAAGTTAAACAAGCGATTTTGAATACTTCAACTAATGGTCGTTCAGCTTTTGGTACTTGGAAATTTCAATCAGTAGATAATAACAATATCCGAGGTAGTTTGTTCAACCGTAAATTTGAGGTTGTTGTAAATATTCCTTATTCAGCTAATGGATATTCTATCGAATATGTTTCAGCTAGTGATAATTTAAAAGATAAACGTGGCAATGTTCATCGTAACTATAATCGTTGGATCAACAATTTAGATGCGAGAATTAGAGAAAATATTTTTAAAACAAAATAATTTTACGAAAGTTAAATTATTCAGCTTCTTTGTCAATGCTGAATATTAAAAATCAAGCAGTTTATAAGCTCAGTTTTTTACTGAGCTTATAAATTAAGTTCCACATTTAGTTTAACTGTGTGCATACTTTAAAATCTTATTGATAATGTTAATTTCTTCAACTACCATATTCTAACAATAATATTAATCGTTAAAATTGAATATCTATTCTTTTCATTGCAGTTTAATATGTAATTGTATTCATATTCTTTTGTGAATATTGCTCCAATCTGACAAATATCTTTTCATATTCTTAAATCATAAATCTTAGCACTTGAGGACAATTATTATGTTTCAATGGCTTTCTGACTGGATTTTAGATGGACTTAGACACTCACCGGAAATTCTATTATTTCTCTCTCTGAGTTTAGGGTATTTAATCGGTGCTATTCGCATTGGTAAATTTCAATTGGGTGGCGTTGCAGGTTCATTACTCGTGGCAGTAGCACTAAGTGTTTTTGGCGTCACAGTTGACGCTGGCGTTAAAGCTGTGCTATTTGCGCTATTTATTTATGCTGTTGGCTTTGAAAGTGGTCCGCAGTTTTTCCGTTCACTGGGTGTAAAAACTTTACGTGAAATATTTTTAGCATTGTTTATTGCTGTTGCTGGCTTTGCAACGGTGGTTATATTGGCAAAATTATTCCATTTAGATAAAGGCCTTGCAGCTGGTTTAGCGGCTGGTGGATTAACCCAATCTGCAATTATGGGTACCGCTTCTGATGCTTTAAGTCAATTAGGTCTGAGTGCTGAAGAACTCAGTAAAATGCAAGGTAATGTCACAATAGGTTATGCTGTGACTTATATTTTTGGTTCGCTTGGTGCCATTATTGTTTGTGTCAATATCCTTCCTAAAATTATGGGCAGTGATATTAACGATGATGCGATGAAGGCACAAGCTGAGCAACTTCATGGTTCACTTCTATTAGGTAGCAACCAAAATTTAGCGCTATCAGATGTTACAGGCCGTTTATATCGCATTACCAATAAAATTAATCAAACTGTTGAGAGTGTTGAAAAGCTTGTCGATGGTATCAGTATCGAACGTATCAAACGGGGTAATAATATCCTCGAAGCTAGTCCTGATACTTTATTGAAAGCAAGGGATATTATATTGGTTGTTGGTCACCGTGATTCGATGATTAAAGCGAGTGATTTGCTTGGTACTGAAGTCAATTCCGCTTCTGGCATGGATGTGGTGATGAATACACAAGATGTTGAGATGCGTAATACACGTTATGTTGGTCAAAATTTAACGCAAGTTTTATCGTCTGAAGAAGTGATGAAGTTAAAACATGGCATCTATTTAACGGCTATTCATCGAGACGGACAGCAACTACCACTCAATAATGACATCAATTTAAAATTAGGTGATGTGATTACAATTTATGGTGCTGATAGCGATTTACGTCGTGTTGTGGATAAAATTGGGGCACCCATCACTAAAAGCGAAAAAACAGACTGGATATTCCATGGTTTGGGCTTGGTTGTGGGGTTAATTATTGGATTAATCGTTATCCGTGTTAGTGATATTCCTATTACTTTAGGTGCTGGTGGTGGTGCATTGTTATCCGGCCTATTGTTTGGTTGGTATCGCTCGCTTCATCAAACTGTTGGTAATATTCCAACAGGGGCATTGCAACTATTAAAAGATTTTGGTCTGGCTGGTTTTGTTGCGGTTGTTGGATTAAGTTCTGGTCTTCAAGCTATTGATACCATTCGAGAACAAGGTCTGTCTCTATTTTTAATTGGCGTGGTGGTAACTATTTTACCTATGTTGCTTGCTATCTATTTTGGTAAATATGTATTGGGTTATAAAAACTCAGCGGTATTTGCCGGTGCGTTAGCAGGTTCTCGTAGTGCTAACCCAGCTTTTGGGGAAGTGCTAAACAAAGCAGGTAACTCTACCCCGACTAACTCTTTTGCTATTACTTATGCTTTAGCTAATGTGTTCCTAACATTACTAGGACCATTAGTTGTGGCTTTTGTTTAATTGTAATATCAGATTAAAGGTACAAATTATGAAAAAAATTAAAACAGAGTATGCAAAGTACGCTAATTTAAGCCCTTTTGAATTGAAAGATAACTTAATTAAACTAGCTCAAAGCCACGCTGACCGAACTATGTTAAATGCTGGTCGTGGTAATCCTAACTTTCTTGCTACTTGGCCGCGTCAAGCTTTCTTCCAACTGGGTGTTTTTGCAATTCAAGAATCGGAAATGTCTTATTCTTATTTGAATGAAGGTGTAGGTGGATTTCCAATAAAAGCTGGATTAACAGGGCGCTTTGAGCATTTTGTTCGCCAAAATTATGAAACGCCTGGTGTCGCTTTTTTAGGTAAAGCATTTTCCTATATTCGTGATCAACTAGGACTTGATGAAAACGCTTTTTTACAAGAAATGGTTCAAGGTATTTTGGGATGTAACTATCCTGTACCCGACAGAATGTTGCGTTTTAGTGAAGAAATAGTGAAAGCCTATGTGTTGCAACAAATGGGAGCGCAGTATCTTGATCGTGATGATCTTGATTTGTTTGCCGTTGAAGGTGGTACCGCCGCAATGGCTTATATATTTAATTCAATGAAAGAGAATGGTTTGATTCAAAAAGGGGATAAAATTGCAATAGGTGCACCAATTTTTACCCCATATTTGGAAATCCCAGCTCTTAATGATTATCAATTAGTTGAAGTATTGATTAATGCCGATCCGGATGCAAATTGGCAATATCCAGAGTCTGAATTGCGTAAACTTGAAGACCCATCAATAAAAGCTTTCTATTTAGTCAATCCATCGAATCCACCGTCAGTTAAGATCGATGATAAAAGTTTAAAAATCATTGCTGATATAGTGAAAAAACGCCCTGATTTAATCATCTTAACCGATGATGTTTATGGTACTTTTGCTGATGATTTTCAATCTTTATTCGCAATTTGCCCTAAAAATACTATTTTGGTGTATTCATTTTCAAAATACTTTGGTGCAACCGGCTGGCGTTTAGGGGTAATTGCTACCACTCGTGACAATGTCATTGATAAAACCATTAAAGCTTTACCTAGTAAAGCTAAACAGGTTTTAAATAAACGTTATAGCTCAATTGTCACTGATCCGCAAAATCTTAAATTTATTGATCGCTTAGTTGCCGATAGTCGTGCTGTTGCCTTGAATCATACCGCCGGGCTATCAACACCACAACAAGTACAAATGGTTCTGTTTGCTCTATGTGAAATGATGGATAATGATCAAAGTTATAAAGCGGCATTAAAATCGCTTATACGTCGACGTGCAGCATCGCTCTATCAGCATTTAGGTCTTAAACATAATACAGATGAAAATAGCGTTGATTATTATACATTAATTGATTTAGAGCATATTTGTCGTGAACTTTACGATGATAAATTTGCTAAGTGGATTTTGAAAAATAAAAATCCTTCAGAGATGTTGTTTAGAATTGCTGATGAAGCAGGTGTGGTTCTGTTACCTGGTAAAGGTTTTGCTGTTCAACACCCTTCAGCACGTGCTTCTTTAGCAAATTTAAATGAGTATCAATATGCTGCAATTGGCTTATCAATGCGTAAACTTGCTCAAGAGTATTATAATGAGTATAAAGGTAAGAAAAAATAACAGCATAATTATCTTTAATTAATACAAATAAAAAGCCCTGATCAGTGCAGGGCTTTTTTATATTTTTTGAATTATTAAATATTTTGCTTTAAAAATTGAAAATAGTGGTTAACGTTTTAATTTAAGGTTATTTAAACTGCATTAATTTTCAGTATCAAATCAATGGAAATGACATTGTTTATCCTTGACCATAATAGGCATTTTTTCCATGCTTGCGGTAATAGTGTTTATTTAATAATTCTGATTGTATTTTAATACCGATATTGAGATTTCGGGTAGCTAATGCCATTGTTGCGACTTCCTCAAGTACTACGGCGTTTTGTACTGCGTCATGTGCAGTAATGCCCCAAGCAAAAGGGCCGTGACCCATAACTAGCACACCTGGAATTGCCATTGGCTCTAATGAACGTTTGGCAAATTCTTCAATAATTACTTTGCCCGTATTGAGTTCATAATCTGTTGCGATTTCGGTTGGGCTTAACGCTCTTGTACAAGGAATATCACCATAAAAATAGTCAGCATGTGTTGTTCCTAATGCTGGAATATCTAAACCAGCTTGCGACCAGATAGTTGCGTAACGTGAATGCGTGTGAATGACTCCGCCTATCTGCTCAAAAGCTCTATAAAGTGCTAAATGTGTGTTGGTATCACTTGAAGGATTTAGCCGGCCTTCTATTTTGTTTCCGTTCAAATCGACGATAACAATATCATCTTCGTTCAGTTGTTCATAAGCAACGCCTGAAGGTTTAATGGCAATCACGCCTTTTTGCCTGTCAATTTCTGATACATTGCCCCATGTAAAGGTGACAAGTTGATAATGCGGCAGTAATAAGTTGGCAGCTAGTACCCGTTGTTTTAATGACGTAAACATATAAAATCCTATTAATAAAGAGGGAATTGAATAATAAGTAAGGACAATTCAATTTAAATTGTCCTTCAATTAGCCTTTATTTGTTTATTTATCAACACCAATATGGCGCAGTTTTTTTCCTGACATTAGGTTTTTTTCGATATGTTCTAACGAAATATTTTTAGTTTCAGGCACAAACAAGATAACAACAAAAATGAATAAGATATTCATGGCGGTGTACAGCCAAAATGTTTGTGCTACACCAATGTGATTTAATAAAGTGAGGAAAGTTGCGCCAATAATCATATTGGATATCCAGTTGGTTGTGGTGGAACAAGTTACACCAAAATCACGGCTTTTTAATGGCTGAATTTCTGAACAAAGGATCCATACCACAGGTGCAGCACTCATGGCATATCCTCCTATACACATAATAGCCATACCGACAGCAGCATAAGATGTGATTGAGGATGTGTTTCCGTTTTCAATTAATTGCAGGCAAATACCAAGTATTAGTGTTCCTATTGCAATAATACCAAATCCAACTTTTAAAATAGGTTTTCGTCCTAATTTATCGACGGTAAAAATTGCAATAAAGGTGGCTAATACAAAAGTGAGTCCAACAATTATGGTTGCAACCATTTGTTGCTCCGTTGTTTGAAAGCCAGCAAGACTAAAAATTTTCGGTGCATAATACATAATAATGTTCATGCCGGTAAATTGTTGCATTGCTTGCAATGCCATACCAAGGTAAACCGTGCGACGGACATTTTTATTTGCTTTGAAAAGAGTCCATCCTTCTTGTTTCTCTTTTAAGCTTTCGGTAATATCATCAAATTCTTGTTGAATTTTGTTTGGATCGTTCCGAATTAATCGAAGAACTTGTTGGGTTTCCTTTAATCGACCTTTGGAAGCTAGCCAACGAGGGCTATTAGGAAGGAATATCACTACCAAAAATAAAATAATTGCTGGTATAGCGATAATACCAAGCATCATTCGCCAGTTTCCGGTGAAACTGAAATAGGTATCAGATAAGAAAGCTAATAAAATACCAATTGTTACTAATAATTGATATGCAGCTATCATTTTTCCCCTGATTGTTTCTGGTGCCATTTCAGAAAGATATAATGGTGCCGTATACGAAGCTATTCCAACAGCAAACCCTAAGATCACCCGCCAAACGAGCAGGACTTCGACATTCGGCGCTAAAGCCGAGCCAAAACAGCTGACAATAAAAAATAAAGCGCCCGCTAGCAAACTATATTTTCTTCCTAGATAAAAAGATAACCAACCATTTGATATGGCACCTAAGGCTGCGCCTAACATCATGGAACTAACCACCCATTCCTGAAGTTGTGTGGTAAGTTGGAATTGGATGGTGATAAACGGTAAAGCACCGGCAATTACGCCAATATCTAAACCAAATAATAATCCAGCCATGGCAGCTGAAAAACCGATTAAAAATGTCATTTTTTTTGCGGAACTGTTTGCCTTTTTATCCATTGGTATAGGTGTATTGATATCCATCTATTTACCCCTTATTTATATCTATTTTAAAAATTATCGGTTATAACTTCTTTAATTTTATGTACCAAATCAGAATGTTATGCATTAGTGTTACCATAGGCGATTTCATTCCAGCGCAGTTCATTTCTGAAATTACACATTTCTGTGTTTTCATCAATCACAAGTAATTCAATATTGTGCAGTTGCGCATAGAGTCTAAAATAATCCATTGATAATGCTTGGGTATAAACTGAGTGGTGAGCTCCGCCGGCAAGAATCCACGCTTCGGCTGAAATATCTAATGAAGGTAGTGGTTTCCATACTGTACAAGCTACAGGCAAGTTGGGTAATGGGTACGGTTGTTTAATGGTTTGTAATGCATTAGTTATCAGTCTGAAACGATTACCAATATCGATCAAACTTGCATTGATAGCGTAGCCAGGTTTGGATGCAAAAATAAGGCGTGCAGGATCGGCTTTATTACCAATCCCTAACGGTTGAATATCCAATAATGGTTTAACTTCATCATCAGTGATAGACGGGCAAACTTCCAACATGTGTGAACCGATAACCAGTTCATTGCCTTTGGTGAAATCATAAGTATAATCTTCCATGAAAGCCGTTCCACCAGACAGGTCTTTTGCCATTACTTTCATTGTTCGAAGTAATGCGGCTGTTTTCCAGTCACCTTCTGCGGCAAATCCATAACCTTTTTCCATTAACCGTTGGACGGCAAGACCGGGCAATTGTGCTAAACCATATAAATCTTCAAATGTAGTGGTAAATGCTGAATAATTGCCTTGTTCAAGAAACGTTTTGATACCTAATTCAATTTTTGCTGCTTCAATTAAATTTTGTCTTTTTGGACCATTAACTTGAGCAACAGGGCTAATTTGGTAAAGTGTTTCATATTCCTCAATTAATTGGGCAATATCACTATTATTGATTGAATTAATTACCGAAACCAGATCGCCCACTGCATGTGTATTGACTGAGTAGCCAAATTTTATTTGTGCCGATACTTTATTGCCTTCGGTTACTGCAACTTCTCGCATATTGTCGCCAAATCGCACTACTTTCATTGTTTTTTCTTCATGTATGGCTACACAAACTCTCATCCATTTTGCAATTTTTTCATGTACCTCCTTGTCCTTCCAATAACCTGTGACAATGGAATGAGCTAAACGCATACGAGACCCAATAAAACCAAATTCACGCCCACCATGTGCAGTTTGATTAAGATTCATAAAATCCATATCCATTGAATCCCATGGTACTAGTTCATTAAACTGCGTATGAAGTTGTAGCAATGGTTTTTGTAACTGGGTTAATCCATTAATCCACATTTTTGCTGGAGAGAAGGTGTGTAACCATGTGATTAAACCGACACAATTTTGCGAATAATTAACTTCTTGGCATAAGCGATATATTTCATCCGGTTTAGTGGCTAGCGGTTTAAGAACTATTCTTACTGGTAGATTGGCTTCTTTATTGAAATACTCTGAGACTAATTGGATATTTTTTTTGATTTGCTCAAGTGATTCCGGGCCATATAAATGTTGACTTCCAGCGACAAACCAAATTTCTGCTTCTTCATAAACAAACATATTTCACTCCTTTAAATTTAATTGATAGGTTGGGTGCAAATCTAAACGTGATAATTAGGTTCGCAAGAGGTAGACCAAGTTAGATACTTGCTATACAGCTGCTGATATTTGGCGGCTCTTTCGGCATTTGGAATAAACATTTTTTCGATCTTACTGGACATTATTTTTTGAGCGGTTGGAATGTCGGGATAAATATTGGCTGAAACGGCTGCAAAAATTGCTGCACCTAATGCACAGCATTGTTCTGATTTGACAACTTTTAATTGACGATTCATAACATCAGCACAAACTTGCATAATAACAGGGGATTTTTTGGCTATACCACCTAATGTAACAATATTATTTACAGGGACTTGTTGTTCAATAAAACATTCCATAATTGCTTTAGCACCAAATGCAGTTGATAAAATCAAACCACCAAAAAGTGTTAAAGCATCGGTTGCAATCGTTAAATTGGAGATAACTCCTTTGAGCCGTTGATTAGCAAATGGAGTTCTGCGTCCATTAAACCAATCAAGGATTATTGGGATATTGTCTAAATTAGGGTTTTGAGACCATTGCGTGGCTAGCTGGTTCAATAATGTTTGTTTTAATTGATCAACTTCATATTGTATTTCGGGTAATTGTTTGGTTAATTGGTTAAGCGGCCAACCTAGTAATGTTTGATACCAAGCATACATATCACCAAAAGCTGATTGGCCAGCCTCTAATCCAATATAATTAGGCATTACGCTACCATCAACTTGACCACAAATACCTTTGATTGAACGATCTTTAATGACTTCTTTTTCTGCCAGTAATATATCGCATGTTGAAGTGCCAATTACTTTTACTAAAGTATAAGGCTCAGCACCTGCACCAACCGCACCCATATGGCAGTCAAAAGCGCCTCCGGCAATAACAACTGATGTCGGCAATCCTAGTTTGTCTGCCCAGTGTGATGTGATGACTCCCACTTGCTTATCGGCAGTATAGGTCTCTTTAAACAATGGATAAGGCAGTACATTGACAAGTGAAGGGTCAAGCTTTTCAAAAAATTCATACGGCGGTAAGCCATTCCATTGTTCACTCCAAAAACATTTATGGCCGGCTGCGCATCGCCCGCGTTTAATTTTATTGGGCGCTGTCGTTCCGGATAATAAAGCTGGGATCCAATCACATAATTCAATCCATGATGCAGTTGAATTTTTCACGGCATTATCATGGCGGAAAATATGCATGATTTTCGCCCAAAACCATTCAGAAGAATATACACCACCACAATATTCTAAATACTGAGAATAGTCGGACGTTGCGCATAGCTGATTAATTTCTTCTGCCTCGTTCACTGAGGTATGATCTTTCCATAATACAAACATGGCATTAGGATTATTGGTAAACTCTGGTTTCAGGGCTAGTACATCACCATTATCATCAATTGGGGCGGGAGTTGATCCTGTCGAGTCAACACCAATAGCAACTACATTGTTAGCATAAGTGTCAAGTTGTTTGACTACAGATTGAATTGATAGGGTCATTGATTCAATATAATCAAGTGGGTGATGCCTGAATTGATTCTTTTTCGGATCACAAAATTCACCTTTTGCCCAACGTGAGTAATACACAACTTCTGTTGCTAATTCTTGACCATTTTGACAATCAACCGCTAAAGCCCTGACTGAATCGCTGCCAAAATCTAATCCAATTGCTATTTTTTTATTCATCCGATACCACCTCAAAAACAAATTAAATGGAACTTTTACGGAAGAATAATTAATTTAAGTTTTATCCAGTAGGTTATTTATTGCTATAAATATAGACGATTCTGTCTAGGTATTTTGTTTTGTGATAGAGATCTCACTATTGCTACTATTCAAAAAGAATTTTTATGTAAAAATAAAAAAATCTTAGAAAAATAGGGCGGTAAAAGATGAATACTTTTCAACAAAATGATCCTCTGCTTCCAGGCTATTCATTTAATGTTCATCTTGTATCGGGGTTAACACCTATAGAAAAAGCAGGGAAATTTGATTTTTTTATTGATCGCCCAAAGGGATTAAATGGTTATATAATCAATCTAACTTACGCAGGTCAGGGAACTATTTATCGTAATCAGGAATTTTTTAATTGTCATCCCGGTGATTTTGTCCTATTTCCACCAAAAGAGCCTCACCTGTATGGACGTAAAGACGATGAAAATAATTGGTTTCACTTCTGGATCTATTTTAGACCAAGATCAACATGGAAATATTTGTTAACTTGGGAAAATCGATTAGAAAATACAGGTTTTTATCGCCCTAGCATTAAAGTTAAAGAAGAGCTGGAGCAATTATTTATTAAAATTGTCGAAGTGGGACAATCCACGATTATTTATTCTGAAAATTTAGCTATGAGTATGCTTGAGCAATTTTTAATAAGGCGTGCTCAAGAAAGTTCAGATACGTTTGCACTAAGTATTGATAATCGTGTATTGCAAGTGTGTAACTATCTGATTGATACTCTGGATCAGAATAAATTTTTGTTAGATAACGTTGCTGATAAAGTTTGTTTGTCAACATCGAGAATTGCACATATTTTTAAAGATCAGATGGGCATGTCGATTGGTGAATGGCGACAAGAACAAAGAATAAGTCGTGCAAAGATTTTATTACAAACAACACAAATGAATATTGCTGAAATAGGGCTCTGTTGTGGTTTTGAAGATCAACTCTATTTTTCTCGTATTTTCAAAAAAAGAATTGGCCTTAGCCCACAAAAATATCGCTATAGTACACAAGAGCAAAATAAAAGGAAGATTGAAAATATCAATTCCCTTTATTTATTTGATAAAAAAAGTCATTTTATAGAGAGCTGATATTTTTTGGAACGTTTTGATGATTTTTCATTGTATAATCAGCTTAAAACAACAAATAAATCAACAAATAAAACAATTTAAATCAACTGTAATTTAATTATTATCATTTGTCTTTTAACCAACTATCGGTTTCATATTTATTTGAGTTGCCAACGTTTTATTATCGTTGATATCTGGATAACGTGTTATCAATTGTATTAAACGATACTTTTTTAAGCGCTAAAATTTACAGAGTAACCTGTTTTTATGATGAAATTTTGCATTTTTAATTGTAAATTTTATTTAAATTCTTTAACAATCGGCGAAAATTTGTGCGCTTGTATGGTTTCTGTTTGTAGATATAAATGCATTTTTTGTGTTCTTAATTTTTTTGATAAAAAAAATACATGACATAGGTTACCATTATTGTATATTTTTTAGCAGTTGATAAATGGTGCTTTCCAAAAAAATTTTATCGTTAATTTACCCTAATATTTCTTATTGATTTATATACAAAATTATATAATTAATAATTTTTTAATCCTTTAAATTAATTTAATTTTTACTTAAGATTTTTTTATTCATTTTTAATTTAATTAGAAAAATGAGGTAATGTGCTTATAGTTTCTATTAAGTTCTCATAGTTTCTAAAAGAGCATTAATTAGTTATCCGGCTTAAGTTTGTAATTTAAACTTTAATCGTGTAATTTATTTTCTACTTAAGGTTGTTTATTGATCATCCTTAAAAAAAGGAAATGGAAATTCAGGAGAAGTTATGTCAAACAGTTTTCAAAACGAAGTCCCTGCTGCTCGTGTTAATATTAGTTTAGATTTACATACTGGCGGTGCGAAAAAGAAAGTCGAATTACCCCTCAAAATTTTATCTATTGGCGATTATGGTCGTGGCAAGGATAAACGCCCTCTTTCAGAAAAAGAAAAGGTATCTATTAACAAAAATAATTTCAATGCAGTTCTTAAAGATTTTAATCCGCAAGCCAAAATTAGTGTTCGTAACACACTTGCAGATGATGGCAGTGAATTTAATGTTGATTTATCTTTTGAAGATATGAAAGATTTTTCCCCCGAACAAGTTGCTAAAAAAATACCACAACTCCGTTCTTTACTTGCAATGCGTAACCTTTTAAGAGATTTAAAATCAAACTTATTAGATAACGCTACTTTCCGTTATGAGCTTGAAAAAATAGTGAAAAACGAACAATTAACTGATGAGCTTCGAGCTGAGTTAGAGTCAATTGTATCTGAAAGTGAAAAGTAGAAATTCAATAAATTAAAACTTTATTTTTTGGACAAAATATAAAGTTTTGGTAGCAATTAAGAGAATAGAGTTATGAACATTAAAAAGCAAGACAGCACAACTAAAACGGTTGTACATGAGAATGGCAGTGTTTACCAATCTTTGTTTGATAAAATCAATTTAAATCCAATTGAAAAAGCTGGTGAAATTGATAAGTTTGAAGATAACGAAGTACTATTTGAATCTTCGCAAGATGAACGTGTTACAATGGCGATCAATATTTTACTTAAATTGATCCAAAGTTCATCGCAAAAAATTGAGAAGCTAGATAAACATTTATTAGATTATCATATTAGTCAAATAGACCAAAAATTAAGCCGTCAACTTGATGAGATTATGCATCACGAAACATTCCAGGAGATCGAAGGTACTTGGCGTGGGCTTAAATTCTTAGTTGATCGTACTGATTTTCGTCGTAATGTAAAAATTGAATTATTAGACGTCTCAAAAGAAGAACTACGACAAGATTTTGAAGATGCACCGGAAATAATTCAAACTGGTTTCTATCGACATACCTATATCCAAGAATATGATACCCCGGGTGGTGAGCCAATTGGTGTAACGATTTCAAATTATGAATTTGATCGTAACCCACAAGATATCGCCTTGTTACGTAATGTTTCCAAAGTAGCGGCCGCTGCGCACATGCCATTTATTAGCTCTGTTGGTCCTAAATTCTTTGGTAAAGAAACCATGGAAGAGGTCGCAGCAATCAAGGATATTGCTAATTATTTTGACCGTGCTGAATATACTAAATGGAATAGTTTCCGTGAAACTGATGATTCTCGTTATATCGGATTAACTTTGCCAAGAGTTCTTGCGCGTTTACCATATGGTCCAGATACCATTCCTGTCCGTAGTTTTAATTATATTGAAAATGTTAAAGGTTTAGATCATAACCGTTATTTATGGGCTAATGCATCTTATGCTTTTGCAGCTAATATGGCGAAAAGTTTCATTCGTAATGGTTGGTGTGTTCAAATCAGAGGACCTCAAGCTGGCGGATTGGTTGAAGACTTACCTATTCACCTTTATGATTTAGGTACCGGTAATCAAGTTAAAATTCCAACCGAAGTGCTTATTCCGGAAACACGTGAGTTTGAATTTGCTAATTTAGGATTTATTCCATTATCATTCTATAAAAATAGAGATTATGCATGTTTCTTCTCGGCAAACTCAACGCAAAAACCGGCTCTTTATGACACAAAAGAAGCAACTGCTAACAGTCGTATTAACGCTCGTTTGCCTTATATCTTCTTGTTATCACGTATTGCGCATTATCTGAAAGTTATTCAGCGTGAAAATATTGGTGCAACAAAAGATCGTCGTTTGCTTGAACTTGAATTGAATAAATGGGTAAGCAATTTAGTGACTGAAATGACAGATCCTAGTGATGAAGTACAAGCTTCTCATCCATTAAAAGAAGCTAACGTTATTGTAGAAGATATTGAAGATAATCCAGGATTCTTCCGCGTTAAAACCTTCTTAATTCCTCATTTCCAAATTGAAGGAATGGATATTAATTTATCAATGGTATCTCAGATGCCAAAAGCTAAAGCATAAGTGTTTTAGCCTGATTTCATTAATATCTAATAAGGAGTGTTAGACCTGATGAAACTATTTCGTCCATTATGGAACGAAGGCGTCTTTTTGACGCCTCAACAATTCCAGCAGCAAACGTTGTGGCAACAATTCTCTTTACAAAAATTAGCTACTTTAGCCGTAGCTAACCCTTGGGGGATTGAAAGTCTTACAATTGATACTTATGCGCTTACTGTAGATAGGTTGCAAGCTGAATCAATCAATATTCGTTTTCCTGATGGTGTTGTTATCAATACGGATGTTGCTGATAAATTACCTGAGGCCAGAATATTAAATATCGATGTTCCGCCGGAGCTTGATGAAGTAACCGTTTTTATCGGTATTCCACTTTTGCAAGCCAATGGTGGGAACTGTTTACAAGAAAACCAGCGTCTTGAAAGACCACTTCGTTTTCGGCAAGAATGGGTTGAAGTTCCAGATTTGCTTGGCCAAAATGTCCAAAGTATTGCTGTCGAGCACTATGCGTTAACATTCTTATTTGATTTTGAAAATCAGAGTGATTATTTAACTTGTCCTGTTGCTCGTTTAAAACGTGATCTTAATGGGCGATTTGTGCTTGATTTAGAATACCTTCCACCATCGCTAAATTTATTTACGCAAAGTGGTACTCTTGTCAAAGAGTTAGAACTTTTATGTATTCAAATGCAAGCAAAACGTCACCATTTAATGGGAATGCGACATGAACGTAATCAGCAAATTGCAGAATTTGCTACAGCAGATGTGTCTTTGTTTTGGCTTTTAAATGCGTTAAATACTTATGAACCTCAGATTAGATTTTTTCGGGATAATCCCTCAGTTCATCCTGAAAAGCTATACCAAACACTAACTGCGTTTACTGGTGCATTGTTAACATTTTCATTACTCAATGATGTTGATGGTATTCCTGCATACCAACATAACAATCTTAATGAAGTTTTCCCTCCTTTGTTTGGGCTAGTACGTAACTTGCTTGAAGAGAGCTTGCCGTCTCGAGTCGTTAAAATTGAATTAGTTCATGATAAAGATACCTTGTGGACAGGACAATTAAATGATTCTCGGCTTGTTGAGGAAGCTGATTTTTATTTGTCAGTTCGCTCGAGTATGCCTGGGCATCAATTACAATCAAGATTTCCAATCTTGTGTAAAGCAGGTGCGCCAGATGATGTCAGACAAATTATTCATTCTGCATTATCAGGAATACCAATTAAAGCATTAAGTCATGTGCCTGCTGCAATACCAGTACGTTTAGACAATCAATATTTTGCATTAGATCTTTCACATGAAGCAGCAAAAAATATGTTGACTGCCCGTTGTTGTGAATTTTATGTGCCAAGAGCAATGCCTGATATTTCATTAGAGCTGTTTGCAGTTTTACGATCATAGGGACGAATTATGAGTATAGAATCTAACCCAATTAATATTGATCAGCTACTACGTGATTCGATCTTGGTTGTAGTTCAGTTAAAAGCTAAAGCTGATATCCCCTCAGGTCATAAATTGTATGAGCTTTGTAAACAGCAAGTTTTAAACGTTCAAGAGCAGTTACATAATGCGCAATACTCTCAAGATGTCATTGATGACATTTGTTATGCTTTATGTGCCTTATTGGATGAAACTGTGCTACTTTGCCATCGTGATAACCCCAAAAATCAAGATTATGATGAGTGGTTAGGATCGCCGTTGCAAGTCATTTATTTTAATACTCATAATGCAGGTTATGATCTGTTTGAAAAAATACGTTCCAGACTTAAGGCTGATAAAAAAGCAGAGTTAGTGTTGGCTTGTTTTGATAGAGTTTTAGGGCTAGGTTTTCAAGGTTGTTATCTGGATAAACCGCAAATGGAACGAGAACATCTAATTTTAGCTTTACGTGAATCATTACGTGAATACGAACCAGATCAATCTTATCCAATTATAGAACAGCCGAAAACGTATCGTTATCAAGGTCGTAAAGCCATTTTGTTAGCATGTACCGCATTGTCAGTTATGGCTGTTATTGGACTTTACTTTGTGTTGGATAATCAACTCGATAAATTAGTTAAGCAACTTGTTGGTTAGAAAGGTTTATTATGAGCGATTACCCAAAGTATATTCAAATAATATATGCATTAGTCTTAAGCCTATTGTTATTATTCGTTTTTTTGCCAATTACAATAGGTTGGAAGATATTAGGTTCAATTATAGTTTTCGCTATTGCAGGTGGATGTTTTTGGCAGATGCTTCGTTATCGGCGTGTGTTAGCGGCCTCTACGGCAAATATTCAATTTTTAACGGAAAAACTTGATTTATTACCTGCAAGACAACGTTATCGTTTACCCATTTTATTAGTGACTGGTAGTGCAGCAAAAGATTTTTTTCCTGAAGATTTAACATTAGCTCAATCAAATGTCTTAGTCTCTTCAGAAGCAGTTTGGATATATGTCGATGAGTACTCACATTTACCAATAGTCTATGATTCATTGATTGCTAAATGGCCTGACATGTTAGGTCGTGTCGGGGTATTTTTGGCATTAAATCCTGAAATAGAAGATAAACAAGGTTTATTTGTTGCAAAATTGCAAGCATTTCGGCAGTCTTGGGTTGATACTTGTCGTATAGCAAAATATCAATTACCTGTTTATTTATCGGTACATATTGGGCTAAATGACCTGATTTATGATGAGTATAATCCTTTACCGGTTTACTGGTTTCAGTCAGTTAATCAAAAGTTATATTTACTCGATCGTTATTTATCACCAATCAATAATTGGGTTAATGATATCAAGATCCCAAGTGATGAAAGGGAAAGGCGCTTACGACTTCGTCCATTTCTCAATGAAACTCAATCATGGTTTGAAACTAATGTTTTAACGACGTTAATTAGTGAGAAACAACCGATTGCTAAATGTGTGCCATCAGGAGTGGTGATTTACCCAACGAATAAAACGCTTATAAATGAAAATATAATGCAAAAACTATGGGAAAGTGCGACTACCTTATCACTTCCTAATACTCACACTATTCAAGGCGGTATTACTCCACCAGATAGTTTGATTAAGTTTATGCCAATAGCGTATCCATTTTCTCATATGTGTTCAATGGTTTGTGGTTTAATCATGATTACTTCACTGTTTATCATGGGCTGTTTAGGCGCTTCATTTTGTAATAATGTTAAGTTTATTAGTCAAATCCAGAATGATATTCATCACTATCGTTTAATTCCAATGAATAACTATGAAGAAAAACGACAAGCATTGGATGTATTAAAAAACGATAAGTCATTATTAAATGAATATTTTACGCAAGGAGAACCTATCCGTTTAGGAATGGGGTTATACCGTGGTTCACAACTTGTGGAGCCTTTAAATGTATCAATGAGTGACTATGTGGCAAAACCACCAGAACCTGAGAAAGTAATAGTCGAAAAAACGGAAGTTATCTTCAAAGAGCCACCTCCGTCCATTCGTCTTGATAGTTTAGCTTTGTTTGAAAGTGGACAAGCAAATTTAAAAACGGGATCTGAAAAAGTATTAATTAATGCTTTAGTTGATATCAAAAAACAGATGAATACCAATCCGGAAACAGGCTGGCTAATTATCATTGCAGGTCATACCGATTCGGTCGGTGATGAGTTAAAAAACGAACAATTATCATTTAATCGTGCAATGTCGGTACGTGATTGGATTTTAAAAGCCAGTGACTTACCGGAGACCTGTTTTGCCATTCAAGGGCATGGAGCCAAAAAACCTTTAGTGAGTAACGACACGCTAGAGGGTCGTGCTAAAAATCGAAGGGTAGAAATTAATTTAGTTCCTCAATCGTCAAATTGTATTTGGTCGAGAGAAAACTAAATATGTAAAGCAAAAACAACAAAAGGAGACAAACAATGGCTGTTCCAGCTTATATGTTTTTAAAGGATGATGGCGGTGCTGAAATCAAAGGTTCTGTAACCGTTGTTGGGCGCGAGGGTAGTGTTGAAGTGGTTGAGTTTGACCACCGAGTATACATCCCTACAGATGGTAATACAGGTAAATTAACAGGTACACGTGTACATAAAGCACTTGAATTTGTTAAAGAAGTTGATGCTTCATCGCCTTACCTTTACAAAGCCGTTACTACCGGTCAAAACTTACAATCAGTTGAGATCAAGTGGTACAAAATTAACGATGCGGGTCAAGAAGTTGAGTATTTCAATACTTTAATGGATGGCGTTAAAGTTGTTTCTGTTAAACCAGAAATGCACAACATCAAAGATCCAACAAAAGAGCAATACAATCACCTTGAGCGTATTGAACTTCGTTATGAAAAAATTACCTGGACTTATAAAGATGGCAACATCATTCACTCAGACAGCTGGGTAGAAAGCCGAGGTTAATTTAATTAACACAGCCCTTATTAGCCATTAATAGGGGCTGTCATAATAATACTAATAATGTAATTAGAAAAGGACTGCAAATGATTACTGACCCCTCTATCTTATTGAGACGACTAAATTCTTATTGTGCAAAATCTTTAGAAGCGGCTGCTGGATTATGCCAAACAAGAGCTCATACAGAAGTTACACTTGAACATTGGTTATTGAAATTATTAGAGCAGGGTTCAGGCGATATAACAATCATAGCTAGACATTATCAACTTGATATGGATAAAGTCTGGTCTGGATTACTTAAATATCTGGATTTCTTACCACATACAATCGATTCCAAACCTAGTTTATCATCATCATTAATAGCGGTAATTCAATCAGCATGGCTGAAGGCATCATTAGAAGATCAAGAAGAGATGATCCGTTCTGTCCATATTTTACAAGCTTTAGTTGAAATGCCACACTGTCTTAAAGCTCAAGATGCATGGCAATTATTGAGTTTACCAGCTGTTTCATTAAAAAAAATTCGTTCGAAATTAGATACGGTATCTGATGAAAACCCACTATATCAATACAACTATTATTCAGATTCAACCTCAACATCTGCTGAAACTTTAGATATTAATACACAAGTTAATAAAGAAACAGCAATGAACAGAAATGAAAAATCTGGATCATTCGAAAATACAACAAATAGTGACAAACCGAATACACAGGCAAATCATCATAAAGCTGCCCTTGAGCGCTTTACAGAAAATGTAACTGAAAAAGCCAAAGCCGGAAAAATTGACCCAGTTTTTGGTCGTGATAGTGAAATCAGACAAATGGTAGACATATTATCACGTCGCCGTAAAAATAATCCAATTTTAGTTGGTGAACCAGGTGTGGGTAAAACAGCTCTTGTGGAAGGATTAGCACTTCGTATAGCTGAAGGAAACATCCCCAAAAATCTTGAAAATGTAAGCATACTAACGCTTGATTTAGGTTTACTACAGGCTGGTGCAGGCGTTAAAGGTGAATTTGAACAGAGATTAAAAAATGTGATTGATGCAGTACAACAATCACCAACTCCGGTACTCCTTTTTATCGATGAAGCACATACTATTATTGGCGCAGGTAATTCAGCCGGGGGAGCAGATGCTGCTAATTTATTAAAGCCAGCATTAGCAAGGGGTGAATTACGCACTATCGCAGCCACAACTTGGTCTGAATACAAACAATATTTTGAAAAAGATGCTGCATTAGAACGCCGATTTCAAATGGTTAAAGTGGATGAACCGGATGATGAAAAAGCATCCCTTATGTTACGTGGCTTGAAATCAAGATACGCTAAGCATCATGGCGTGCATATTTTAGATGAAGCAGTGAAAACGGCCGTTTCGCTATCTCGTCGATATATTAGTGGCCGCCAATTGCCGGATAAAGCAGTCGATTTACTCGACACTGCATCTGCTCGTGTTCGCATGGGGCTTGATACTATCCCTGAATCGATCACTGAACTCGAAGCAAAAATTGCCTCTTTTAACATAGAAAAACAAGCAATCGAAGCAGATTTTGCGCTAGGTGAAAAAATATCAGATGAACGTTTAAATGAAATAGCGTTGCAGTTAACCCAATTGACAGATCTTTTGAATAACAAACAGCAGCAATTTGAAAAAGAGAAAAAAATAGTTGAAAAATTAATAGCATTGAGACAAAAACTTACCAATAAATCTGATAAAAAAGTACTTAGTCAATTAAGTGATATGCAAAAAGAATTGTCAGATCTACAAGGTAACATGCCTTTACTATCACTTGACGTTGACAGTCGGGTGGTCTCTGCTGTTATTTCTGACTGGACTGGTGTACCTTTAGAAAGTTTATTAAAAGATGAACAAAGCCACTTGCTTTCTCTCGAGGAAGATTTAGGAAAACGAGTTGTAGGCCAAGATAATGCACTTTTTGAAATCGCTAAACGAATTCGTGCAGCAAAAACAGGACTAACTTCAGAAGATGCTCCTATGGGCGTATTTTTATTAGTTGGTCCTTCAGGTGTTGGTAAAACAGAAACGGCATTAGCACTTGCTGATACTTTATTTGGTGGAGATCAATCAATTGTAACGATTAATATGTCGGAATATCAGGAGTCACATACTGTATCACAACTTAAGGGGTCACCACCAGGATATGTAGGATATGGACAGGGAGGTGTGTTAACCGAAGCTGTTCGCAAAAGACCTTATAGTGTTGTATTACTGGATGAAGTTGAAAAAGCACATCGTGATGTTCTTAATTTATTTTATCAAGTATTCGACCGTGGGTTTATGCGTGATGGTGAAGGACGTGAAATTGATTTCCGTAATACTTTGATATTAATGACCTCTAATTTGGGTAGTGATGAACTAATGGCGCTTTTTGATGAAATGCCAGATGCAGATACAGCTACTCAGCAAGAACTATTACGCCCAATTATACGAGAACATTTCCAACCTGCGTTATTAGCTCGTTTTCAAACTGTGATTTATACGCCACTAGGTCAACAAGCTTTACGTAAAATTGTTGAAATGAAACTCAATAAAGTTGCTAGCCGATTACAAAAACATTACAAGATAGTGTTTGAAGTTGGTGAAAAATTATATGACACATTAGTGTCGGCTTGTCTTTTACCTGACACTGGTGCTAGAAATATTGATAGCATATTAAATCAGCAAATTTTACCTGTGGTTTCAAATTTACTTTTACAAAGAAGTAATAGCACAGATAGTGAAGTACCAAAACTAATACTCGATTTTAACGAGTCAGAAGGTATTGTGCTTGAGTGGGGGAATGAACAAAGTAAGGCTGAGATTAAAAAAAATAAGTCTCAAAAAGCGACAAAGGTGAAGGCTCAATCAACAGAAAAAACAAATAAAAAAAGTAAACCAGTTAAAAAGGATAAATAAAATATAAAGATAAATACCTTTTAAGGAATAAAAGGGGGACATAACATGGAAAATGAGTTAACTGATCTCATGATATTTGTTAGTAAAGACTAATTAGCTAACAGTTTAGGTTAGCTAAAGTTGCTCAACTTTTCTGGCGGATGATGAGGTTAGTTTTCTCATAGTTATTTGTCCATGTTAATGGTGATTAACAACAAAGCTAAACTAAGAATATAACTAGGCTATTTGACTGTTTTATTCGAAGTGAACTTGTTATAAATCATTTTAGATAAATTGCTTTATTTATGTTTGATCTTCAGATTTAACATACTTTAGCAAGGTAATGATTAAAAAAGATTATCAGTTTTAATACTATTTTAATGAATCTAAAATCTTTAATTCAAAAAGTGGAAAATAACCTAGAATCATAAAGGAATATAAATGGGTAGAAACGTCGTACGATTGGGTGATCCAACAACACATGGAGGTAGGGTGATTTCGGTATCGTCAAAAACGAATATAGAAGGTAAGTTAGTAGCGCTATTAGGGGATTTAGTCAGTTGCCCTTTACCCGGTCATGGTGTAAACCCAATTATTGAAGCTTCCACTTATACATTCTCAGACGGTAAACCTGTTGTTATGGATCAATGTGCCTGTGCTTGTGGCTGCAAGGTTATTGCAACAACCACTACATCGGAGATTGATTAAAATTATGTCTTGGCCTAAACCAAATACTCTAAATATTATAAAACCACCGGTAAAGTTAAACCGTGGAAGGTGGTTTCTTTTCTTTATTGTATTATTTATTATTACTTGTTTAATTCTTGCTGCAATTTGGCCAAGTAAAAATTTTCACTCTCAGTGGATGTATTGGGCGGTGGCAACATTTATACCAACTTTAATCGGTGGTTCCGCTTTTGGCATACGATTATATCTTTATGGATTATCTCAAGAAGAATATGAAATATGGCAACAGGAACAGCAAAAGGTCGATCAAAACTGGCAAAAATGGGCAATGCAGTCATTAGTTGTTCTCGATAGTTATTACTCCATACCAACACATATAACTAGTATGGAAATCTATAGTAATGCATCGAATATAGACTCTCAAGTTAATAAGTCACTAGAGTTTGAAGGGGATGTAAAAGCCGAAAGGTACATTGAGGATCTTTTTTTCGCGATAAAAGATACACTAATTCAATTACCTTCTACAGAACACCTGGACATTAAAGTTTTGTCTTCACCAGATAGTTTTAGCTATATAGATCAAACTATTAGTCATGCCTATAAAAATGCCCAAATATCGTTAGGTTATAATCTATCTCATCAGATTTTGCAAAATACAAATATAGAAAATTTAATTGAAAATATTGATTCATCTCAGCCAGGAGTCCAATTAATTATCATTAATAACGCTAAATCAAATGGTTCAGCGTTTGTTGCTGCTTTTTTGTTGACCAATAAAACTTATTATCAAGAGCTAAACATTAGTTTTGCGAAAAGTGAAATTTTAAGACCGATGATATCGAATGATTTGACCACTGATTTAAAACAGATGGTTGATATGCAATGTGCATTAGAAGAGATCAATCAGCTTTGGTTCACAAACATCGACAGTAAGGAAAAAATTAATATTATAAAACAGTTAGCTGATTATCAGATCGTTCCTGAACATCTATATATGCTTGAGATTTTTGTTGGAAATCAAACCGAACTTTCTTATTGGCTTGCATTGGCATTAGCCTGTGAAATGATAACGATAACTAATCAAAATAACTTAATTGCTTCGCAAAGTATGAATCAAAAGTTACTTTCAGTAGTCAAGGGAATGTAAAAAAGGGAAATGGAGTTGTAAATGAGTCACAAATGGAAACGTGCTGGATTATTTTTCATTATTTTATTAAGTGCTGTATCTATAGCCTTAGGTCTTTTTTTCTGGGGTGATGAATTAGGTTTTACTACATTTGGACGTAAATTGGAAATGTGGGTCTATTGTATGCTGTTTATATTAGGCTTACTTTTAATTCCCGCAATCATTACCAATAGCCTTCGTATTGCAGCAAAAGATAAAATCAAGCGTGAAGCGCTTAATCCTAATGAAACAGCAAAACCAATAAAAGTAACCCCTTTCCCTGAATTTGCAGAAATTCAAAAAAAATGCCGCTATATTTCGGGGCTTTTCTGGCGTTATAAAATTAGAAAATGTTTAGTCATAGGTGCATCATCGGATGTGGAGTCAGCATTTCCTCGTCTACAACAAAATCAATGGCAGTTAAACGATAAAACTTTAATGATTTATGGTGGAAACATAGAAGATCCACTCAATACACCTTGGTTACTGGCGTTAAAAAAGCAATTATCAAGAATTATTCCGTTTTTTCTTAAACCTTTAAATGCAATAATTTGGGTTGTACCTAATAACTATCTTAATGAAACTCCTTGGCAACAATTAACCATTGAAAAAGCGATAACACAATTTAAATCACGTGATAAGTTGTTAAAATGGTCAGCGCCAGTTTATCTTGTTGCTACAGAAAATAGTGAGTGGTCACAAAAGGATCGCATTGAGCAAAGTGTCGGTTTACTTTTGCCAACATTAAAAAAAGATACAATGGCATCCGTTGTATCGTCTCTTAATGAGCTTTCGATATTGTGTAGTAAGCGTGGCGTTCAACAAATTAAAGTAAACAGTAACTATTCTTTTCTTTTAAATCTTAGCCAAAAACTTGTTAAAGGTGATATCAATAAGATTGAAAATTACCTATTAACATTAACCTCTCTGCCTTTTTCACCACAGGTGAGAGGGTTGTTTTTTATACCTAATCAAACCTCATTAATGGAAGATAGCCCATTTTATGATAATTATCTATTAATGACACCGACATGGCAGTCGATTAGTGATGACGCTAATCAACAGCAAGGGCGACGCATGGGAATTCAATGGGGAATGGTTTCAGCTTGCGCCTTTTTGGGGCTTTTAGTTATTAGCGGTATAGGTATTGTCACTTCTTACTTTAATAATGCCTCGCTTATTGATAGTACAATTGAATTGGCAAAACAAGCTGATAATTCTGTTAAGCAAGATTATCTGTCCAAATTGCAAACACAATTTCAATTACAGCAGCGTGTAGCGCAATTGCTTCACCGTCAGCAACATGGCTCGCCATTATCACACCGTTTTGGGTTAAACCATAATGATGAATTGTTACAAAAATTATGGCTTACTTATAAAGTGACTAATTCACGTAA
Source organism: Gilliamella sp. B2923 (assembly GCF_026536565.1). Taxonomy (NCBI): domain Bacteria; kingdom Pseudomonadati; phylum Pseudomonadota; class Gammaproteobacteria; order Orbales; family Orbaceae; genus Gilliamella; species Gilliamella sp. B2923. The sequence continues at coordinate 8,035 of NZ_JAFNNZ010000002.1, read as the reverse complement.
TATTGCAACGCCGTTTCATGATCTTTTGACCAACTATTTAGTTTCATTAACAACGCTACCGCCTGAAAGCCCGGAACGAAAAAAATTAGTTGATTCAGCTTACGACTATTTGAAAGCTTATTTAATGCTAAGTCATCCTGATAAAAGTGATGGACACTATTTAAGTGATTTTGCCGCTCAAAATTGGCGAGCACCAAAAGAGATAAAAGATGGTGACTGGCAACAAATAATGCCAGAATTAGTTCGTTTTTGGGGACAAATGCTGAATTTGCACCCGGAGTGGAGCCTTTTTGAAGATAAACAACTTGTCAAAAGTACACAAAAAATACTGATAAATAAAATTGGCGTAAAAAATGCCGTTAACACGTTGTATCAAGAGATAATTCAGCGAGCAAGCCAACAATATTCTAATCAAAGTTTAGATCAATTGCTTGAAGGAATTGATAGCCATTTGTTGTTTTCTAATGAGACCGAAATTCCAGGTGTCTATACTCGTAAAGCTTGGGAAGGGTTAATAAAAGAAGAAATTGAAGATGCTGCAAAAATGCGACAAGAACAAATAGATTGGGTATTAGGTGATGATAATCAAAGCAACTTAACTGCTTCGATTGCGCCTGAAATTTTAAAAAAACAGCTGACAGATCAATATTTCAGTGAATATAGTGCTGCATGGCTTGATTTTTTAAACACAATTAAATGGCAACAAGCAGATAATGTTTCAGATGTAATTGCACAATTAACCTTACTCGCCGATAATCGCCAGTCTCCCTTAATTGCATTAATCAATGTTATTAAATATCAGTCAGAAGTTGAATATAAAGGCAATGGCATATCCGATAATTTAATGCGTACAGCACAACAAATTATGGGTAAAAAGAATCAATCAGTTTTACCAATGCCAGAAGAAAATGAGTCATCAGGGCCTTTAACTGCCACTTTTGCACCCGTATTGAGTTTGCTTAAGAATGATAACAACAATGGATTATCACTACAAACTTATCTATCTCGTGTTACTCAAGTGCGCTTAAAATTACAAAATGTAACTAACAGTCAAGATCCTCAAGCTATGATGCAAGGTCTGGCAAAAAGTGTTTTCAAAGGTTCTTCCGTTGATCTAACTGAAACACGAGATTATGGCAATTTAATTGCCGCTAATTTGGGCGATGAATGGTCTGGATTTGGTCATAGCTTATTTAAACAACCCCTAGAACAATCTTGGCAAGTAGTTTTAACTCCTGCCGCTGATAGTTTTAATAGTGTTTGGCAAAATTATGTTGTTAATCAATGGGAAAAATCTTTCGCCGGTCGTTACCCGTTCAAAAATAGTGATAATGAAGCTTCTTTATCAGAAGTTGCTCGTTTTTTAAGGAGTGATACAGGTATTATCGATAACTTTATTGTCAATGAGCTTAATGGTGTATTAGAAAAGAAAGGGGGAAGATGGGTAGTTAATGCGGTTAATGCTCAAGGGCTTAATTTTTCACCAGCATTTCTAGAAACATTAGAATTATTTAATGATATTTCCTCGGAACTAATAACTTCAGGTGATGTCGCATTATCTTTCGATTTAATGCCGCGTAGCGGTAATCAGATTGTTCGTACAGAATTAATTATTAATAAGCAAAGATCAGAATATTTTAATCAAGCCCCGACATGGCAACGGTTTAATTGGCCGGGCGATGGTTATTCTCCTTATTCACAACTTAGCTGGAGCACAGATGAAACTGGCTTGAAGCTTTTTAATTATTACCATGGTGACTGGGCATGGATACGCCTGTTAGAAAAAGCGTCAGTTAAACAACTTGATTCCAGCCGTTTTGAAGTGGTTTGGAAAACATCAGATGGCAAAAGGTTACGCTATATTTTAAGGACACAGTTAGGTAGTGGTCCATTGACTTTATTAAAATTACGTAACTTTAACTTACCAGATAGGGTATTTGAGTAAGTATTTATAAGAGATAGATAATGGAATACGATTATGTTTAGTCAGCTACTAAGCCGTTTATTTGGTACACAAGACCCAGATGAATCAATAAAAAAAGAGTTAAATCAAAAGTGGGCTGATTGGTTAGAGCCAATTAGTTTGGAAAAACCAACTGGTGAAGATTTAACTTATCATGATACTTTTCAGGAGATAAAAGAGGAGATTGCTAAACTTTCTGGTATTGATTATCAAATGGTTGCTATTGAAAGCGAAAATATACTAAAACAAAATAGTAAAGATATTCGAGTTGCAACTTATTATTGTTTAGCTCGCCTAAATTTAGATGGTGTTGACGGCTACACCGATGGGGTTGAATTACTGGCTGGATTACTCGATAAATTTGGAACAATAATTTACCCTTCACGGCATAATATTCGAAAAAATGCTATTGAGTGGTTAGCAAACGCTAGATTTATAGAGTTATTAGCTAATTTAAGACCACTACCTGAAGCTAATCTAACACGAATCATTTTTGCTTTAAATTTGATTGAAACGACATGCCAATCACTATTTGTAAGTGAAACATCTGAACAATCTATCGAAGCACCAGACCTATCCGCACTGGTCAGCTTTTTTAGTAATAACTTGAAGCATGAAGCCAAAAATTCTCAAGTTGAAGTTGCTACCGCAAGTGAGCCTCAAGTCATACCGGCATCGGAATCAACACCTAAAATAGTCGATGTTAAAATTGGATCGCAACGAGAATTACTCGATCAAGCACGTAAAATGGCGGTTTTCTTACGTGAGAAACCCGAAGGTTATCTTGCGGCAGCTCGCTTTTTACGAATTTTGCGCTGGGATACAGTTTTGGAGTTACCACCTACTGATCATCGAGGAAGAACACGTTTACCTGCACCAAGAGCTGAGCTAAAACAAAATATCAGCCGGTTAATTATTCAGCAACAATGGTTAGATCTTTTCGAACGTGTAGAGGCTGCTTTTATGGAGGGGGCTAATCATTTTTGGTTAGATCTTCAACGTGCAACCGTGCTTTCTTTCCAAAAAATGGGCGGACAATATCAAGCATGGGCTGATATATTTTTAACAGATATTGGCTTAATGCTTGAACGGTTAAATGGAATTGAGAGACTGAGCTACGAAAATGGTATGCCTTTTGCCGATGATGAAACACTTAGTTGGATAGCCAGTAATGCCCGTATTCACCATTTAGATGAAGGTGACAGTATCGCCCCTATTTCTATATCTGGTGAGAACAACTGGAGTGAAATAGAAACGCAAGCGTTAGAATTGGCTCATAGTGAGAGTTTAGAGCAAGCCTTTCAATGGTTACAAAATATGCCGTCAATCAGAACAGCAAAGCAGCGGTATCTAGTTCAATATACACAAGCAAGAGTTGCTGAACAATTTGGCAAACATGATGTTGCCTTAAATTTATTGACAGGCTTAAATGGCCAACAGCAAGGTATCTCATTTTTGGAGTGGGAACCTGAATTACTATTTGATGTTAAACGTTGTCTGTTAAGGTTATTGAAGCAGAAAAATAAATCTAAAGATAACACAAAAATAGAGCTGTTGGAGAAAATAGACTTATTACAACATGAATTAATGCAGCTTGACCCTGCTCGAGCATTGAGTTTTATTTAACGATAAATTCAACTAACGGTCTGAATAAAAACAGGCGAAATAAATTCAATAAAATATAACGTTACAATAAAAGAGATAAACAATGGATGATTTAATTTTAGGCTACTATGAATCGGAAATGCGATATTTGCGAGAGGCCGGAAAGGAATTTGCAAAAATACATCCTGATAGAGCGAATTTATTAAATTTAGATAATGTCGGGGACAGAGACCCTTATGTGGAGCGATTATTTGAAGGATTTGCTTTTTTAACAGGACGATTACGTCAAAAGATTGATGATGATTTACCTGAGTTAACTGAAAGCCTAGTGACTTTACTTTGGCCTCACTATTTACGTTTAATTCCGTCATTATCAATCGTTGAATTAACGCCTAATTTTTCGACATTATCACGTCAAGAGTTAATCCCAAAAGGTTTACAAATGCAGACTGAACCTGTTGGGCAGGTTGGCACTAAATGTCCATTTAGAACAACTCAGGCGGTAACATTACAGCCAATTAAAATCAGTCAAGTTAACCTTGGTATTAATCATGATGGTCGAAGCATGATAACCATTCGTTTAAGTTTTAGTGAACTTGCCGATTTGGAGCAGTTAGATCTATCTTGTTTACGTTTGTATTTAAATGCGGATGCGCCAATAGCCTCAAATTTGCATCTGGCATTAACGCAACAAATTGCATCAATGTCTATTCGTTATTCGAATAATCCCGAAAACAAACTCGAGTTAAATGGCAAGATCACTCCGGTTGGTTTTAGTGATGAAGACCGCTTATGGTTAAAAGCGGATAATGCGTTTTCCGGTTATCAATTATTACTAGAATATTTTGCTTTCCGTGAAAAATTCATGTTTGTGGATTTACATGGTTTAGATAGTTGTCAGTTATCAGACTCTTGTTCTTATATAGATATTGAAATAGTTCTTAATCAGACCTGGCCAAGCGATATGCCGTTGCAAAATGATAATATTTGTTTGCATTGCGTACCTGTTATCAACTTGTTTGATATGGAAGCTGATCCGATTGTTGTAAATCAATTAGAGAGTGAATATTTGCTTCGTCCATTACTTCGTCAAGATGGTCATATTGAGGTCTACTCAGTTGAACATGTAGAATCAATTACGCGTGATGGGCGATATCGTTATGTGCCATTCACTAGCTTCAAACATCGTGGTGGTATGTTAAGACATGATGCTCCGGAAAGATACTATCATACCCGTGTTAGAAAAGGTGCATCCGGTTTACATGATACATGGTTAATTTTAGGCGGAAAGATTTGGGATAAAAATGAGTTGCTTGAAACTGAAACCTTATCTTTGCGTGTCACTGGTACCAATGGGATGTTACCACGTAAATCTTTACGTAATGCACGAATTAATGATCTTAAAGATTCAAATAGTAATATCGCTAAAGTGCGCAATCTTTGCTCTCCAACCATGCCTTGTTATCCGCCAACGGAGGATCGTTTTTATTGGCGAGTATTATCTCATCTTGCACCAAATTATCTTTCACTCATGAATGCAGAAGTTTTGCGTGGAACGCTTGCTTTATATGATTGGACAGATAACGAACTTAATCGCCGCCGTTTAGAGGGGATTGTAGAAGTAACGCATAGGATGATAAAACGCACAGTAAAAGGTATGTTGCAACGAGGGATAGAAATAGAAGTGACAATCAATAGTTATCAATTTACCGGTGAAGGTGATGTGCGACTTTTTGGTGAATTATTACATCAATTTTTCGCATTATATGCTGATGTAAATCTTTTCACTCAATTGGTTATGATTATTTTACCAACAGGAAATAAAATTGTATGGAATCAGAGCAAAGCATCGAAAATAGCCCTTTAATGCAAATGCTTGAAAAAAATCTGCCAAAAATTAACTTTTATCGTTTTTGTCAGTTACTCGAGCAATTATATGATAAAGAGCCATCTTTAGGTCGATTCGAATCACCTGTATCTGACCCATTAAGATTTGCACCTTCGGTCGATATGTCTTTTCCTGCGAGCGAATTGAAGTGTATTGAAAAGTCACCTTATTTAAATCGACCAACAACAGTAAGGACACGGTTTTTGGGTTTATATGGTGTCGATGCAGTATTGCCACTGGGGTTGCTTGATAATATCATTCGCCGAGAAGAAAATTATCAGGCTATGACTGACTTTTTGGATATTTTTAACCATAGGGTGATTACTCAGTTTTACCGAATCTGGTTAAAATACCATTATCCAGCAAGCTATTTAAGTGGTGGGCGAGATCCGATATCACAATGTTTATTCGGGCTAATTGGTTTGGGTATTAAAGGAACGAGTAAACAGATTGGTACACCGTTATCTCGTTTCTTTGCACTGCTTGGGACTATGTCTCAAAAAACACGTACTGCACAGGGAGTCGCTGGCTTAATTCGATTATTGGTTGAAGATGCTAAAGTAGATGTTATTGAGTTTTATCCTATATGGCAATCGATCGACAAGCCTGCAAAATTAGGTGGGCAAGGTCAGCAAAAAATTGGATTAGATGGTGGTGCTATCCTTGGATCTCGCTTTAAAGAGTGTAATCAGTGTATACATATCATTATCACCCCTCAACATGAAAATCAAATTACGGATCTTCTGCCGGATGGTCAAACCTTTCATGATATTTTGGCTTTATTACGTGTTTATTTAGGTTATCAGGTTGATGCCAAAATCACATTACGTATAAAAAGAAAATTTTTACCGAAAAGCCAATTGACCTCCAACAATAGTCGATTGGGATTAACTGCATCATTTACTAAAACCAATACCAATAAAGACGCCATTGAAGATGTATTGGTAAATATAGGATTTTATTCTGGTATTGATTATCAGGCATATTAAAAAAGGAATTGAAATGAGAATAATAAAATCGATAACTACTTGCTTATTAATGATTTGGTTAACAGGGTGTGGTATTGCTCAGAGTGTGACAGAAACCGTAACAGGGATAAGCGATTCCGTTTTCAAGTGGAACATTAGAACGTTACATTTAGATATTACAGCCAGAGCTGAATTAAATTTAGATGATGAAAGCCGCTCATCTCCGGTGGTAATTCGCATATATCAGTTAAAAGAAGAAGATTCTTTTATCTCAGCTTCTTATCAAGATCTGGTTGATCAAGATAGCGAGATATTAAAAGATTCTCTCATTGAAAGTAAAGAAGTTGTCTTAAAACCAAATACTTCAATTTCGATAGACACACCTTTTGATAAGAAGGCCGAAAAGGTTGGAATCGTTGCACTTTATAAAGAACCCAATTTGAAAGATGACAGTTGGCGATTAGTCTTATCTCGAGATGATTTACATATCACCGATCCACGTGAAATTATTGCAAATAAATATTCAATTGAACTAGTGGAAGAAAAGTAAATGAGTGCTTCACTATATGACATATTATACGGTTATTTTGAATCCGGAATTGATATTGATGATGTATCAGAAAATGAACAAACCATAATCAGTGTTATGGATAATATTGAGCGAATTTTAAATAGCCGGGCAGGTGCGATAAAACATCTGCCAGATTATGGGCTTCCCGATATGTCAACAATCTTTCAGGCTTTGCCTTCTTCTGCTTATGTATTAATGCGAGCAATAGAGAAAACGCTTCTGATTTATGAGCCAAGATTAGAATCAGTTAGTATTAATATTGATGAAAAAATTAATGATTCTATGGTATTAAGTTATGAATTAGTTTGTTATTTCAAAGAAGGTGGATTGGTTAAATATGGAACCTATTTTATGCCAGATGGTAAAGCTCGTTTAAAATATACCAAAAAAGCAACAAGGTATTAATTAGATTTTTAATGTTTAATGATTAAAAAACTCTAAAATATAAAGCGTATAAAAGTTAGCGGTTAATAACTAAAAAATTAAAAATTGCCAAGAAATGGTCAGGGATATTAAGGGATGTAATATGAAAAAGGAATTAGCCAAATTCATTGGCCCATTGGGTCAAGAGTTACTCCATGGACTGACAGGCTTAGCTGTCAGTCATAATCGTTATACCTTAACGGTTGACGGGTTAAATGCACCTGTTTCAGTATTAAAGGTTAATGGTGAAGAGCAGTTAAACCAGCCGTGGCAATACACAATAGAATTTACCTGTACTGATAAACAACTATCGATTGAAACCCTGCTGAATCAAAAAGCTTCGTTCTGCTTTAACCCGTTTAGCGGCAATTTGCTGAATACAGCGATACGCTCCTTAACGGACTTACCGACAGCAGGACAAGCCCGCACCCTTTATGGGGTAATTACTGCATTTAGTCTGCTGTCGGTCAGCCGGGATGAGGCGCATTATCGGGTGGTGTTATCGCCAAGATTAGCCCGACTGTCACTGAGCCGCAACAGCGCTATCTTTCAAAACCAAAGTGTCATTAGTGTGGTTGAAACAGTGTTACGCAGCCATGAATTTACCGGCGTTGATT
>NZ_JAFNNZ010000019.1:0-11832 GCF_026536565.1 Gilliamella sp. B2923 | reverse complement strand
TAAACCCCTTATGCAGCCATAAAAGGCTCTATCTTACGACAGACACATATGACTTTTTTCTAAACGGCTTATGCAGCTTTCAAGTGTCTGTAACGACTATCAAGCTAAGGGAAGACTTACTCGTGGCTGCAACCCTACTAGCTCAAAATTTATTCACACATGGTTACGCTTTGGGGAAATTATGAGGGGATCTCTCAGTGCATTGCCTCCAATTCCCATAATTTATTACGCCGATAATAACTTGGTGTAACCTTAAAAATGTACTTAAATCGACGTGTAAAAGATTGTTGGGAATCAAATTGATATTTTAATGCGATCTCAAGGATAGTTTTTTTCGTCAACCTCAACTCAACAGCCGCTTTCGTCAAACGACGAGCACGAATATAGCTAGCCAGTGTGACCCCTGTTACTTTTTTGAACAGCCGCTGAAAATACCACTTGGTATAACCCGCTTTATTCGCCACATCATCAAGCAGTAAAGACTGATCTAAATTATGTTCAATCCATAATAGAACATCTTTGATAACCGTTGTATGAAACTGCTTATCATCATATCTTAATTGGATGTTATTAGCTTTATTTTGATAGCGAGAATGCTGTTCAATATACATAAAATAACCTAAATGTTCTTAAGATTGTCACGACCACATCATCATGATACCATAAACATACTGACGGTATGTTATTTTAAATCTATCATGGAAAATAAAAATCATCAACAAGAAAATTTTAAGAGTACCTATCAATCACTGGTTAACTCAGCACGAATATTGTTTGTTGAAAAAGGCTATCAAGCTGTTTCAATAGATGAGATCTCGGGAAAAGCGTTGGTGACCAAAGGTGCCTTTTATCATCACTTTAAAAATAAAAAACAATTACTCAGTGCCTGTTATAAGCAGCAATTAATTATGATTGATGCCTACATCACAACAAAAACTGATTTAACAAATGGTTGGTCTGCCTTAGAAAGTATATTTGAACATTATCTTGATTATATTATTGATAATAATAAAAACCTTATCCCTATCCAAGAAGTGATGCCTATCATTGGTTGGAATGAACTTGAAAAAATTAGCCTTGAATACATTACTGGTAAGGTAAACGCCATTGTCAGCAAATTGATCCAAGAGAACCAACTTAAAGCTTATGATGATGATGTGCTTAAAAACTTACTCAATGGCTGGTTTATGCATATCGCAATACATGCGAAAAACCTAAAAGAGCTTGCCGATAAAAAAGGCCAATTTATTGCTATTTACCGCGGCTTTTTATTGAGCTTGAAAGATAAATAAAATAGATAGGTTTTATTTGAAGCTAAATCTTCTTTATCGTAAAAAATGCCCTCTTGGGTTATCAAGAGGGTCATTATATTTCGCGGAATAACATCATTTGGTGACGAAATAACTAAGCACTTGTCTCCTGTTTACTCCCCTGAGCTTGAGGGGTTAACATGAAGGTCATCGATAGCAGGATAATAATACAGTAAAACGCTAAACCAATAATCCAAATCCAGCCATCCCAAATTGGTAGTGAATGATTATAAATAACAGCAAACAGTAATGGGCCAATAACACCGGTTGCATTGGTAAGGCTCACCAATAATCCCTGTAAAGCACCTTGCTGATGACTCTTTGTTTGGATAGACATCACTCCCTGTAATGCAGGTAAAGCGATCCCACCACCAGCCAATAAAATTAAAACAGGGAAAACTAACCAACCTTCAGATATAAACGCTAAAAAGGCAAATGCACTACTATCTGCAATAAATCCGAGCAGTACTGCCGTTTTTTCGCCCCATTTAGTGGCTATTCTTCCTGCCACAAAGGCTTGGAATACTGAGTGTAAAAGACCAAGACCCGCTAATGAAAAGCCAACCATCATGCTATTCCATCCAAAACGATTTTCGGTAAATAGCACCCACACCGTTGCGGGAATTTGGCCTATCAATTGCGCTGAAAAATAAATAATCAACAAAATGGGCATCGTTTTAAATAAAGTGATGTATACCGAATTCGATTGCGTCTCAACCCCTACTTCGGTATCTGTATTATCACGTGTATTTTTGGTTTCACGGAACCAAAACATAACCACAAGGAAAGTGACAATATTTAGCAACGCAGCGATAAAAAAGGGACTATGCGGTGAAATCTCTCCTGCAAAACCACCAATAATAGGCCCCGCTATTAAACCAAGCCCAAAACTTGCCCCTAACCAACCGAACCACTTCACGCGTTGAGAAGCTGAGGTGGTATCGGCAATGACCGATGCCGCGACAGCCCCAGTAGCTCCTGTGATCCCTGAAAGCAAACGGCCTAAATACAGCATCCAAAGCGCACTTGAAAAAGCCAGCAATAAGTAATCCAGCGATGCGCCTATTAATGACAACAACAGCACTGGGCGCCGACCAAATCGGTCAGACATTTTTCCAAGCCAAGGAGCAAAGATAACCTGCATTAACGCATAAAGTGCAAGCAATACGCCAAAGTGGTTAGCGATATCTTCCGAAGCAATAAATTCACGTAATAACGTTGGCAAGACTGGCATGATAAGGCCAATCCCCATGGCATCGAGTAACGTAATTACCAATGCGATCTTTGTCGAACTATTCATTTCACTTTTCTCTATAACTGATAGGGAGTGGTAAAATAACTCTATCAATGATAGAGTGTCAACAAAAATTAGGAATTAATGATGTCTAGATTAGATAAAAGTAAAGTGATTAACAGCGCATTAGAGCTGCTTAATGAGGTCGGAATCGAAGGTTTAACAACCCGTAAACTCGCCCAGAAGCTAGGTGTAGAGCAGCCTACATTGTATTGGCATGTAAAAAATAAGCGGGCTTTGCTCGACGCCTTAGCCATTGAGATGTTAGATAGGCACCATACTCACTTTTGCCCTTTAGAAGGGGAAAGCTGGCAAGATTTTTTACGTAATAACGCTAAAAGTTTTAGATGTGCTTTACTAAGTCATCGCGATGGAGCAAAAGTACATTTAGGTACACGGCCTACAGAAAAACAGTATGAAACTCTCGAAAATCAATTAGCCTTTTTATGCCAACAAGGTTTTTCACTAGAGAATGCATTATATGCACTCAGCGCTGTGGGGCATTTTACTTTAGGTTGCGTATTGGAAGATCAAGAGCATCAAGTCGCTAAAGAAGAAAGGGAAACACCTACTACTGATAGTATGCCGCCATTATTACGACAAGCTATCGAATTATTTGATCACCAAGGTGCAGAGCCAGCCTTCTTATTCGGCCTTGAATTGATCATATGCGGATTAGAAAAACAACTTAAATGTGAAAGTGGGTCTTAAAAGCAGCATAACCTTTTTCCGTGATGGTAACTTCACGGTAACCAAGATGTCGAGTTAACCACCCTTTAGATTCATAAAGCGAAAATAATGCGGCTCCAACGTACCCACCTAAATGGAAACGGCGTTCACTCCAATCTAAACACGCACAACAGATTTTACGTGAATGTTTGGAAGGAACGTCAATTCCCATTTCATGAAAATATTGAATACCACTTAATGTGATCATTGAACCATTTTCAGTGATCCATTGCTGTTGACAAAGGGAATCATAGATCTTAACGGCAACTTCGCCAGCTAAATGATCATAGCAAGTACGTGCTTTTCGTAAATGCACTGGCGTGGAAACTTTGGCATGTACGCCATGGTTTAAGGAGATCCCCATCATACTTTCCATCAATTCAGCAATATCTTTTCCTGCTAGCCGAAAATAACGATGCTTGCCTTGAGCTACTACTGTGATTAGCTGGCAATCTAATAATTTAGATAAATGACTGCTCGCCGTTGAAGCTGATATATTCGCCACAGAACTTAGCTCAGTGGCCGTCCAAGCTCGCCCATCCATCAAAGCACTGAGTATTTTAACTCGTGAAATGTCAGACATAGCCGCCCCTATCGCGGCTATTGAGGACTCAAAGGTAACCTCTTTTCGTATTAAATTAGCCATCGCAAGTTCACTTTATTGCCCAAGGGAGCGTAACAGATGCAGCCATACTATCATTGTCCGTTATTAATATCAGTTGGTTAGCATGGTCACTGTATTGCACTAAAATATTAATGTTATTCTCCGCCAATACTCGTGCTATTTCGCCAAGTTCCCCCGGTTTTTCCTGTTTTAACTTACGAATTAATGGTGTCCGGATCGCAAGTACTAACAGTCCAGCTTGCTCTAGCGCTATTTTAGCTTCCTTTCCTTGTTCAACAAGAAAATGAGCATGGCATTCATCACCAACCGTAAATATCCCTCCCCCTTCCAATCCAATACCTTTATTACCTAATGTTTTTCCTAGTAATGCTAATTGTCCTATTTGATTATCTAAAACAACGTGAACATCAAACATTATCCTTGTCCTTTTTAAATGAATATTCGCGAGTAATATGAGCAATACTAATTTTGTAAAAATCAAATATTGACTCTCGCCCTTCTTGTTGAGCTTTCGCATGTAAAACATGATTTTTCCATTGCAGAACTGCGTATTCGTTTTCCCACCAAGATAGCGATAACATTTTTCCTTCTGTAGCTAGACTTTGAAAACGTTCAATTGAAATAAAACCAGCTACATGACTTAATAGTGGTCTTAACTCCTCAGCTAAAGTCAAATAGCGAGTTTGTTGGTCGGGTTGTATTTGCACCTCAAATATTACAGCAATCATATTTTTCTCCGTTATTAATCAACAAACAGAGTAATCCACCCGAAAATTAACACTTCGATAAGCAACGAAATATAGAAAGGTCATGCTGCTGTTTTATGTTGTATATCACACTTCTTTAAATTGCTCGGCCTGCGCTTATCATGTTCTCCTTCTCTTATAATTTTGTTTATTATTTATACTTTTTTATTTTTTGCTATCACCGAAAATAGTGCGGATCCCGCATGGTATTTAGGTTTACCCATCATTAAATACCATTGTTGTTATTTTAATCTTTTTAATATTTCATGATTAAGATCACACTAAAATTATGACCCTATTAACTAAAAGTTATGGATACCCTAATAAAACTCATTGTTAAAGATTAGTTAACCAAAGTAACTTCATTTTTCACTATTGTTAAATTGTTATAGTGAAAATTCTGGTAAACTAATAGAGGTAAAAAAATGATCCTAGATGCCAGTTATACATTATTAGTCGCATGTATCGCGCTACTCATAGGAATGTTTGTCGTAAAATTTACCCCGTTCCTACAAAAAAACCACATACCAGAAGCCGTCGTTGGTGGCTTTATTGTTGCAATTGTTCTGTTAATTATTGATAAAACATCAGGTTATTCGTTTACTTTTGATGCTTCATTGCAAAGTTTATTAATGCTCACATTCTTTTCCTCTATCGGGCTAAGTTCTGACTTTTCTCGACTGATTAAAGGAGGAAAGCCGTTAGTTCTATTAACTATTGCAGTAACGATCCTAATCGCCATTCAAAATACTGTCGGCATGAGTATGGCTGTCATGATGAATGAAAGTCCATTTATTGGCTTAATTGCAGGTTCAATTACTCTAACAGGTGGTCATGGTAATGCCGGAGCATGGGGCCCTATTCTCGCTGATAAATATGGTGTAACAGGCGCCGTTGAATTAGCGATGGCTTGTGCAACACTTGGATTAGTGTTGGGTGGTTTAGTTGGCGGCCCTGTTGCCCGTCATCTTTTGAAAAAGGTCTCTATTCCTAAAACAACCGAGCAAGAGCGCGACACTATCGTTGAAGCTTTTGAGCAACCAAGCGTCAAAAGAAAAATCAATGCAAATAACGTTATTGAAACCATTTCAATGCTGATTATCTGTATTGTTGTTGGTGGCTATATCAGTGCATTGTTTAAAGATACTTTTCTGCAACTGCCTACTTTTGTCTGGTGTTTATTTGTCGGTATTATTATCCGTAATACACTGACTCATGTATTTAAACACGAAGTGTTTGAGCCGACCGTCGATGTATTAGGTAGCGTTGCTTTATCGCTTTTCTTGGCAATGGCGTTAATGTCATTAAAATTTGGTCAATTGGCAAGCATGGCAGGGCCAGTATTAATTATCATTGCTGTACAAACTGTTGTCATGGTGCTATTTGCCTGCTTTGTCACCTTCAAAATGATGGGCAAAGATTATGATGCTGTCGTGATCAGCGCGGGTCACTGTGGCTTTGGTATGGGAGCAACACCAACAGCAATTGCGAATATGCAAACAGTCACAAAAGCATTTGGACCATCACATAAAGCTTTCCTTGTCGTTCCTATGGTCGGTGCCTTTATTGTTGATATTTCAAACAGTATCTTAATTAAAATATTTATTGAAATTGGTACATACTTTACCTAATAGCTACACACTACTCGGCGTACTTCTCCTAACAATTTATTATAGGGCAGTATGCCGAGCCGCTTTCTTACCCCGTATATTCCCCTAGTCAATCTATTTAGCTTGCACGTTTACGAATTAATTCTCGTGACAACTAAACCAAAATTTGAATTATGACGAGTATATCTGATTATTTATACTTTATTCGTTAGAATAGTCCGTAGAAATAAATAATCAGTAGGCTACATGGAATGAAATTAAGACATCTCGATATCTTTTATGCTGTAATGACTTGTGGTTCCTTAACGCGTGCGGCTGAAGTTTTACATATTTCTCAACCCGCGGCGAGTAAAGCACTCAAACATGCTGAGCACTGAGAGATCCCCTCATAATTTCCCCAAAACGTAACCATGTGTGAATAGATTTTGAGTAAGCAGGGTTGCAGCCACGAGTGAGTCTTCCCTTGTTATTGTGTAGCCAGAATGCCGCAAAACTTCCATGCCTAAGCGAACTGTTGAGAGTACGTTTCGATTTCTGACTGTGTTAGCCTGGAAGTGCTTGTCCCAACCTTGTTTCTGAGCATGAACGCCCGCAAGCCAACATGTTAGTTGAAGCATCAGGGCGATTAGCAGCATGATATCAAAACGCTCTGAGCTGCTCGTTCGGCTATGGCGTAGGCCTAGTCCGTAGGCAGGACTTTTCAAGTCTCGGAAGGTTTCTTCAATCTGCATTCGCTTCGAATAGATATTAACGGGGTCTGACGCTCAGTGGAACGAAAACTCACGTTAAGCAACGTTTTCTGCCTCTGACGCCTCTTTTAATGGTCTCAGATGTCCTTTGGTCACCAGTTCTGCCAGCGTGAAGGAATAATGGCCGAGCATATTGATATGTCCGTGGCAAAGCGGGGAGAGGCGTGCGATATCTTCATCATTCAGTGTTTCACCCTGCGCCCGGAGATGATCCAGGGCTGCCTGCATATAAATAGTGTTCCATAACACGACGGCGTTAGTGACCAGCCCCAGTGCGCCCAGTTGATCTTCCTGACCGTCGGTATATCGTTTTCTTATCTCACCTTTTTGACCGTGACAGATGGCTCTGGCAACGGCATGGCGACTTTCTCCCCGATTAAGCTGGGTCAGAATGCGCCGGCGGTAATCTTCATCATCAATATAATTAAGCAGATACAGCGTTTTGTTGATGCGCCCCACTTCAATGATTGCCTGAGTCAGTCCGGAAGGACGTTCACTTTTCAGCAATGAACGGACCAGCACTGAAGCCTGTACTTTGCCCAGCTTCAGGGAGCCAGCGGTCCGGATCATTTCGTCCCACTGAAGGACTATTTTTCGGGGATCTGATTGCCCTCTGGCAATATCATTCAGCACGCCATAGTCGGCATCATGGTCCATTCGCCAGAAAACCGAAGCACCGGCATCAGCCAGGCGTGGAGAAAACTGGTATCCCAGCAGCCAGAAAAGGCCAAAGACAAGTTCGCTGGCACCTGCTGTATCGGTCATAATTTCGGTTGGATTCAGCCCGGTCTCCTGTTCCAGAAGACCTTCCAGCACAAAGATAGAGTCCCTCAGCGTCCCCGGTATAACGATGCCATGAAAGCCGGAATACTGATCGGACACAAAGTTGTACCAGGTGATCCCTCTGTTATTACCAAAGTATTTGCGGTTCGGTCCGGCATTGATTGTTCTGACTGGCGTAACAAAGCGCATTCCATCTGCAGATGCCACTTCTCCTCCACCCCATATCTGTGCCAGTGGCAGCGTTGCCTGAAAATCAACCAGTCTGGCATTAGCGCTGGTGATAGTTTCAGCCCGCAGATAGTTCGCTTTTGTCCAGTTCAGCCGGTGTCGGGTCAGTGCAGGAACATTTGATCTGATCAGTGGTTCCAGACCGATATTGCAGGCTTCAGCCATCAGCACGGCGCTGATGCTGACGGGCAGATCATCAACTCTGGCACTGGCTTCACTAGCATGGAAAAACTCATCAGCAAATCCGGTATGGGCGTTAATTTCGAGCAGCAACTCCGTTAAATCCACCGGAGGGAGTAGATCACTGATCATTTTGCTCAGTCGTTTCAGACTGTCCGGCTCATCAAGACTGGCGAGGGGAGAAATTGTCAACCGGGGCTTCGGGCCAGAAACATCGAGTTCGACAGCCTCATTTTCGCAAAGACGTGCAGCAACCTGTCTGTAACGACTATCAAGCTGATGACCCAGAGATTTTATTGCTTCCTGCGGGTCTGTCGGGTGCCCCAAAGAACGATAAACCTTAATCCGGTTTGCCTGCCAGTCAGCACCCTGTAGTAATCTTGCACGAGGATCTCCCCACCGGTTACTGCCGGTAACGTAGACATCCCTCCGCCTCAGACTATCCTGCAGTTTACTGAGAAAGCAGAGCGTGTATCCCCTGCGGGTGATATGTTTTTCCTTGTTAATCACCAGCCGTTTCCATGACCGACTGATAATTTCCGTTGGTGCGTCGTCAAAAAACTGCCGCCGTGAGCTGAACTCCCGGCTGAGGTAGTCACAGGCATTCAGAGTGGTAACCCCGGCAGGTGCGGATGAAAATTTAACGGTATTCAGCAGATGGGGCAGGAAACGACGAACGCGCCCGTACTGCTCCACCATTTCTTCATGAAAATTATCGTCTGAGGGCCGGGCAATTTCACGGACAAGCGTGATGATTTCAGCCAGCTTTTGCCTTGGGATGTAGCTGAACACCTCAGCACGAATCGATTCGTCCGGTGTTTCTTCTTTCAGCAGGTACGAACATGCGCTGGCGAGCGCCAATGCAGATTTATCCAGATCCTTCAGCGAGCGGAGCCGTTTTTTCTGCCCAATCTTTCTGGCGTCACGGATGATAACGGC
This sequence comes from Gilliamella sp. B2923, assembly GCF_026536565.1. Classification (NCBI taxonomy): domain Bacteria; kingdom Pseudomonadati; phylum Pseudomonadota; class Gammaproteobacteria; order Orbales; family Orbaceae; genus Gilliamella; species Gilliamella sp. B2923. The sequence goes on along the minus strand of NZ_JAFNNZ010000019.1, from coordinate 2,639 downwards.
CAGCATGGCGTCCAGAACGTCCAATGCATCATCCAGCGCCAGCGTTTCCCATGCAAGGACAAAGGCAACCAGAACCGCCATCCTTTTCTGCGGTGACATCCTGGCAATATTGAACACCGAAGTCATACCAGCATAACGTGCGAGATTTTTCAGGCGCACAGCCGGGAGTGTACTCAGGTTTTCAGCATGCAGGCCAAAATCGTTCAGAGTTTTCCAGCGTTCAATTGCTTCATTAAACGCCGGACCACTGATGGTCACAGGGCCCTTTTTCAGTGATTCCAGTAAAGACAGGCGGCTGCAATCAGTTGGCCCCAGCAGCATCTCCAGCTGTGAACGCTGTTCGGCTGACGGTATCAGTGCCAGTTTGTTCCACAGGCGCAACGTCGCCTTTTCCCTTACCTCTGAAATCAACCGGGTCAGCGTAGTGGCTCCGGGGAGAATAATACGATGTTGCATAAGCCACCCTGTCGCCAGATCGAAAAGCAGGCCAGGACGTTCGTTGCTTATCCAGCTCCGGGTATATAAAAGACGGGTAAGGCGAAATGTCCAGGGCCAGGCAAATTCACGATACTGATAGTGCTGACGTATCAGCGCTGCATGCTCACGGCGGGTATTTTCCCTCTGACCGTATTCTGCAAGAACGGTGATATCACGAATCCCGAGCTGTCTGGCGGTAAAATGCCGGACGCCGGAAGGAATATGATTCATATCGGTGAGGAAGGTGCCCAGAAAACGGACACATCCAATTTGCAGGGCAATGCCCAGACGGTTGTGATCACCTCTGCTTTTTCCGATAAATTCCTTGTCTGCTTCATCAAGGTGAAAATATCGTGCCAGCTGAAGCTCATCCGGTTCACCGGTGAATCTGCCATAGCTTTCAGTCTGCTCAGTGGTCAGAAAGTCAACGGGCATATCGGCCTCCCTGCCTGACGGGCATTTAGTAACATTTTTGCAACCGTACGAAATGTTATAAATTATCGGACATCGTAAAACTGTTACATTAATATGTCTATTAAATCGTAAATTTGTAATAATAGACATGAGTTGTCCGATATTCGATTTAAGGTACATTTTTATGCGACTTTTTGGTTACGCTCGGGTCTCAACCAGTCAGCAGTCTCTTGATCTTCAGGTCAGAGCACTCAAAGACGCAGGTGTGAAAGCAAACCGTATATTTACCGATAAGGCATCCGGCAGTTCAACAGATCGGGAAGGGCTGGATTTGCTGAGGATGAAGGTGGAGGAAGATGATGTCATTCTGGTTAAGAAGCTCGACCGTCTTGGCCGCGACACTGCCGATATGATCCAACTGATAAAGGAATTTGACGCTCAGGGCGTGGCAGTCCGGTTCATTGATGACGGGATCAGTACCGACGGTGATATGGGGCAAATGGTGGTCACCATCCTGTCGGCTGTGGCACAGGCTGAACGCCGGAGGATCCTAGAGCGCACGAATGAGGGCCGACAGGAAGCAAAGCTGAAAGGAATCAAATTTGGCCGCAGGCGTACCGTGGACAGGAACGTCGTGCTGACGCTTCATCAGAAGGGCACTGGTGCAACGGAAATTGCTCATCAGCTCAGTATTGCCCGCTCCACGGTTTATAAAATTCTTGAAGACGAAAGGGCCTCGTGATACTATAGGTTAATGTCATGATAATAATGGTTTCTTAGACGTCAGGTGGCACTTTTCGGGGAAATGTGCGCGGAACCCCTATTTGTTTATTTTTCTAAATACATTCAAATATGTATCCGCTCATGAGACAATAACCCTGATAAATGCTTCAATAATATTGAAAAAGGAAGAGTATGAGTATTCAACATTTCCGTGTCGCCCTTATTCCCTTTTTTGCGGCATTTTGCCTTCCTGTTTTTGCTCACCCAGAAACGCTGGTGAAAGTAAAAGATGCTGAAGATCAGTTGGGTGCACGAGTGGGTTACATCGAACTGGATCTCAACAGCGGTAAGATCCTTGAGAGTTTTCGCCCCGAAGAACGTTTTCCAATGATGAGCACTTTTAAAGTTCTGCTATGTGGTGCGGTATTATCCCGTGTTGACGCCGGGCAAGAGCAACTCGGTCGCCGCATACACTATTCTCAGAATGACTTGGTTGAGTACTCACCAGTCACAGAAAAGCATCTTACGGATGGCATGACAGTAAGAGAATTATGCAGTGCTGCCATAACCATGAGTGATAACACTGCGGCCAACTTACTTCTGACAACGATCGGAGGACCGAAGGAGCTAACCGCTTTTTTGCACAACATGGGGGATCATGTAACTCGCCTTGATCGTTGGGAACCGGAGCTGAATGAAGCCATACCAAACGACGAGCGTGACACCACGATGCCTGCAGCAATGGCAACAACGTTGCGCAAACTATTAACTGGCGAACTACTTACTCTAGCTTCCCGGCAACAATTAATAGACTGGATGGAGGCGGATAAAGTTGCAGGACCACTTCTGCGCTCGGCCCTTCCGGCTGGCTGGTTTATTGCTGATAAATCTGGAGCCGGTGAGCGTGGGTCTCGCGGTATCATTGCAGCACTGGGGCCAGATTTTCTAAACAGCTTATGCAGCTTTCAAGTAGAATCTCACATACTATAAACATCGTTTATATAAACACAAAGGGCAATTTTAGG
>NZ_JAFNNZ010000018.1:0-13445 GCF_026536565.1 Gilliamella sp. B2923 | reverse complement strand
TAAAATCAAAATCTAATAAAAATCCTTTTTTGAAATATTAACATATGGCTAATAAATAGTCTATTTAAAAACGATAAGTGTTTTTGGGTAAAAAGAGATAAGTTATCGGTTCGGTATAAATGTACTCAATGGGTTAAGCTAAGGTAAATTAAATATCAATCTCAACATAGACTGGCAAAGATAGGGCAAAAGCTTTATACTAGACATAATTTTGTGTATGGCAAAGACCATACTTATTTTTACCCCGTTCTTTAACATCATCAATTGGAAGAAAATTATGCATCCGATGCTTAATATTGCTATTCGTGCTGCGCGTAAAGCAGGTAATGTTGCCATTAAGGCTTATGAAAACCCGAGTTCAATCGAAATTAACACTAAAGGTGCTAATGATTTTGCAACTAATGCAGATCGAGCGGCTGAAGCTTTGATTATTGAAACAATTAAAAAAGCTTATCCAGATCATACTATTATTGCTGAAGAAAGCGGCCTTGCTAAAGGTAATGATGCCGATACGCAGTGGGTAATCGATCCAATTGATGGTACCACCAATTTTATTAAAAATATTCCCCATTTTGCGGTGTCTATTGCTGCTCGAGTGAAAGGTAAAACCGAAGTGGCGGTTGTCTATAATCCAATGAGTAACGAGCTATTTACTGCGGCACGTGGTAAAGGTGCGCAGCTTAATGGCTACCGAATTCGTGTTAGTAATGCTAAAGATTTAGAAGGAAGTGTACTGGCAACAGCTTTTCCATTTAAAGCAAAGCAATACAGCGATAGCTATTTTGCAGTACTACAAAAATTATTTACCAAATGTGGTGATTTTCGTCGTAGTGGGTCAGCGGCACTAGATTTGGCTTATGTGGCAGCGGGTCGTTTAGATGGCTTTTTTGAAATCGGTTTAAAACCATGGGATATTGCCGCAGGCGAGTTAATTTTACGTGAAGCTGGTGGCGTTATTACCGATTTTGCCGGCGGAAATAACTACATGGTATCGGGCAATATTGTTGCCGGTAATCCACGTGTTGTGAAAGATTTGCTGGTTTCTACCCAAAACGATTGGCCGGAAAACTTACGAGGCTAATGCTTATTAGAACAGAGTGATAATGCTCTGTTCTTTTTGGTTGCGGCTGTGTATTTTGCTTTAGCTATAATAAGAAATGCCTACATAGTACCAATCAATTATTTATCTTTTTTGTTTGGCTGGCATTGGCTCCATTGAGCAATTAACATTCAATCCTTGATTGTTTAAGCAGTGACTACCCCATTTATACATAGCTTGCAGTACCGGTTGAATACTTTCACCAAATGCGGTTAAGGAATATTCGACTTTCGGTGGCACAACCGGGAAAACTTTTCGATTAATTAGCTGATGCGATTCAAGTTCACGTAATTGCGTCGTTAGCATTTTTGGCGTGGCGCAAGGGATTTGTTTACGCAGTTGCGAAAACCTTAATGTTTTGTTTGTCATCAGTTGCCATAAAATCAAAGCTTTATATTTTCCACCAATCATATTTAAGGTTGTTTCGACCGGGCAACAGATAGTTGATTGCGAATGCGGTTCGCGTTCATCGATTTTAGCTATAGGATTGTTCACGTTAATGTCTTAACAGTATCTTTTTGGATAGTATATATCAAAAAAGTGCATTCTTGTTAATAATACAATTAGTATTAAAATGGCTATCAATACAACCTGTAAAAATAAGATCTTTTGGATAAATAAGCTATATTTGGTTTTAGATAGATTATTTATATTATAACGATAGCGTCAAATAAAACGGTTTCTTAGTGAATATAATAAATCAAAACAACACTAATTATTGAAGGATGCGTCAAATGAAAACAGTTGAATATCAATTTTTTGTTGAAGATATGAGTTGCGCATCATGCGTCAGCCGAGTTGAAAAAGCATTAAAAAAAATTGATGGTGTAATAGATGCCAGTGTCAATCTTGCCACCGAAAAAGCAAACGTGACTGCCAATGCCAATGTTAAATTAGAAACGCTAATGTCGGCGGTGGATAAAGCCGGTTATCATGCGGTGAAAATTACCGATCAACAAACACACGCCAAAGATGAAGAGAAACAAGCGTCACTTTGGCCGATTGTATTATCGGTTATTTTGGCTATTCCATTTGTTGTGCCGATGCTACTTGAGCCGTTTAATATTCATTTGATGATGCCTGCATGGTTACAACTTGTGCTGGCTTCGATTGTTCAATTTGGTCTGGGGGCTAAATTCTATCGTAGTGCTTTTAAGGCACTAAAAGCGTTAACGGGTAATATGGATTTATTAGTGGCAATGGGTACCAGTGCGGCATATGGTTTGTCGCTATATCAACTGATTAATGGCGATTATGATCATCTCTATTTTGAATCATCAGTTGTAATTATTACCCTGATTTTGTTTGGTAAATGGCTCGAGTCAAGAGCAAAACACCAAACCACCCAAGCGATCGAAGCACTTTCCGCCTTAAGGCCTGAGCTAGCGTTAGTTAAACGAGGCGATCAACAAGTAAGTTTACCGATCAATCAAGTGAAGGTGGATGATATAGTTATTATCAAACCCGGTGAGCGTATTGCGGTTGACGGTATTGTTATTGAAGGTGCTTCGAGCTGTGATGAATCGATGTTGACCGGGGAAAGTTTACCGGTAAATAAAACCGTTAATAGTACAGTTACCGGCGGTACCATTAATGGTGAAGGGTTATTGTTAGTCAAAACCACAGCGGTTGAAGCCGACTCGACCCTGGCAAAAATTATTCAAATGGTTGAATCTGCGCAAGCTAAAAAAGCGCCAATTCAACGCATTGTTGATCGTATTAGTGCAATCTTTGTGCCGGTAATTTTGATTATCGCTTTAATTACCTTATTGGCATGGGGCGTGATGTATCATGATTGGCAACAAGCATTACTGCATGCTGTTGCCGTATTAGTTATTGCTTGCCCGTGTGCTTTAGGTTTAGCCACGCCAACAGCGATCATGGTTGGAACAGGCGTGGCTGCTCGACAAGGCATTTTAATTAAAGATGCTGAAGCCTTAGAAACATTGCACAATATTAATACCGTCGCATTCGATAAAACCGGCACATTAACCCTAGGTAAACCTGAACTGGTCGAAATGGATGTAATTGGCACTGAGACGCCCGATCAAATCTTATCGCTTGCGGCATCTATGCAAGCGGGCAGTGAGCACCCATTAGCTAAAGCTATCTTGTCTAAAGCAAAACAGTACGATTATGCTCAAAATATTACCTCTGTCACCGGATCGGGCGTCATGGCAACCATTGATAATACCGAATATTATTTAGGTAGTTTACGCTGGATGAAGTCATTAAATGCCTATTTTGTTGATATGGATGATAAAATCAGTGAGCTTACTGCGAAAGGTTATACCATCTCATTTTTAGCTAAGCAACAATCTGAAAATGGTGTAGCGATACTGGCTTTATTTGGTTTTGCTGATGTGATAAAACCCGAAGCCAAAAATGCTATTGATGCACTACATCAATTACATGTTAATACCGTTATGCTAACCGGTGATAATCAACAAGCTGCAAATTCGGTAGGTCAGCAGTTAGGCTTAGATAAAGTTATTGCAGAAGTGTTACCACAGGACAAAGCTAATTATATCTATCAATTACAAAAAGAGAGTCATACTAATACCAATAATCGAGTAGCAATGGTTGGCGACGGTATTAATGATGCTCCCGCTTTGGCAGCTGCTGATATTGGTATAGCAATGGGGACGGGGACAGATGTGGCAATGCATGCAGCAAGTATTACCTTAATGCGTGGTAATTTGTATCTTATTGCTGATGCGATTGATATTTCCCGCCGAACTTATAATAAGATCAAACAAAACCTATTTTGGGCGTTTTTTTATAACTTAATTGGTATTCCATTAGCCGCATTGGGCTTTTTAAATCCAATGATAGCCGGCGCTGCTATGGCATTGAGTAGTGTCAGTGTTGTCACCAATGCTTTATTACTTAAACGCTGGAAGGCAAGAGCAGAAACTAAGTCAGCGAATGGTTAGTTATAAGTTAAGGGGCAACTATGCCCCTTATTGATTACGTTTCTGTTTGAGTTGCTTAAAAGCATTTTATTTATTTGGTCACACTAAAATTAATTTGCGATCCTTTGCCTTGCTCAGTGACAAACACGCCAACGGCACAAATAAGTTGTTCGTTATAGTAAATCAAAGGCGTACGTGAGCGCATCCATGGTGGGATCTGGTGCTCTTGCCATATTTTTTTGATCGCTCTTGACCCTTGCCGATTAACTATTTGCAATCGACCTTGCGCATGAAAACGTACGGTAACTGCCTCGTCGGCTTGAGGTAGGCGACAATTTAAATCGTGCTGGTAATGAGATTGTAACTGACCGATATTATCCGGTAACACTAAAGGCGAAGTGAGATCCCAATTGATGACTAAGTGTTCAGTATCATCATACAGTGGCAACAGATAAAGTTGATTTTGATAACGGCGAATTTGTTTGTTATGCAAAACAAATTTTGGATTAGCATCTTCCTTTGCTTCAACGACCGTTTGCCAAATTAATGCCAGCTGTTTTTGACTCGGCATCATTATGCCTTGTTGTCGAAACCACATGCGCAAAATCGCATTGCGTTTATATTCTGAATAATTGATTAACGGCGACAAACGTAGCTGACTTTGCGTTGTCAATAGTTGGTGAAAATCGTTATCTAACAGCTCGTTAATTAACGCTTCTTGTTGTTGGCAAAGTGAAGCACTTCGCGCAACCATTTGAGAAAACTGTGGCCAGCGCTGATTGATAAGTGGTAACACCTTTAATCGTAGAAAGTTACGGTCATAATGGTCATCTTGATTGCTTTCATCTTCTATCCAAGTTAATTGATGCCAGTTGGCGTACGCTTCGATTTGTTGGCGTGAGATCGTCAATAATGGTCTAAGATGCCTGTTGCTTTCAACCGGCATTGCCGATAAACCGGCTGGCCCGCTGCCCCGTTTTAGCGCTAACAAAAAAGTTTCGCATTGGTCATCAAGATGCTGGGCTGTGCATAGCATCTGATCGCTTTTTAGGTGACGATAAATTGCTTGATAACGAGCATTTCGAGCTTGCTGTTCAATATTACCCGCCACAGGATCGAGCTGAACTTTTTCAATAATGAGCGGTACTTGCCATATTTGGCACTGCTGTTGGCAATGCCTTGCCCAGCTATCAGCATTTTGACTTAAGCCATGATGAATATAAATTGCGCTGAGTTGTAAGTCTGGTCGTTGCTGTTGTTTCAATTGGGTAAGCGCATGTAATAGCACCGTTGAATCCACGCCACCACTGTAAGCAACCAGTAGCGATTGGCGATTTTTGATATGATCTAAAATCGCCTGTTCAATGCTTTGATCAATCATCGTTTGGCTTTGATTTTTCATTTTTATTTAATCACACTAAGCTTTTAATCATACTAAATTTTGATCATATTAAGCTTTGTAGGGCATTTGCTTTATTTTTATTTAACTTAATTCGATCTAAACCGGCGGATAGATCAGCAATTAAATCATCGGGATCTTCAAGCCCAATATGTAACCGAATGAGTGTTCCGTCAAAGCTGACTCCAGAAACCGGTCGGATTTTGGCTAGCTCTTCGGGTTGATTGGCTAAAATTAATGACTCAAACCCACCCCATGAATAAGCCATTGAAAAATGGGTTAAATTATCTAAAAAGTCGGAAAGCTGTACATCATTTAAATGGTCGTTTAGCACAAATGAAAATAAACCACTTGCACCGGTAAAGTCACGGGCAAAAAATTCATGTCCTTTGCAACTTGTTAAGGCAGGGTGATTAACGGTCGCGACTTTAGGATGAGCCGCCAGCCATTTTGCTACTTTTAAGCCACTTTCATGATGTTGTTTAAGTCTGACTGCTAAAGTGCGTAAACCTCGTGCTGCCATATAAGCGGTATCTGCATCACACATTTGTCCCATTAAATAAGAGCGTTCTCGCAATCTATCCCAGCATCGCTCATTAGCAACAGCAGTGCCGAGCATCGCATCGGAGTGACCAATTAAATATTTAGTGCCTGCTTGAATTGAGATATCAATATCATGATCTAACGCTTTAAATAGCACGCCAGCAGCCCAGGTATTATCCATTATAATGACTATTTGCGGATTAATGTTCCTGATTGCTTTCACAATAGCGGGCACATCATGGATTTCCATCGTAATTGAGCTTGGTGACTCTAAAAACACCACTTTAGTATTTGGTTTGATGTGGTTTGTGATATAACGACCAACTAAAGGTGAAAAGTAATCGGTTTCAACACCTAAATCTTTTAAAATATGATTACAAAACTCTTGAGTCGGTTCGTAACTGGCTTCAGATACCAAAATATGGTCGCCGGTTTTTACAAAAGCCAAAATCGCATTGGCAATGGCTGCTGCACCACACGGGTAAAGGTAACATCCTGCACCACCTTCAATTTCAGTCAAGGCATCTTGCAGCGAGAAATGGGTTAATGTGCCTCGACGTCCATAAAAGAGTGCGCCATTAGTGCGATTTTCGGTCGCTTCTTTTTTGGCTGCAATAGAGTCAAATACTAACGATGAGGCTCGTTGGATAACCGGATTTACTGCACCTTGAGTATAGCGTTTTTTGCGACCAGCATTGACTAATTTGGTTTGTAATGACATGACGTATCCTTGCTATCTGATAAATTTTAATAACAATTAGCATAGCATGCTGTTAAAATAGTAAAAAATAATTTTTATCAATACTGGCTTTTCAATCATGCTAATTGTCCAACTTGCCAATCTCAATAGCGTGGCAATTAACTATTCGTTGTTATCTGAGCAAATTATTAATGATGCTAATAAAATGAATGAGCGACGTAAAAAACAGTTTTTAGCCTGTCGTTCCATACTAGCCAGTTTGCTCAATCAATATTGTCAGATCGCAACTTTGCCAACAATGATAATTGGCGATAATGCTCGCCCCTGTTTTTTAGATTCTAATCTGCCGGATTTTAATATTAGTCACAGTCAAGACAGCGTGGCTGTGGCGATTTCATTAACCGGTAAAGTTGGGTTAGATATCGAAGTGGCACGTCCACGAAAAAATTATCAGAAGGTAGCAAAAAATTTTTTTGCTGATACCGAATGTCAATGGATGCGCACACAACAAGATGAGCTATCCGCTTTTTGGCAACTTTGGACGTTAAAAGAGTCGGCCTTAAAGCTCTATGCCAAAGGGGTGTGGCAAATGAAATCGGTAAAAATTGATCTGGCTAACAAGATGATTAGTGCACCTTTTGGCGGTCACTTTTATTATCAATATCAGCAGGTGGATGATATTCATCTTGCGGTCAATTGCGATAAGCCGATTACTCATTTTGTGTTAAACACGTAATTAACTTGATGACTTACCGGATAAATTCTAACAAATCATCTCAATCAAATGAGTAAACAGGCTATTAAGCTTTAAACAAGATAGATATTTTGCAATATTTCTCTGTTTTTTTGGTCGAGATCATACTCTTGCGCTAACCAGTTATCGATAGTGTTATAACGCTCTTTAATAGCCGTAATTGCAGCGCTTAAATACTCTTTTTTGGTAGCAAAGATCGCTTTTTGCTTTTCAAACTCTTCCGGTGTTAATTGGCTTTTTTGTTGGTTAAGCGTCTGTTCTCGAAACGTTTGTAAGCACTGTTCAGTGAGTAAGTAATCTTGCATAACCACCTCTTCACTAACGCCTAAAGCAAATAAAACTAATGCCACACCGATACCTGTTCTGTCTTTGCCAACTGCACAATGTTGGACTAACGGTCTACCATTGGCTTTAAATAGTGTTGAAATAAGTGTCTGATAAGCAAGATTATTAAACGGTAAAAGCTGATAAAGTTTAAGCATAAACTCATGAGGGGAATATTTTTTTAACACCGTGATATCGTTTTTTAGATCACTGGTTAAACTTGCGGTAATTTCGTTATTTAATGGATTGGCCGGTACATTAATATAATGACTATCAGCCCATAAATTATCAGGGTGGCGATCGATTTCATGTTGATCACGATAATCTAAAACATAATGTAACTTTAATTCGTCAGACAAGAATTTTTTTTCATCCTCTGTGAGGCGAGAAAATTCCCCAGCCCGATATAACATGCCAGAGCGAACTTGCCGCCCATCTTTGGTTTTAATGCCGCCTAAATCACGAAAATTGATGCCATTTTTAATAGGTATAACCGATGTCATTGCTGTTCCTTATTTATGCTTAACTTCGCTTGCTATATTAACATGTTTCTGATTAGAATTAAGCCATTGTTTTTGCTTTATTACTTATCGAGGTGCTTATTATGTCTACATTATCTATTTTACTTTCTGATCAAGTTGCGCAACCACAGTGGGGTAAAGATGCGCTACTGAGCTATTGCCAAGAGTCTATTACTATTCACTATAAAACTGAACATCGCTTAGGTGCAATTCAACGGGCAGGGCGTAAACTTGATAATCAAGGCATTAACTCGATTAAACTCAGTGGAAGTGGCTGGGATTTAGAATCTTGCTGGCATTTTTGGTTAGGTTATCGTAATGCTAAAAATAATAATAAAGTGAGTTGGCCAAAACTTAGTACTGAAGATAAACAAGAACTCAAACACCGCCTAGCTATTATTGATTGGTGCCGTGATATTGTTAACCAGCCCGCTGAAACATTAAGTCCACTTGAATTAGCCACCCAAAGCGCCAAATTAATTAGCACTTATTCATCTGATATTAAATACAATATTATCACAGGCGAAGCATTAAAAACGCATGATTATATGGGTATTTATACTGTGGGGAAAGGATCGGATAGGCCGGCGGCACTACTTGAACTTGACTATAACCCGAGCCAAAATCCAAAAGCGCCTATCGTTGCTTGTTTAGTTGGTAAAGGTATCACCTTTGATTCGGGGGGCTACAGCCTAAAACCGAGTAGCTTTATGGAGTCGATGCGTGCCGATATGGGTGGTGCAGCTCTGGTTACCAGCGCTTTAGCACTCGCTATTGCCCGAGGTGTCAATCATCGTATTAAACTTTACTTATGTTGTGCAGATAACTTAGTCAGTGGGAACGCTTTTAAACTTGGTGATATTATCCGTTATCGCAACGGTAAAACAGTTGAAATTGATAACACCGATGCTGAAGGTCGTTTAGTTTTAGCTGACGGATTAATCAGTGCTGACAAAGATAAACCTCGTTATATTATTGATTGTGCAACATTAACCGGCGCTGCAAAAATTGCTGTCGGTAATGACTATCAATCGTTACTCTCGTTTGATGATAAATTAGCTAATGCGCTATTGGTGAGTAGTGAAATCGAGCATGAAGCCTTTTGGCGTTTACCATTAGCGGAGTTTCATCGCTCCCAGTTCCCTTCCTCATTTGCCGATATAGCCAATTCCGGATTACCTAATACGGCTGGTGCCAGCACAGCAGCGGCATTTTTGTCATATTTTATTAAAAATTATAAACAAAACTGGCTGCACATCGACTGTTCAGCAACATTCCGTAAAAGCGCTAGCGCATTGTGGGCAACGGGAGCAACGGGTATTGGTGTAAGAACCATTGCTAACCTATTAAGTACTTTAAAATAAATGATTGATATTACAAGTCAATTTATTATCAAGTTAGCTTATATTAGGAGATTATTAACTGCTTATCGAAGCATTGTTGATTTGCAAAAGGCTTTTATTAATGTCTTTTGCATTTTACTCGTTTGCTAGCAAAAAATAAGTAAATTATTATATTTCAGTGGGTTAAGGAAGAATCATGAAGAAAACACTATTTGTTGTATTAACAGCATTATTATCGACGACGGCTTACGCTAATCATTGTGCTACTTTTTTTGAACAAAAAGATTTTGAACAAGCGTTATTTGCTTGTAACACTGAGGCTGAGCAGGGAGATAGACAAGCTCAGTATAATTTAGGAACGATGTATTATCGAGGTCTCGGCGTTGAAGAAAATAACGAACAAGCGCTCTATTGGTATAAAAAAGCAGCTGAACAAGGGTTTAGTAAAGCGCAATTTGAATTAGGGGTTTGGTATGATCTAGGTGAAGTTGTCGAAGTCGATAAAGAAAAAGCGCTATATTGGTATAAAAAATCGGCTGAACAAGGGTTTAATAAGGCACAATATAATTTAGGGATTTTATATAACGAAGGTGGCGGTGTCGAAGTCGATAAAGAAAAAGCAGTATATTGGTATAAAAAAGCAGCTGAACAAGGGCTTAGTAAGGCGCAATATAATTTGGGACTTATGTATGAGCAAGGTGACGGCATCGAAGTCGATAAAGAAAAAGCATTCTATTGGTATAGCCAAGCTGCTGAACAAGGGTTAGATAAAGCGCAATATAATTTAGCGATTATATATAAAGAAGGAGACGGCGTCGAAGTCGATAAAGAAAAAGCGCTATATTGGTATAAAAAAGCGGCTGAACAAGGGTTTACTAAAGCACAATATAACCTAGGGCTTATGTATGACCAAGGTGATGTGGTCAAAGCCAATACAGAAAAAGCGCTCTATTGGTATACTCAAGCCGCTGAACGAGGGTTCAGTGAGGCGCAACATAATTTAGGGGTTATGTATGACGAAGGTGAGGGCGTCAAAGTCGATAAAGAAAAAGCATTCTATTGGTATAGTCAAGCCGCTGAACAAGGGTTAGATAAGTCGCAATATAATTTAGGGCTTATGTATGACCATGGAGAGGGCGTCAAGGAAGATAGAGAAAAAGCATTCTATTGGTATAGTCAAGCCGCTGAACAAGGGTTTGCTCAAGCGCAACATTATTTAGGGATTATGTATGCTGAAGGTGAAGGTGTCAAAGTTGATAAAGAAAAAGCGCTCTATTGGTATACTAAAGCCGCAGAACAAGGGGTTGGTGACGCACAATTTAATTTAGGCGTTATGTATGACGAAGGTGAGGGAGTCGAAGTCGATAAAGAAAAAGCGTTATATTGGTATACTCAAGCCGCAGAACAAGGGGTTGTTGACGCACAATTTAATTTAGGCGTTATGTATGACGAAGGTGAAGGTGTCGAAGTTGATAAAGAAAAAGCATTCCATTGGTATAGCCAAGCTGCTGAACAAGGGGATGATAAAGCGCAATATAATTTAGGGAATATGTATAACCAAGGAAAGGGAGTCAAAGCCGATAAAGAAAAAGCATTCTATTGGTATAAAAAAGCAGCTGAACAAGGATTTAGTCGGGCGCAATATAATTTAGGGCTCATGTATGACGAAGGTGTAGGCGTCAAAGTCAATAAAGAAAAAGCGTTCTATTGGTATACTAAAGCCGCTGAACAAGGCCATATAAATGGTCAGTATAACTTAGCACTTCTGTATGACGAAGGTGAGGGCGTCAAAGTCAATAAAGAAAAAGCGCTATATTGGTTTACTAAAGCCGCTGAACAAGGGGATGGTGATGCGCAATTTAGTATTGGGATTATGTATGCCGATGGTGAAGGTGTCAAAGTTGATAAAGAAAAAGCGCTATATTGGTATACTAAAGCTGCAGAACAAGGGGTTGGTGACGCACAATTTAATTTAGGCGTTATGTATGACGATGGTGATGGTATCAAAGTTAATAAAGAAAAAGCGCTCTATTGGTATACTAAAGCCGCAGAACAAGGCATTGATGATGCGCAATATAATTTAGGATTGATGTATTACGAAGGTGACGGTGTCAAAGTCAATAAAGAAAAAGCGCTAAATTGGTTTACTAAAGCTGCAGAACAAGATGTTGATGACGCACAATATTATCTAGGGATTATGTATGCCCAAGGTGACGGCGTCGAAGAAAACAGAGAAAAAGCGCTATACTGGTTAACTAAAGCTGCGGAACAAGGTGTTGATGATGCTCAATATAATTTGGGGGTTATGTATGACGAAGGTTTTGGTGTCGAAGTTAACAAAGAAAAAGCAGTATATTGGTATACTAAAGCTGCTGAACAAGGCGTTGGTTGGGCGCAAAATAATTTAGGAGTAATGTATCAGCAAGGTGAGGGCGTTAAAAAAAATATAGCGTTAGCCAAAAAATATTTTAAACAAGCTTGTTCACTCGGTTTAAAAGAAGGTTGTGATAGTTATAATTCCATGAAGTAAATATCATTAAGCAATATAGAAGAGTCAATTTATACCTAAAGAGCTGTCTTATATATTAAGGCAGTTCTTTTTTTATACAGCCTAAAAATGTCATTTATTCTGTTAACACAATCATTTTTTTGATATAAATTGGCATAACAGTGATATTTTGACACGGCTCAATAAATTTGGTTGGCGTGTTAACCATTTATCAACGCCATAACCCAATACCGATAAGCCATTTAAAAGTACATTGTTAACGAGTAATAGAGAGTAAGCCTATTTTTGAACTTTTCTTGTCAGTAGGCAAACTTAAAAAATTATTTTTATTTTTAGGAATTTAAGGAAAACTTATGAAAAAAATACTATTTGTTGTATTAACTGCATTATTATCGACAACAGCTTACGCTAATAATTGCATTACTTATTTAAAACAAGCAGCTTTAGATAAAGCTTTAGTTGCTTGTAACACTGAGGCAGAGCAGGGAGATAAATATGCTCAATATAACTTAGCACTTATGTATGACGAAGGTGATGGAGTCGACGTCAATAAAGAAAAAGCGATCTATTGGTATACTAAAGCCGCAGAACAAGGTGTTGGTGACGCACAATATAATTTAGCGGTTATTTATGACGAAGGTGAGGGTGTTGAAGAAAGTAAAGAAAAAGCGATCTATTGGTATACTAAAGCCGCTGAACAAGGTGTTGGTGATGCGCAATATAATTTAGGGCTTATGTATGACGAAGGTGATGGAGTCGACGTCAATAAAGAAAAAGCGTTCTATTGGTATACTAAAGCCGCAGAACAAGGGGAGCGTGAGGCGCAATATAATTTAGGGCTTATGTATGACGAAGGTGATGGAGTCGACGTCAATAAAGAAAAAGCGATCTATTGGTATACTAAAGCCGCTGAACAAGGGGGGCGTGAGGCGCAAAATAATTTAGGAGCACTGTATCAGCAAGGTGACGGTGTTAAAAAAGATATAGCGTTAGCCAAAAAATATTTTAAACAAGCTTGTTCACTCGGTTTAAATGAAGGTTGTGATAATTATAATTCCATAAAGTAAACATCATTATAGAAGAGTCAATTTATGCTAAAAGAACTGTCTTACATATTAAAGCAGTTCTTTTTTTATACAGCCTCAAAATGTGATTTATTCTGTTAACACAATCACTTTTTTGATATAAATTGGCATAACAGTGATATTTTGATACGGCTCAAGATATTTGGCGTGTTAGTCATTTTATCGACTCCATAACCCGATACCGATAAGCGATTTAAAAGTACATTGTTAACAAGTAATAGATAGTAAACGTATTTTTGTTCTTTTCTTGCCA
>NZ_JAFNNZ010000017.1:0-24952 GCF_026536565.1 Gilliamella sp. B2923 | reverse complement strand
TGAAAATATCAATCAATTAACAGCGTCCGAAACCAGCGGATCAAAAAAATGTAACTTTTAATAAAAGTAAAAACCTTGTCAAAAACTTTCAGAAAATATAGATGTTTAAGCAAAAAACACAAACCCTTGCCAAAAACTTTCAGAAAACACCCACGTTTAAGTATAAAAAAGGAAAGAAAATTTTTTTAACACTATAAAAAAATTTACGTTGCTGATTGTTTTCATCATTCACAATCAGCAACGCATTAAATAAAAAAAACCGACCGTTAAGCTTTACTGTGGAAGTTTATAAGCTTGACGGGCTAAAAGTTTCCACTCGCCATCGGCGTTTTTAAACACTAACATCACACCAATTTTCACCTTACCGATTGTGCCGCTATTATTGGTGTCGGCAACAAAAGTATGGCGTACAATCGCTGTATCACCGTCAGTGATGATAGACTGATCTTGAAAAGCAAGGGTGGTAAATCCTGATCGACCGCTGACAATCGCATCGACAAATTCGGCCTTGTTTTCAACCATTGCATTGGAATGACCATAGCTTAAATTGGTTGAAGCAAGCTGTTCTAACTGTGCTTTATCGGCATTTAACATAGCTAAGCGCAAGCTTTCAACGGTTTGTTCGACAGTGGTTTGATTAGGTGTTGCAGCAAAACTTTGACTGACAGATAGCACCAGCAATAATACCATTGTTAATATTTTTTTCATTCTTGATCTCCTTTATCAATTGATTTTCTGTTTTCTATTCATTTTTTGCTGACGTAAGCAAATCGGTATCAATAGTTTGTTTACTCTCGCTTATTCCAAACTTTTTAGCCCAAATTGACGTAATAATTGGCACAACAACCGATGTCACAATCACACTGGTGGCAACCATAGCGGTAGCAGCGGATGCTACCGGGGCAAATTCCGGTACCATTTCGGCAATTAATAACGGTGTGGCAACCGCAGCCCCGGCCGAACTCGAGGCCGCCACCCCGGCGGTACCATTACCTTTACCTAAGAATTTGTCGGCTAAGATAAGCGGCACGCCGGTTATCACTATCACTAATAATCCTAATAAAATACCGGCTAAGCCTGTCTCAAAAATAACTTGCAGTTTGATGCTATTACCTAGCGCAAAGGCAAAAAACGGAATGAGAGTTTGCACAGCACTACCAAATAATTTGCGTAGATCGGAATCCAAATTGCCTAATAAAAAGCCAATTAAAAATGGCAACACCGCCCCGATAAATAGTCTAGGCTCGAATGAAGCCACGCCAGATGTCCCTAAAATCACCATTGTCATTAAAGGCCCTGACTCAAGAGACATAAGAACAAAAGCGCCGGCTTCTTCTTTGGTGCCATATTGATTCATCAGTGCGGCATATAATCCGCCATTAGTCATATCCATTGAAGCAACTAAGGCAATAATTGAAAAACCGGCAAAGATGCCCCCTTCTACCATATAACCATTGGTCCAGAATGTGCCGGCAATCAGCGCAACGACCCAGGCTGTGGCAATTTTGGTCACCACTAAAACGCCGGATTTTCTTAACATCATGCCGGTCGCTTTCAGCTCTATCGATGCGCCCATACAGAAAAACCAAACAGCCAAAATAGGTACCGTTCCGGAGATTAAGCCATTGGTAAATGATCCTAAATATTTGCCCCCGCCGGGAAAAAAGGTATTACATAATGCACCAAGAAACAGTGGGATCAGCATTAATCCACCGGGTACGCGATCTATAAATTTTTTTATTTTCATCATCCATTCCTCAAGAAAAATAACCATATGATTTAAATATATTAATTTGTCTTTTCCGGCATACAGCCAAAGCAAATATAAAATATTCGGAATATCATTCCTTTTTTGAACATATAAAATAACCAAAATAAAATCAATTTTGATTCGCCATTTTGTGATAAACATCACCAAATAAAAATTAAGCACATGAATATCAATAATATTTTAATATTGATTTTCTAAAAACGATCCAGTAAGGCAAAATAATGGCAACAGAAAATAACCGATTACGGACAATTAAATAAAAGGAGATAACGAGTTAATTCGACTGTAAAAGTCATATAAAAATCATAAATATAGTCTGGATTTTATTAATCTTTTTATTAACTTAGCGTTTAAATATTCTGTGATGACGATCACATTATTAAATAAATGAAATATCATTCTTTAAATTTCTTAATTAATATTATTTCGGAATGCTATTCCGTTTTAATTGAGGTAAACAAATGAAGATTTATATAACAGATTGTGATCATGAATCAATGGCGATAGAAAAAGCCATTTTTGCCGAGCAGGGAATCGATTTTGAGATACTTAACATTACTCAACCCGATGATATTGTTCGAGATTGTCAGGATGCTGATGCGCTGATTTTACAATATGCCACCATTTCAGATAAGGTTTTAAGTTCGTTAAAAAAATTAAAAGGCGTTGTCCGTTATGGCGTAGGGGTGAATACCATTGATATACAGTCAGCAACCCAAAATAATGTTGCCGTTTGTAATGTGCCGGATTATGGCACCAATGAGGTTGCTGATCATGCTTTGGCTCTGATTATGGCCTTAGCCAGAAAATTGCCTTTACTCACCAGTGACACCAAAAATGCAATTTGGGCTTATGAAAAAGCGATACCTATTTACCGCTTACAAGAACAGACCGCCGGTATTATTGGCTTAGGTCGAATAGGTTTATCGTTAGCGAAAAAATTGCATGGTATAGGTTTGAAGGTGATCGGTTTTGATCCGTTAGCAAAACAAGAAGATCTGCCTGATTTTATTGAAATTGTCAGCTTACAGACGCTGTTAAGCCAATCGGATATTATTTCGCTCAATGTGCCTCTGGTTAAACAGACCCAAAACTTGATTAGTCATCAAGCGTTTTCGATGATGAAAAAAAATTGCTATCTCGTTAACACTGCACGAGGCGGCATTGTCAATGAACAAGCGCTTTATCAAGCTTTAGTGACAAACACTATTGCCGGTGCTGCACTCGATGTGTTTGAGCAAGAGCCACCGACTGATAGGGCACTATTTGCACTCGATAACTTTATCGCGACCCCGCACGCTGCCTGGTATTCAGAGCAATCACAGCAAGATCTAAAACGCAAAGCCGCTCAAGAGGCGATTCGATTGGCGAAAGGTGAGCAGCCTTTGTATTGTTTAAATCGATAAAATTTTAGCGCAGAAAGGATATAAACATGAAAGCAATCATATATAAAAGCCCAAATGAAGTGGTTTGTGAACAAATTGACAAGCCGGTTTTGAACGACAATGAAGTTTTAATCAAAGTGAGCCATGCCGGCATTTGTGGATCGGATTTAAATATTTATCTGGGTGTTCATCCAAGAGCCAAAGCGCCATTAGTTATGGGGCATGAGTTTTCCGGTTACATTGTTGACGGTGATGATCAGCTGCCGACCGGTACCAAAGTCTGCGTCCGTCCGCTGATCTCCTGCGGTCAGTGTAGCCCTTGTCAATCCGGAAACAGTCATGTTTGCCAAACACTAAAACTTTATGGCATTGATACCGCTGGCGGTATGGCTGAGTATGTTAAAGTCGATCGACGGAAAGTGCATGTCTTGCCCGATGATATGCCCATGGATTTAGGAGCATTTGTCGAGCCACTGGCGGTCGGTATTCATGCGGTGTCAAGAACGCCATTTAAAATCGGTGATTCGGTTGTGGTGTTTGGTGCCGGTACTATTGGGTTTTGTGTGGCAAGCGTTTTACAACACGCTGGCGCTAAACAAGTGATTGTCATTGAAACGAATGATTTTCGCATTAATTTAGCCAAAGAGCTTGGTTTTACCGTGATTAATCCCAAACAAGAAGATGTGTTAAAAACGGTGTTAAACCTTACCCATAATGTTGGTGCTGACATTGTTTATGACTGCGCAGCACATCCTCAAGTTGCTTTGCAATTAACCGATCTGGTTAAAGTGCAAGGTACTATCGAGATTGTCGGCTCTTATAAAAAACCGACCGAATTTAAGTTACTCGATATCGAATTTAAAGAACTGAATATTATCGGGACTCGAGTTTATCAGGCAAGAGATTTTGATACAGCGATTGCCTTGATAAATAAAGGTTTCCCCTATAAAAAACTATTAACTATATTGCCTCCGGAACAAGCCAAAGCAGGTTTTGCTAATGCATTAGTGGGCGAAAATGTGATTAAAACACTGTTTAAATTTAGTGATTAATTACGCAAAATTAATTAAGGAATATGATGATGAAAAATAAAAATCCCTTTGATTTAACAGGCAAAAATGCCATTGTAACCGGTGCTTCTCGTGGTATTGGAAAATCGTTAGCGCTTAGTTTGGCCAACGCCGGGGCAAATATTATTATTATTGATGTTTGCCGTGATGAACAAACTGAACAAGAAATAAAAAGCTATCAAGTATCGTGTGAAACGTTTATTTTTGATTTGGCAAACTTTGAACAATATCAAAGCTTGATTTCAACCATTATCGAAAAATATCAACATATTGATATATTGATCAATAATGCCGGCATTCAACGGCGTCACCCTGCTGCGACCTTCCCTAAAGCGGATTGGGATCTTGTGATTGATATCAATATGAATGCGGTATTTTTTATGTGCCAACAAGTTGGCCGACATATGTTAGAACGAGGCTACGGTAAAATTGTCAATATTGCCTCGTTACTCGCCTTTCAAGGGGGATTCACTATCCCGGCTTATACCGCAGCGAAGTCGGCGGTGTCCGGCTTTTCTAAATCGTTATCCAATGAGTGGGCATCAAAAGGGATCACCATTAACTGTATTGCACCGGGTTATATTGCCACTGAAATGAATACTGCATTAATGAATGATGAAACCCGTAATCGTCAAATCTTAGAACGTATCCCCGCTGGGCGCTGGGGCGATCCGCAGGATTTGGGCGGCGCAGCGGTGTTTTTATCATCTTCAGCTTCTGATTATATTAATGGATTTACCTTGGCCGTTGACGGTGGTTGGTTAGGTCGATAAGTCAATCGGATTGAATATATTTTATCTGAATTATTGGCTCACTTTTTTACCAATAATTCAGTATTTAAGGAGGATTTTATGATTATTGGCAATATTGAACATCTTGAGTTAGTGCCTTATTTACCTGAAAAACTAAGACAAGCCATTGAGACAGTTCAACAACAGGTGAACGATAAGACCGATAACGGTCGCTACGTAATCGATGAGGATAATGTTTTTTATATGGTGTCTGAAACACTATCACGCACGCAAGAAGTCGGGCAATACGAGTATCATGCAAAATATATTGATATTCAAATTGTGTTATCCGGTCAGGAAGGCATGGCAGTATCAACACTTCCGCCCCATACTGAGGTGATCGAAGACCGGTTAGTTAACGGGGATATCGCCTTTGTTAAAGCACCAAATGAAGAGACGCTATTTGTACTGCAACCGAATGACTTTGTTATCTTCTATCCGCATGAAGTGCATAAACCACTGTGTATTGTGGCCGGCAAGGCAGAAATAATCCGTAAAGTGGTGGTAAAAGTCGCAATCGATTAATCGGTTATTTATTGAAGAAATATCACCGAACCAAATAAAGATTTGGTGTATTTCAAAGGTAACAAATAAGGACACATGATGACAATAAATATAGCCGTAATTGGCGAATGTATGATTGAACTGTCGATTAAAGGCGACGTAACCAACAGAAGTTTTGGCGGGGATACTTTAAATACGGCAACTTATCTAGCCCGGTTGTTGGCGAATAATCAAGCCAATATTCACTATGTGACAGCACTAGGCAGCGATCCTTTTAGTCAAGAGATGTTACAGCAATGGCAACAAGAGCGGATCCACACTCAGCTTATCCAACAAATCGATAATAAAATGCCGGGTTTATATGCCATTGTGACCGATGATTGTGGCGAGCGTTCATTCTATTATTGGCGCAATGATGCAGCAGCAAGATTCTGGCTTAAAACAGCGCAAACCGCCTCGATTTGCCAGCAAATTGCCACCTTTGATTATATCTATTTAAGTGGCATCAGTATTGCGATTCTTGATGAGCATAGCATCGACAGGCTGATCGAGCTTTTAGAAAGCTTTAAAGCCAATGGCGGTAAAGTGATTTTTGATAATAACTATCGCCCTCGACTATGGCGCACTCAAGAGTATGCAAAAAACGTCTATTCAAAAATCTTGTCTTATACCGATATCGCATTTTTAACTCAAGATGATGAAACCCTGCTTTGGGGAGATAATGATTATCAAGACAGTATTTTGCGCAGTCAAAAACTCGGCATCAGTGAAATCATTATTAAACGGGGCAGCGAAAGTTGTATTGTCGTCACCGATAAGGAGCGAGTCGAGTTGCCGGCTAATGTGATTGCTCAACAAAATATTGTGGATACCACAGCGGCTGGAGATTCGTTTAGTGCCGGCTACTTATCTGTCAGGCTGACGGGCGGATCGATTCAAGCGGCGATTAAGCAAGGGCACGATCTGGCTGGCGAAGTGATTCAGCACCGTGGCGCAATTATCCCTTCTTGTGCCATGCGTCATTTAACATTAATGCCAAATAACCAATGATGCGCATCATATCCTCATCACCCTATGTTTATGATGATGAGGGTATATAGCCTAATCGACGGGAAATTGCGTTAGTTGTCTCTTGCAATAAACCGGCACACTTTTCTATCTGATTTTGCATGCGATGACTAGGGCCTGCAATACTTAATGCCGCCACCACATCGTTACTATAATTGAAAATACCGGATGCAACGCAGACTAACCCCTCTTCAACCTCTTCCCAATCGTAAGCGATATTTTCCTGCCGAACTGTAGTTAATAGTTGATTGAGTTTATTGGGGTCAGTGATAGTTTTTGCAGTATATTGCGGTAAAGGGGAATGTAAAATACGGTCAATTTCTTCGGCCGATTGGTGAGCAAGTAATATACGACCTAAGCCGGTGCAGTATGCTGGTCGCATATGCCCTAAATTTGAGCTGGTATGAATGGCGTTATTCCCTTCGCTTTTATATAAATAAACCACATTTCCACTATTGTAAACGCCTAAAAAACAGGTCTCATTAATGGTGTTCGATAGTGATTTTACAAAAGGGATAACCACATCAACAATATTAACATTGACTAAACTTGATATGCCTAACTCTAACGATTTAAAACCTAAAGTGTACTTTTCTGATTTGGCATCATAAAACACATACTCTCTATCAAGTAAGGTTTTTAAAATCTTTTTTATTATCATTTTATTGAGTTTTGTTGCGCCAATCATTTGGTTAATGGTGACACCTGCTGCGCAATCACTAATCACATCTAACACAGCAATGGCTTTATCAATTGCTGAAGTTGTCTCTTTTTGGGTCATGATAATAAGCCTTTACAATATAGGGTAGCTATAAATTTACTCTATAGCCGTAAGTTAATTTTTCTTCTTTAATTCAACGGATATCGATGCGGCAATATTTTTCAGTTCATGAATAATCATTGCCTTTTTCTGGATTATTCGAAAAGAAGAGCCGGCAACGCTAATTGCTCCAACTACCTTATTTTGTTTAATAAAGATTGGAACAGCAATGCAGGTTAATCCCTCTTCTACTTCTTCATCATCCATTGAGTAACCGTCGATGCACACTTTAGCTAAACTGTTGTGTATGGCTTCACGATCAACAACCGTTTTACTGGTGAATTGAACCAATGGGCGGCTTAACACCTTGTTAATTTCAACTAATGGTTGATAGGCTAATAATGCTTTTCCTAAACCGGTGCAGTATACCGGCATTCGGCTACCAATATGGGAGTTAGTTTTAACCGCCAGCTCACCTTCAGCTTTGTATAAATAAATCACACTGCCGTCATGATAAACCGCTAAAAAACAGGTTTCGTTGAGTATTGCAGCCAGCTTTTTTAAAAAAGGAATCGATACCCCAACTAAAGAGATATTCATTAATCCTTTAACACCTAATTGAAAGGCTTTGACATCTAAAAAATATTTTTCTGTGGCAACGTCATAACTCAAGTACTGTCTTTTTTTTAATATATCTAAGATTCTAAATACCGTGGTTTTTGCCATTCGACTGAGTTTAACAATTTCTGCCAGCGAAATCCCCGAAGAATAATGGCTAATAATTTCGAGCAACGTTAGGGCATTATCTAAAGTGGATTGCTGTTTTTGAGATGACATTTGTTCTACTCCACATAAAGGTACGATTTTTCACCGCAGTACTGTTAATTTTTTCTTTAAAAACAGTATAATAAACATTCAAAATCGGACTTTAAAAGAAATCTTTCAATATACTATTTTATCTAATGATATGGATAATTTAAGCTTAGCGGCTACATATTACTTGATTAATGGCTTTTTTTCTATAAATTCAAGTACATCTTTCTATTTTTAATCCGCCTAAAAGGCGATAAACTAATGTGTTTTTAGCATGCTTTTTTAGATAGATGTGATATCGGTAATTTTCATAATTATTACAAATAATTATCGTTAGTTAGCCAAACCAAATAATTTAATACGATACAATGTTAAAAAATATAACAAAATTTAAGGATGAAACAGATTGTTAAAGTACATTAAACTGAAATACCTATTAATAGCGATCATCGTTTTTGTCGTTATTTATGTTGCAAAATTAATCCTTTCCCCTTCGCAATCCACCGTTAACTACATTACTTCCCCGGTTATTAAAGGAAACGTCGAAAAAACCGTACTTGCCGACGGCACTATCAGCGCTTTCAAACAAGTCAGCGTAGGTGCTCAAGTTTCAGGGCAGATAAAAAAGCTGTATGTGGAATTAGGTGATGAGATTAAGCAAGGCGATATGATAGCTGAGATTGATGATCTTAAACAGAGCAATGATCTTAAACAATCTGAAGCAAAGCTAAATAGTTTAGAAGCGCAGCGCACATCAAAGCAAGCCAAATTAGTCAATTATCAGCTTACTTATGAGCGCCAACTTAAGTTGGTGAAAAAAGGGGTGGGTGCACAGGCTGATTTAGATTCGTCAAAAGCCGATCTCGATGCAATTAAAGCCGATATTGCTGCACTTGATGCCGATATTGTTAGTGCGCAAGTCGCCGTTGATACCGCTAAAGTCAACTTAGGTTATACCAAAATCCGCTCACCAATTGACGGCGTTATCGTCGCCATTCCGGTTGATGAAGGACAAACCGTCAACTCAGTACAAAGTGCGCCAACCATTGTTAAAGTCGCTCAACTGGATAAAATGACGATCGAAGCGCAAATTTCAGAGGCCGATGTCATTAATGTTAAAAAAGGAATGCCGGTTTATTTTACTATTTTAGGGCAACCCAATAAGCGGTTTGACGGGCTAACATTAAGAGCCATTCAACCGGCGCCCGAATCAATCAATAGTGAGAGTTCTTTAGCTACAAGCGCTTCATCTTCATCATCAAAAACGGCAATTTACTACAATGGGCTATTTGATGTTGATAATCCCGAACATATTTTACGCATTTCGATGACAGCGCAAGTCTACATTGTACTGGCTGAAGCGAAAGATGTGCTATCAATTCCGTCTCAAGCCATTGTACAGACTTTAGCAGACAATAAAGCGATTGTTTACCTGCTAAATAGCGATAACACTGTTGAAGAGCGACAAGTCACTTTAGGGATAAATAATAATGTGAGTGTCGAAATTCAATCCGGACTTAAAGAGGGTGAGATTGTGATAGTGAGTAGTACCAATGGCTCGCAATTTAGTCCTAACGGGCGATCACCAAGGATAAAATTCTAATATGACTAATTATCCTAATCCGCTTATTAAACTGGAGAAGATCACTCGGCAATTCCCGGCTGGCGATTCAACAATTGAGGTGTTAAAAGGGATTGATTTAACCATTAATGCCGGTGAAATGGTGGCGATTATTGGTGCGTCCGGCTCCGGTAAATCAACATTAATGAATATTCTGGGTTGTTTAGATAAGCCAACCAGTGGTACCTATACCATTGGCAATCGCACCACCAGCAAACTATCACCCGATGAGTTAGCCGAATTACGACGGGAACATTTTGGCTTTATTTTTCAGCGATATCATCTATTAAACGCCTTAACCGCACAAGGCAATGTTGAAATTCCGGCAATCTACGCTGGCATGACAGCAGATCAGCGCCAAACTCGCGCTAAAGATATTTTAACTCGTTTAGGTCTGGCGGAAAAAATCAATAACAAACCTAACCAATTATCCGGCGGTCAGCAACAACGTGTCAGTATTGGGCGGGCTTTAATTAATGGCGGGCAAATTATTCTGGCCGATGAGCCAACCGGTGCATTAGACCGTAAAAGTGGCACGGAAGTAATGGCCATTTTACGTGAACTTCATCAACAAGGTCATACGGTAATTATTGTCACTCACGATAACAATATTGCTCAAAGCGCCGAACGTATTATTGAAATTAGTGACGGCAATATTATTTCCGATGCGATTAATCCTAATTATCAAACCGAACAAGGGAGTCATCGTCAGGTAAAACAGATCGAAATTACCAAAACGCAAGACAATCTACGTGCCAAATACTATCGTTTTCGTGATGCATTTAAAATGGCGTTACTTTCTATGGCATCACAACGCTTACGAACTTTTCTCACCATGCTCGGCATTATCATTGGTATTGCTTCAGTTGTTTCTATGGTGGCATTAGGGCAAGGTACCAAACAAAAGATTTTAGCCAATATCAACTCGTTAGGCACCAGCACGTTAGAAATTTATGCCGGAAGTGGATTTGGTGATCGTAATGCTGACAAAATTACTACGCTCAGATCTGCCGATGCTGACTTTTTGGCAAAACAAAGTTTTGTGCATAGCACCACACCGAATTTAGCAACAAGTGCCTATTTTCGTATCAATAATTTGGCCGTGACCGGAACGGTAAATGGTGTTGGAGAGCAGTTTTTTGCGGTGCGAGGCTACACTATCAGCAAAGGGATTGCTTTCGATAAGCAGAGCGTGGATACCTCTGCGCAAGATGCCGTGATTGATGAAAATACCGTTAAACGACTATTTACCAATCAAGACCCGATTGGCAAAATTTTAATTGTCGGACAATTGCCGGTTAGGATCATCGGGGTTGCTACCAAACAGCAACAAGGTTTTGGCAATAACGAAAGTTTAAATATTTGGCTCCCTTATACCACCGTTATTAATCGTATGGTCGGTCAAACGTCTTTAAAGAGTATTACCGTTCGTGTAAATGATAATGTTGATTTATCAATTGCCGAAAAAGCTATCGAAAACATTATGTTACAACGGCATGGTAGTAAAGATTTCTTTATTTTCAATTCAGATAGCATACGGGAAACCGTCAATTCGTCAGCCTGGGTGTTAACACTTTTAATTTCAACCATTGCTTTAATTTCGTTAGTGGTTGGTGGAATTGGTGTGATGAATATTATGTTGGTGTCTGTAACAGAAAGAACCCGTGAAATTGGGGTAAGAATGGCTGTCGGTGCTCGCTCAAGTGATATTTTGCAACAATTTTTAATTGAGGCAGTATTAGTTTGCCTAATTGGTGGCGCTTTAGGGATCTTATTGTCGTTTGTAATTGGTTTTATTTTTAACTATTTCGTGACTTCATTTGCAATGAGTTTTTCTATTGCTTCTATTATTGCTGCATTTAGCTGTTCAAGCGTCATTGGCGTTATTTTTGGCTATTTCCCGGCTAAACGAGCGGCAAAACTTGATCCTATTTACGCTTTAGAACGTGAATAGTTCGCCTAGAAAAATCCCTTTACTTAATGTTAGCACTAAGTAAAGGGATATAAATGATGTTAAGCTATTTATCGCTAAAAAAGATAACCTTGATCAGTGATTTAACTCAGCAAGGCAATTATTCTATCGGCTTTTCTTCTTCATTTTTTACATTATGCGGATCTAACGTCGTTAAAAAAGCCGTTACTTTAGCATAGTCGTTAATAAATGCTTCGTTACTGTCTTTATTCAATCCACTCGAGTTGACAAAGAATTTTCGATTTACCACAACCAGCGGTATCGAACCCGGTTGTAATTCATTAATAGCGTCAGCTTGTTGGGATAAAAAAGTTTTAACTAAAAAACTATCTTTGGTTTTATCATAAGTTTGAGCATCAACACCTAAATCAGCAAATACGGTCTTGATATCTTCCGCTGTTTTGATTTTCTTATCTGTTTGCATCGCTTTATAAAAAACGTCTTCAACTTTATCTTCAATGCCAAGTACATTGGCAACCGCCCATGCTTCAGATAACTCTTTCGCTAGTGGACCAAAATTATTTAAATGGTAACGTTTAAAATTAACATCTTTCGGCAACGTTTTTGCGATTAATTGAGCACCATGGTAGTCATTTTCAAATACCCGACAACTAGGGCAGTTAAACGAAAAGAACTCAACGACTTCTTTATCCGGTGAGGGACTAGTCGGTAAAACGCCATATTGAATACCTTTAGTAATTGACTCTTCAGCCGGTGTCGATACCGATGTTGCTTGTTGGCTTTCAGAAGTAGTATTGGCGGGTACTGACTCAGCAAAGCAACTCATACTGTAAGCTAGTACTCCAATGGCAATAAGCGTTTTTTTCATGGTGTTAATTCTCCTTTAATTATTCTTTAATTAATCCGCGCGCTTTTAGTAGTGCGGTTTTAAAATCATCTTCATAATCTTTTTTTAACCCGGGAATGGCTTCATTTTTATCAGCGTCTCGCATTTTAAGATGATAAATTAAGACTTCATCACTCAGATCCTTTAATTCACCTTCAAAACCAGCTTCTTGACCAAGTTTAGCCAAAAATTGTAATAAATTGAGATCAGAATCTTTTTCCCACGCTGCTTGTAATAACTCCATTACTTCATCGATACGATGACATTTCATAATTGATACCTTTTTAAGTCTTCAATCAAATTGAAGATGATGATGTGAATTTTATTTAAAATATCCATATTTCATCAGGTTTATTGTCATTATTTAATTGATTTGCAACTACAGCTTAAAAACAGCTTAGTATATACTCAATAATAATTATTCGCCCATAAAACCTGTCATTATTGAATTATTTATTTTATTTTGTATTTTACGACTAGATTAACATTGCTATATAGTAATGTTATTTTGATTTTTCGCAATGTTAAAGAGAAATAATTTATGGAAAATCTGCCTATTACAGCAATAATCTTAGCAGGTGGTCAAAGCTTGCGGATGCATGGCGAAGATAAAGGTTTAATGATGTTGAACAATAAACCGCTTTTTCAACATGTTATTGACCATATCAAACCGCAAGTGAGTAATATTATGATCAACTGTAATCGTCATTGCGATCAATACCAAAAAGCAGGCTACCCGACTTTTAGCGATGATCATAAGGGCTATTTGGGTCCACTTTCGGGCATATATAGCGGCTTATTGCGTAGCACTACACCGTGGAACTTATTTGTTAGTTGCGATACCCCTTTTTTACCCAATGATTTAATCGCACGTTTAGCCATTTATACCCCAACTCATCATGCGATTTATCCGTTTGATGGCCAACATAGCCACCCCACTATCTTATTAATACATCGTAGTATTACGCCACAACTGAAAACTTATTTAGCGCAAGGCGAGCGAAAATTGATGTTATTTTTAAGTAGCATCAAAGCGCAAGCTGTCGATTTTAGTGATAAGCCAACCAGTTTTATCAACGTTAATACCCCTGAAATGCTTGAAAGCCTTAACCAAAAAAGCAGTAGCTAGTCACAATACGCAATAATTTAATCTTTTATCACACACTTTGCCGTTACAGCCATTTTTTAATCTGTTTAGCAAACGCTTCGATCTCGTTGTCTTGCGTTGCCCATGATGTACAAAAACGTAAGCCGATATGATCGCTATCTGTCTGGCCTAAATTATCGACCGCATAATGGTTAACAATTTTTTTGGCTATTGCGTTAGGAAAATTGACAAAAAGTTGATTGGTTTGTGGTTTTGCCATAAAGGTGAATCCGGCCTCTTCAAATAGATTGACTAATTTTTCAGCCATTTGGTTACCATGTTTGCCAAGCTCAAGATAGAGATTATCAGTCATTAATGTATCGAGTTGTACGGCAACAATCCAACTTTTAGCTAAAATTGCGCCTTTTTGTTTCATGCTAAAACGGAAATCTTGATTAATGGTTAAATTATTAAATACCACCGCTTCACCAGCAAAAGCACCGACTTTGGTACCACCGATATAAAATACGTCAGTGTATTTAGCTAAATCGGGAAAAGTGATATCGTTTTCTTTAGCGGCTAAGGCCATGGCTAATCGTGCGCCGTCTAAATAGAGATATAGATGATTTTTTTGACAAAATTGATAAAGCTCTTTGAGCTCTTGCTTAGTATATATGGTACCTAACTCTGTTGAATTAGAGATATAGACTAACTTTGGTTGCACCATATGTTCATCACTGTGCTGCGCTAATATCGGTTTAATGAGTTCTGGGGTCAATTTGCCATTCGAACTTTTGACCGTTAATACTTTGTGTCCGGTCGCCTCAATGGCACCTGTTTCGTGAACATTAATATGGCCGGTTTGGGTTGCAATTACCGCTTGATAAGGCCGTAATAGATGAGAGATAACCGTTAAATTGGTCAGCGTCCCACCCGGCATAAAATGAATATCAGCATTAGGTGATTTGAGTTTTTTTTGAATGGTCTCTCTCGCTTGATAACTACAAGCATCTAAACCATAACCGCTTAATTTTTGGTTGGTAATATCAAGAAAACGTTGCAGTAAACGTGGGTGCACAGTTTGGTTATAATCATTCAAAAAATCATACATATCATTACCTTTTTTATTCATCCAACATCATAAAATGATGTAATATTAATCTTACTTTTAATATAACATGCTTGAACAAAGAGTCTATGAACAATCGAAAAATAGTGGCGATCACAGGCTACAGCGGTAGTGGTAAAACCACGTTATTAAAAAAGATTATCGCGTTATTAGTTAAACAAGGGATAAAAGTTGGTAGCTTAAAACATGCCCACCACGATATCGAAGTGGATATTGCCGGTAAAGATAGTTATGAGTTACGAAAAGCAGGCGCTTTGCAAACGATTGTTGCTTGCGATAATCGATACGCTTTTATTGAAGAAACCCCTAATGAGCCAGCCAGCTTATCCAATCTCATTGAGCGTTTTGATAACGTTGATGTGATTTTAGTTGAAGGGTTTAAAGATGAAAAAATCCCGAAGATTGTCTGTCATAGGCAAGCAAACAATAAACCTTTTTATATCGATGAATTTACTATCGCTGTTGCCAGTGATCAGCCTGTAAAAATGGCTTTGCCACTATTAGATATCAATCAGCCCGAGCAAATTGTCCAATTTTTAAAAAAATATTTATTTAATTCTTAATATATCGTATCTTATTTACCTAATTTTTACTCAGTTCCTATTAAAGATTTGCATGAATCGAATACTAAAAAAACTATTACGCATCACGATAAAAGTCACCCTTGGATTTATGCTGTTATCTTTCTTTCTTGTTTTAGTCATGCGTTGGGTCGATCCGTTTGGCTCAATGATTATGGTCGAAAGAAAATTAGCTAATTGGAATGTTCAGCAAGAACATGAATGGAAAGATTGGGATGAAATTTCCGATAATATAAAAATTGCGGTTATTGCCGCCGAGGATCAAAAATTTTCTTCTCATTGGGGATTTGATTTTCGTGCCATAGTTCATGCAGTTAAACATAATTTAAAGAATAATAAAAAGCGTGGCGGTAGTACCATTACCCAGCAAGTGGCTAAGAATGTATTTTTGTGGTCTGCACGTAGCTTCGTGCGTAAAGGCGTTGAGTCTTGGATTACGCTTTGTATTGAGCTAAGTTGGTCAAAAAAACGCACCCTTGAAATCTATTTAAATAGTATCGAATGGGGAGAAGGTATTTTTGGTATTGAGGCAGCCTCCCGCCACTACTTTGGTGTCAGTGCAAAGCAATTAACCAAAGAGCAAGCTAGTTTACTGGCTGCAATTTTACCTAATCCTAGAAAATGGAGTCCAGTTAAGCCTAATATCCTTACACAAAAAAAAGCAAAATGGATCCTAGGCCAAATGGAAAATTTAGATACGAAAACATATTTGAAGAAACTTAATTAATTATCGATTGCGCTTAATGTTTCTACAAATTCAGGCACAATTTTACTTGCAGGGCCGTAAATTTTGGTTTGAAATAAACTTTCACCCAAACTCGGCTCTAAATTGAGCTCAACAGTTTTTGCCCCCGATTGATTAGCAACCTCTACAAAACCCGCTGCCGGGTAGACATTGCCCGATGTACCAATCGAAATAAAATAGTCAGCTTGTGAAAGCGCATGATAAATTTTATTCATCTCTAATGGGATTTCACCAAACCATACTATGTGTGGGCGAATAAGCTTATTTTTTACATAATCCACATCCTGATGACAATCAATGATTTGTCCGGTTTGTTCATTGCGAACTTTCAATAATTCACCATGCATGTGGATAATATTTTTAGAACCCGCCCGCTCATGAAGGTTATCAACATTTTGTGTCACAACTAACACATTTTCACTGCCAAGCTTATATTCCAGCTGAGCTAAAGCAAAATGCGCTAAGTTTGGTTTTATCTCAGGGCTTTGTAATTTTTTTCTTAGCATATTATAGAAGCTGTGAACCGCAATGGGATCGCGACTATAACCCTCGTAGGTTGCAACATCGTTAACATCATACCCTTCCCACAATCCATTTTGTGCTCGGAATGTCGATAACCCGGATTCAGCAGAAATACCCGCACCGGTTAAAATCACAATTTTAGGTGTTTTCATCATACCTTAAATCTTTATCATTCTAATCATACAGGTTTAATTAATTTACTATTGTTTATATTCGGTTGTAAACATGCTCATAGCCGGTTTTTTTAACTTTTGATACTTACTGTAAGCGCTAGCCACTTTTGATCTGACGTTTGCTTTGCTTTCACCATTTAACCAACTATTAATCATGGCGTGCACGCTATATGCTTCCGGGGCCATATACTGCATGGTTAAAATCAATGGCGAAATACCAGTACCTAATAACGGTTTAGAAAAATATTTTTGACTTTTACAAGCAAAAACGGCCGCATAGCGTGTTTTTTGCTTTTCTTGCTCTTGTTTTGAGTTTGCCGCCCAACTCGTTTCATAACCAAAGAATTTACGCCAAGACCATTCCATTAAACCATTGTGACCGATGTATACAACTAAATCAGCTTTACCACCCGCGATTATTTCTTTGTTATTTATGGTAAAAGTTGATTGTTTTTTGCCTGCCGAGTAATTAATAAAATCATCAATCGTATTATCAATATATTTACCGTCATAGGCTTGCGCAACGATATAAACATCTTTGCTTTGATGCTTATAGATAATCTCTTCTAATATATAACCCTTTTCAGGTTTATTGACTTGTACTACTTGCCACTCTTTTTGTTTACTAAAAAAGGTTTTAAAGCCATAGGCGGCGCCCCAATAAAGATTATTTTTTGGATCTTGACCATTACCGATTGCAGCCGGAACTGGTGCAATGCCTTGATACTTATTATCACATAATGCAACAACGACATGAATCACTTTGGGATCTGCAAAACATGAAAAAGATAAAACTAAACACATTATTGGCATTAATAATAGATATTTACTCGTTTTCTTCATTTGTTATCAATTCTCCATTCACTTTGTATTTCACAATTATTTTATTTTTATACATCATTTTAGAACAAATACATGCAGGGGCGCGACCGATATTGTTTTTGGTCATGGTGTCTCTCCAGATTATCATTTTTTCTATAGATAACACCTTGCCTTTTAATAAAGGCATGCTGCTTTTCATAAACACGATAGCTGTATTGTCTTTCTTCATCACATAATAGTTCTCCCTCTAGTTGGTGATCGCCAACATGAAGCATAATTTGAAATGTTTTATCGGTAGGATTATGAATAATAAGATCAATATAATTATAAAAAATAGCGGCACCTGAACCAAAAGGTAACACCCGACCATCATCAGGAAAAGGATCAAAGCTATGATTTGCTCGTTCGACTATTTGGAGCTCTGAATGGAGAGCTAACCAATGAATCAGATTACTAACCTGACATATACCACCGCCAATACCTGAACGAGCTACGCCAAATGTAAGTTCCATTCCATTGACAAATCCTCGCTTCTTAGTTGGTTTTCCGACTAATCGGCAAAATGAAAAATATTCACCAGGTTTAATTAAGATTCCATTTAACGAATCAACTGCAATTTTTAGGTTTTTGACTTTATTGTATTGAAGCTGAATATCGCTGTTACCCAATCGACGTATTAATTTAGAGGTATGTTTTTTATAGCGAAAAGGTAAACGTAAATCATGACTACGTTTTAAGCTATATTGACGTGAAGAACAATACCAGGAAAATCGACGAAACAAGCGACGCTGATTTACTCTTAACCAATAAAGTAAGGGATGATAACTGGATAACAGCTTTCGCATTATTGCTTTTTCCTTATATTCTACTAATATCGATTATAGCATCAAAAGATTTATATACTATGTTATATAAGTTTTTTAAGTTTAAAAGATTGTTACAAGACGCTTTGGTTTATTTACCAAAATACCTTAACATTAAACAAATTTAATCTCTTCAACATAATTTTAATCACACAGTTCGCTTAATACGTTTAGGAAATGGATAAAATGAAAACAATAGGTTTAATCGGCGGGATGAGCTGGGAAAGCACAGTGACTTATTATCAAGTGATCAATCAAATGGTAGGAAAATCATTAGGAGGATTACATTCAGCCAAGACGCTTTTATATAGTGTCGACTTTCAAGAAATTGAACATTGTCAGTCCAATGGTGAGTGGGATAAAAGTGCGCTTATTTTAATTGATGCCGCCAAAAGACTAGCATTAGCTGGGGCAGATTTTATCGTGATTTGTACCAATACGATGCATAAAGTCGCAGATCAGATTCAAGCTGCCATTGATATTCCCATTCTCCATATTGCTGATGTTACGGCACAGCAATTAATCAAAGGCAATATTCAAACGGTTGCTTTGCTAGGAACAAAATATACGATGGAACAAGACTTTTATAAATCAAAACTGACTAATAAAGGTTTAAAAGTACTGATTCCCGATGAGCAAGATAGAATAATCATCAATCAAATTATTTATGATGAGCTTTGCCATGGCATCATTAAGCCAAGCGCTAAACAAGCTTATCTTGATATTATTGATAAACTTGTAAAGCAAGGCGCACAAGGCGTTATACTGGGTTGCACTGAAATTGGCTTGTTAATCCAACAGACAGATTGCCTGACGCCATTGTTTGATACCGCTTTATTGCATGCAGAAGAAGCCGCCTTACTTGCAATAAGTTAATCATTTACTCTTTATCAGTATATTCCAGTATATCGCCCGGTTGGCAATCTAAGTGTTTACAGATTGCCTCGAGGGTTGCCAGTCTGAATCCTTTTACTTTACCTTGCTTTAGTAATGATAAATTTTGTTCAGTAATGCCGATTGCGGCTGCTAAGTCTTTGGATTTAACTTTGCGTTTAGCCAGCATTACATCTAAATTTATAATAATTGCCACATTAAAATCCTATTAAATCGGTTTCTAGGTTAACGTCATTGTATCGTACTCAACGTTATTATTTATATGCTATATTTAGATAAACTGTCTATTTTCTTCAGCGATCTGACTGGCTTTTTTTAAGATCTGACCAACTAGCATAATACTGATTGCTAATAGCAGTGTCATAAAATCTTCGCTCGTGAACGATATTGAAAAATAACGCTCAGGCTGATTGTAACTTAATATTGCCATTATTACCGGTTCTGAAAGTACCCCCAATACCGCCCAAATCACCAAAAATTTACCAAAGTTATAACAGTAGTTTGTTGATTTAACGGAAAAATAGTCCGCTTGCGCAAAATTAACCAGCATTAATCGTAGTTGATTAAAAGCATAAATTAAAATAATAATTCTGCCGGTATCAATAAGTGTTGCTAAGGCAGCTTGCCAGAAGGTTAAGCTTAGTACATCGAAGCTATCATCGATTGCTGTAAAAATGAAAAATGAATATCCATTGGATTCCAACCCGATATTATTCGTACCAAAAAAGTAAAACAGCATTGGCGACGCCGTACCAATAAGCATGCATACAATAGGGAGCAGGATTAAAATTGCCATATATTGACAGTATTGGTTTAATCGTGATTGTTTTTTGGTTATAGCTGTATTCATTTTTATTTCCTTATTATTTAACTTAGGAAATACAGTATAAAACAAGCACAATAAAAAACAATAAAACATTAAAATAAAACGATAATAAATCACCCTAATACATTCATTGTGGATTTGGGGCATAAAAAAACCTTACTGTTTTATCAGTAAGGTTTAAAAAGTTAATAATCACAATTTAATTATGCTTCAATGGCTACACGTAGTTTTTTCATTGCATTTTTTTCTAGTTGACGTATACGTTCAGCCGAAACACTATATTTATCAGCCAAAACTTGCAATGTTGATTTGCTATCATCAGAATCTAACCAACGTGCTTTGATGATATCTTGGCTACGTTCATCCAATTGTGATAATGCATCATGTAATTTATCCGTTGCGTCATTTTCCCAATTATCATTTTCAATTGATTTAGAAAAATCAGAATTAACATCTTCTAAATAAAGCGCCGGAGCAACAATTGAATTATCATCGTCATCACTATCAATATCAAATGACATATCTTGCGCTGACATGCGAGATTCCATTTCAAGTACGTCTTTACGACTCACACCTAATTCATCAGCAACCATATCAACTTCAGCATTATTAAACCAACCTAAACGTTGTTTGTTTTTTCTTAGGTTGAAGAATAATTTTCGTTGTGCTTTAGTTGTTGCTACTTTAACAATACGCCAATTTTTTAATACGTATTCATGAATTTCAGCTTTTATCCAGTGTACCGCAAATGAAACTAAGCGAACGCCCATTTCAGGATTGAAACGACGAACAGCTTTCATTAATCCAATATTACCTTCTTGTATTAAATCTG
The DNA here is from genome assembly GCF_026536565.1 of Gilliamella sp. B2923. Taxonomy (NCBI): domain Bacteria; kingdom Pseudomonadati; phylum Pseudomonadota; class Gammaproteobacteria; order Orbales; family Orbaceae; genus Gilliamella; species Gilliamella sp. B2923. The sequence goes on along the minus strand of NZ_JAFNNZ010000017.1, from coordinate 3,876 downwards.
CTTGCGGTAATCCATAACCGGAATAACCACGGGCTATATGCGCAACAAAACGTAAGTGTGACAAAATTAATTGTCTTGCTGCGTCCACATCGTCATGATAATAAAGTCTTTCACCTAATGATTTTTCTTCTTCTGCGGTTAGCATCGGATAGGTGTTAATCATGCGAAGATATGATTCAATATTTCCTTGTGGGATTAAAGCACCTACTTGCATTTTTAAATCAGTACTCATTTAATTCCCCCTTTTAATTAAGCTATTTTGTTGCCTTTTTAAATAACAACAATTTAAAATCTTACTATTTAATTAGACCATCAAAACGTGATTTAGTTCACATTTTTTATAATATATTTATATCTTGATAGCACTAATAATATTTATTTAATTTAATTAAGCAATATGCATCACTTTTAAATATTTTTTAGTCGCAATTAAAGCTGATAGCCAACCAATTATCATCGAAAATAAAACAATCAATATACTTTCATCCCATGAAAGTCCATTTATTGTCACTATTGTTCCAAATACATCTGCAACATGCAATATGATTGAATCTATTTGAAGTATAAATATTTTCGATAAAATTAAGGCTAAAATAGCACTTATTAGACCAATAAAGATGCCACTATATAAAAATGGTCTTAAAATAAATCCTTCTGTTGCGCCAATTAATTGCATAACAACAATAGTTTGCCTACGGGCAAAAATATTTAATCGAATGCTATTGCCGATAACTAAAGAAACGGCAATAACCATTAAGATTGCTACTGTCCATACTATGGATTTTACCATATCTGTCAATGCGATAAGTCTGGTAAACCAACTATCATCGAGTTGTACATCATCAACACCTTCAATTTTCGATATTTCCGCCTGTAATTGATGAAGTTTAGTTGTCTGTTTGGCTTCTTTTTGTGGCAGTAAAATGGCTACTGCCGGTAATGGGTTCTCATCTAATAAATCTAAAGCACTGTCAAATCCAGACCATTTTTTAAACTCTTCACGTGCCTGCTCCGCTGACAGATAGTTGACACTTTCAAACTCGGTATAAGTTTTGAGTTTATCGAGTAAATCAGTCGTTTTTTCCGGTGTTAATGATTTATTGATATAGACAGTTAAATTAGGCGTTGGGTTCCATTGCTGTGCCGCTTGATTTGCATTTTTCCACAATATATATCCAATTGTCGGTAATGCAATTGAAATTGCGATCACAAAAATAGTGAGCAACGAGGCAAAAATATGTTGTCTGAAATCATTAAATACATTTTTCCAGGCATAGGCAATTTGCCTTTTCCAACGTGCGAAAAAGCTATTTTCATTTTTTGCTTTTGGTTTAGCAGGTTTGACTTTTGCATTAATCATCAACTTTTAACCTCTAAACGTCCTTGATTCAAATTTAATATGCGATGATGTTTACGGCGAATAAGTGACATATTATGTGTTGCCATTAGCACTGTGACGCCAGCTTGATTAAATTCTTCAAACAATGTCAAAATATCTTTTGATAATTTATCATCCAAATTACCGGTCGGTTCATCGGCAAGTAAGACATTTGGGCGATTAACAATCGCACGAGCAATCCCGACCCGTTGTTGTTCTCCGCCGGATAGTTGTATAGGATAAAATTTCATTTTATCTAACAATCCGACTTTATCGAGAGCGGCGGAAACTCGTCTTTTGATCTCTTCAGCAGGTTTGCCTAGAATGATTAATGGAATAGCCACATTATCGTAAACAGTATGATCCATCAGCAATTGGTGATCTTGAAAGATCATGCCAATTGTTCGGCGTAAAAATGGTACATCTTGTTTTTTTAAACTTGAGACATCAATACCATTAAGGAGCACTTTACCGTCATTTGCTTTTTCTAAACCGCAAATTAATCGCATTAAAGTGCTTTTACCGGCGCCAGAATGTCCGGTTAAAAATGCCATTTCACCAGAATATAAAGTAAAATTTATATTTTGTAGTGCGGGTTTTCCACCGGAATAAACTTTACTTACTCGCTGAAATTGGATCATGGTTTCTCTCTATTCATCTGTTTCATCAAACAGTGCATTGATAAAATCGTCAGCGACAAAAGGTCGTAAATCTTCGATCTTCTCACCAACGCCTATATAACGGATAGGGATATTAAATTGATCGGCAATACTAAAAATAATCCCACCTTTAGCGGTACCATCTAATTTGGTTAATGTCATACCGGTCACACCAACTGCTTCATTAAATAGTTTGGTTTGGCTAATGGCATTTTGCCCGGTACCGGCATCTATCGTTAACATGATTTCATGCGGGGCAGTTTCGTCTTGTTTTTTCATTACTCGAACAATCTTTTTGAGTTCATCCATTAAATGAGATTTATTTTGTAAACGTCCTGCTGTGTCAGCAATAAGTACATCAATGTTTTTGGCTTTAGCTGCTTGCATAGCATCAAAAATAACTGAAGCCGAATCCGCATTGATATGTTGGGCGATAACCGGGATATTATTGCGCTCTCCCCACACTTGTAGCTGTTCAACGGCAGCAGCACGGAATGTATCGCCGGCAGCTAACATAACGGACTTACCTTGTTGCTGAAATTGACGAGCTAATTTGCCTATGGTGGTTGTTTTTCCTACACCATTTACGCCAACCATTAATATAACAAAAGGCTTGTGGCTTTCTATTTCAAGAGGTTTATCTACACCACTTAAAATAGATTTCATTTCTTGCTTTAAAAGCTCATGTAGTGCATCAGCGTCTTTTAGTTCTTTGCGTGAGGCTTGTTGAGTTAATGAACTGATTAATTTTTGTGTTGTATCAAAGCCTACATCGGCAATAATAAGCTGCTCTTCAAGCTCTTCAAATAACGCATCGTCGATCTTTTTTCCTTTAAATAAATTAAGAAAACCCGATCCAATATTTTGTTTAGTTTTAAAAAGACCTTTTTTTAAGCGTGAAAAAAAGCCTTCTTTTTTTTGTTCTGCCATAAATAAATTATCCTATGATCATATTAACGATCATTTTATCTTATTTTAGAATAAAGCCCAATGTATTCAATCAGAGAAAATAATATTATTGATCAATTTGATCCTTTAAAATTTAAAGGAAAGAATAGAATATCAACCCATATTAGACGATTAATTGTAATTAAAGATCATTGAGACTAATTGAACACCACTCACCTTGTGACAATTGATGAGTAAAGAGATTATATTTGCCAATTTGTACACGCACGAGCCTTAAACAAGGGAAACCGACAGCGGCACACATTCGGCGAACTTGTCGATTTTTGCCTTCGGTTATTGTGATACTTACCCATGAGGTCGGTATCGTTTTGCGTTCTCTAATCGGCGGCACCCTTGGCCATAATTGTGTCGGCTCAGCCAGCGCCGAAACAATTGCTGGTGCGGTATGAAACTCTTTTAATTGAACACCCCGCTTTAATGCTTCAATCGCATTTTGGTTAATCTCACCTTCTACTTGTACCCAATATGTTTTAGGTAATTTGAATTTCGGGGAACTTATTTTAGCTTGTAATTTACCGTCATTGGTGAGTAATAGTAATCCTTCACTGTCAGTATCAAGCCGACCAGCAGGGTAAAATTGTGGTAATGGTATAAAATTTTTTAATGTTTGATATTTTTCATGAAACGAAAACTGTGTAATGACATTAAATGGTTTATTAAAGGCGATTAGTGAATTCATCTCGTTCCTACAACACTTGATGTTTGATATTACATTTTATGATATAGAAAATCACAAACAAATAAATGATTATGCCAAATTATTTACACAATCTAAACGACAAATAGCAAAAAAGCCCAGCATCTCTGCTGGGCTTTCGCTCTAATTTAAAAGTCTGGCGGCACCCTACTCTCACATGGGTAATACCCACA
>NZ_JAFNNZ010000016.1:0-26511 GCF_026536565.1 Gilliamella sp. B2923 | reverse complement strand
TTTGTTCCTGACAAAGCAGCGCCTCGCCAAACATCCCTGTTTGGCGTGCTAACCTCACTCAGTTGTCGGCGCTTTGTGAAGGTGCAATCTGGTGCACTTGTTTGCTTTTGTGGAAGGTAACGGTATGGGTCTCGGGGTATTTTGAAAATATCTTAAAAATTTTGTTTTTATACTAAAACGTGGGTGTTTTCTGAAAGTTTTTGGCGAGGGTTATGTTTTTTACTTAAACACATATATTTTCTGAAACTTTTTGACAAGATTTTATGGGTAATGAAAGCCATAGTTTTTTAATCTGTAGGTTTCGGACGCTGGGAATTTGATTGATTTTTTCCTAATGATGTTAGCGTCCGAATAGAAGGACTCTGTGCATAATCCGCTCCCTCTCCGTACAACATTGCACTAAGTGGTTTTCCAATAAACATAAAAATTTTTGACAAGAACTTTCAGAAAACACCTACGTTTAAGCATAACGCAGCCACTTTAACTAGTTTTAAAAATCCACTAATTCGGATGCTGAGATCGTATTGAAAAAATCGACCTAATAACAGCATTTGAATGCCTGCAATTTTCAAGATCCTATAAAACCTTGTCAAAAAATTTCAGAAATTATAGATGTTTAAGTAAAAAATTTTAGCATTTAAAAAATATCCCTAAACCCCCTTACCATTTCTTTTCCCAAAAGCAAACAAATGCACCAGACCGCACCTTCACAAAGCGCCGACAACTGAGTGAGGTTAGCACGCCAAACAAGGATGTTTGGCGAGGCGCTGCTTTGTCCGGAACAAATCAGCGCCGGTGCGTTAAGACCGAACGAAGGCGGAGGGCAGTCGCCAGACCGCTTTGGGTGGTGCTGCGAGGGGGTTATTAGGGGGATTTCGCACAAAATCCCCCTAATTCGGACGCAGACATCGTATTGAAAATATCGACTAATTCACAGCGTCCGAAACTTGCAGATCAAAAACCGACAGATCAAAACCCGACAACTTTTACCCCTAATCAATCCGTTTTATAAAATGTTTTATTTTAAATCCCATTGCCATTAATGCGGCAAAATAGATGATTATACCGGCGATTACCAATAAGAGTAATCGCCCTACACGCATTAGCATTGTTCCGGTTGACCAATTTGGTAGGAGTTGGGCGCCAAACCATAATACGGCTGACATGAGTATGACTGCGATGATCACTCGGGTTAAGAATAGATACCAACCCGGTTGCGGTTGGTAGAGTTGCTTTTTGCGTAATTGCCAGAAGAGTAATCCGGCATTAAAACATGCGGCCAGTCCGATTGATAAGGAGAGTCCGGCATGCTGTAGTGGTCCAATAAAAATCAAGTTCATCAGTTGGGTTAAGATAAGGGTTATTATGGCTATTTTTACCGGTGTTTTGATATCTTGTCGGGAATAGAAAGCCGGCGCCAGTACTTTGATTAATATCAGTCCAAGCAAGCCTATTGAATAGGCAACTAATGCCCGTTGTGTCATTAAGGTGTCAGTTAAGATGAAGTGTCCGTACTCAAATAGGGTTGAGATTAATGGGCCTGAGATTACCCCTAAAGCGACAGTGCTAGGTAGAGCGAGTAAGAAGCATAAGCGTAATCCCCAATCTAATAGCTCGCTGTATTGCTTTTGATCGCCGTTTGTAAAGCTTTTTGCTAATGACGGTAATAGTATTGTGCCTAACGCTACGCCGAGTACGCCTGCGGGGAACTCCATTAATCGGTCGGCATAATACATCCACGAAACTGATCCCGATACCAAAAACGAGGCGAAAATGGTGTTGATAATCAGTGAGATTTGCCCCACTGAAACGCCTAAAATCGCTGGTCCCATTTGTTTTAAAACTCGCCATACGCCGCTGTCTTTAAAGCTGATGCGTGGCAAGACTAACATGCCTATTTTTTTCAAATAAGGGAGCTGATAAAGGAGTTGTAATATGCCTCCAACTCCAACAGATACCGCCAATGCCAATACTGGCGGATCGAAATAAGGGGTGAGGAAGAGTGTAAAAATGATCATGCTGATATTAAGCAGCGTGGGCACAAAGGCCGGAACTGAAAATCGATTCCAGGTGTTAAGAATTGCCCCAACCAGCGATGCTAGCGATATAAAAAAGATATAAGGAAAGGTGAGCCGTAATAAGGTGGTGGCAAGTTCAAATTTTTCGGTCGAATCTTCCAAAAATCCCGGCGCAGTTAACATAATGATGAAAGGGGCGGTGAGCACACCAATTAAGGTGACCAGCGCCAGTACCAGTGTTAATAAGCCTGATACATAAGCGACAAAGGTGCGGGTAGCATCGATGCCTTGCTGATTTTTATATTCCGCTAAGATTGGAACAAATGCTTGCGAAAAAGCGCCTTCAGCAAAAATACGTCTTAATAAATTAGGCAGTTTAAAAGCAACAAAAAAAGCATCAGTTGCCATGCCGGCGCCAAAAAAGCGGGCGATAATTGCATCACGCACAAAGCCTAATACTCGTGATACCATTGTCATTGAACTGACTGTTGCTAAAGATTTTAAAAGATTCATAGATGATTTTTATACAATCTTAAAGGGTTGGAACAGATAATGATACATAGTCTACAAACTATTGCTTTAAAGCACCATGCTTTTTTTATAAGCGCTGGTTTCGATTTTACCGTCAGCAGTGTGCTGACGGCGGATAACATTAACGATCTTCAAGAGGAATAAATGGTTTAAGCTGACCGATGTTTTTATAGGCAGGTCGAATAATTCGGCGGTCATCAAAATTGAGCTCTTCAATTCGATGTGCACACCAACCGACAATTCGGGACATGGCAAATAACGGGGTGTAGACCTCTTTCGGTAAGCCAATCATGTCATAGACAAATCCGGAATAAAAGTCGACATTAGCGCAGACCTGTTTTTTGGTTCGGGCATTTTTTCGATTAACAATGGCATTAATGGCACGTTGTTCAAGCAAGTTTAAAAAATCATACTCTTTTACTCGTCCCTTCTCTTTAGCCAGTTCGTACGCCATTTCTTTAAGTAACACGGCTCGCGGATCGGATACGGTGTAAACCGCATGTCCAATGCCATAAATCAGCCCTTTTTGGTCGAACACTTCTTTATTTAAGATGCGTTTTAAGTAGTTATCAATTTCGGTAACATCAGTCCAATCTTGGATCTGTTGTGCGAGGTGTTTGAGCATTTTGCCGACTTGCAAATTTGCCCCACCATGCAAGGGTCCTTTTAACGAGCCGATACCGGCAGCAATTGAGGAATAAGTATCGGTGCCGGTTGAACTGGTCACCCGTACGGTAAAGGTTGAGTTATTCCCGCCACCATGTTCGGCATGAATAATCAAGGCGAGATCTAATACTTTCACATCAAGTTGCGTATAACCTCCAGAGCCTTTCATCATATATAAAAAATTTTCAGCGATAGAAAAATCTTCATGCGGGTGGCGAATATGTAATGATTTGCCTTTGGCGCTATGGCTTAACATGTTATAGGCATAAGCAATGATCGCCGGAAATTTGGCAATTAAGTCAATTGATTGGCGCATTAAATTGTCTCGAGAGGTGTCATCTGCCTGTGGGTCATGGGTGTACATTTCCAGCACGGTTCTTGCTAAGATGTTCATCACATCGTGACCTTCGAGCTGCATAATGGCAATTTTGGTCTGTTTTTCCAGCGCCATTGATTCACAAAGTAATCGGGAAAAGTCACGCAGTTCTTCCGCATCCGGTAAATAGCCGGATAAAAGCAGATAAATGGTCTCTTCAAAGCCTGTGCGCTGCTCTTTTTGAGCATTATGTACCAGATCGTCAATATTAATCCCACGATACAATAATTTTCCGTCAATCGGTTTTAATACACCATTATCTAACCGCTCATAGCCTAGCACGTCGCCGATTTTAGTTAATCCAACCAGTACACCTGTGTGATCAGCATTACGTAAACCACGTTTGACATTGAATTTTTCGAATAGCTGTGACTCAATTTTGCTGGTGTTTTTAATGGTTTCAGATAATTTATAAACCAAAAACTTCTCTTTCATTTTGTTTACCGCCCTTGTTTTATAAGTTATCAATTACCGCTTGGGTAAATTGACTTGTGGATAAGGGTTGCCCATTTTGCATAAAGCGGACTAAGTCAGTTGTGGCTTTTCCTTGCTGAAATAGTTTTTCCATAGCTTGAGTAATCAGTTGCCCTACTTCATACCAACCTAGATAATCAAACATCATCACGCCCGATAATAACAGCGAGGATGGATTGGCTTGATTTTGCCCGGCAATATCCGGTGCTGTGCCGTGCGTTGCTTCGAAAATCGCATGTCCGGTCAGATAGTTAATGTTTGCCCCCGGTGCAATGCCAATGCCACCAACTTGAGCGGCAAGTTGATCGGAGATGTAATCACCATTAAGATTTAAGGTAGCCACAACGCTGTAATCTTGTGGCTTAAGCAGCGTATTTTGTAAAAAGGCATCACAAATCACATCTTTTATAATCAGTTTGCCGGATGATTTGGCCGCTTGTAAGGCTTCATCGGCAAGAGCTTGACCATTAGTTTTGGCCATTTTGGCATATTGATTCATGGTAAATACTTCATTGGCAAACTCGCTTTCGGCTAAGGCATATCCCCATTGTTTAAATCCACCTTCGGTAAATTTCATAATGTTACCTTTATGCACTAATGTGACTGACGGTAATTGATGTTGTAAGGCGTATTTTATCGCTGCACGGATTAATCGCTGCGATCCCTCAATCGATACCGGTTTAACCCCAAATGATGAGGTTTTCGGAAATCGCACTTTGTTAACGCCCATTTGCGTCGATAAAAATTGATAGAATTTTTCGGCTTCGGGGGTGCCTTGTTGCCATTCGATGCCCGCATAAATATCTTCGGTGTTTTCCCGAAAAATGGTCATATTGACCTTTTCCGGATGTTTAATCGGTGATTCTACCCCTTTAAACCAGCGCACAGGTCGTAAACAGATATACAGATCTAATTCTTGCCGTAATGCCACATTAAGTGAACGAATTCCTTCACCAACCGGTGTCATTAATGGACCTTTGATCCCAATAAGATAGTGTTTAAAGGCATTAATAGTCTCTTGCGGAAGCCAGCTACCGGTGAGGTTGTAAGCTTTTTCGCCTGCCAGCACTTCGCACCATTGTACGCTTTTCTCGCCGTGATAAGCTTTTTTAACGGCAGTATCAAATATCGTTTTGGCCGCTGCCCATATCTCTTTGCCCACGCCGTCACCCTCAATAAAAGGAATGGTCGGATGATTTGGTACGATTAACTGTCCATTTTCAATTAAAACTTGCTGTTTCATCGGGTTTCTCCCTGTTATGTTTAATTGTGGTTAATTTGGGCTTTTAGCTTATTTAGGGCACTGCCTGCTTTATACCACTCAATTTGTGCTTGATTGTAAGTATGCGCAACGTCAAAACTGTCAGTGGTGCCGTCTTGGTGGTGAAGCGTTAAGGTTAGATTTTTGCCCGGCGCAAAATCAATTAAGCCGGTAATACTGATTTGGTCATCTTGCCGAATTTTGTCGTAGTCATTTTTATCAACAAAGGTCAACGCTAACATGCCTTGCTTTTTAAGGTTGGTTTCATGAATGCGAGCAAATGATTTAACCACAATGGCTTTTACATTTAAAAAACGAGGCTCCATCGCAGCGTGCTCACGTGAGGAGCCTTCGCCGTAGTTTTCTTCGGCAACAACAATCGAGCCTAAACCTTGGGCTTTCAATTTTCGGGCTAAGGCCGGAACGGGCATATACTCGCCGGTTTGTGCATCTAATACACAATTGGTTTTTTGATTAAAGGCGTTAACGGCGCCAATTAGCATATTGTTAGCAATGTTATCTAAGTGCCCTCGGAATTTAAGCCATTGACCAGCCATTGAAATATGATCTGTTGTGCATTTGCCGGCGACTTTAATTAACAGCGGTTGCGATACAATATCTTGTCCGTCCCAGGGTAAAAAAGGCGCTAATTGCTGTAACCGCTCTGAATTTGGGGCGATATGAATGGTAATGTGGCTACCGTCAGCTAGCGGCTCAATATAGCCGGCATCATCAACGGCAAATCCCTGTTTGGGTAGTTCATCCCCAAAAGGCTCCGGCAGTTTAACTTGTTGTCCTTGTTGATTAACAAGGCTATCAGTGAGTGGATTGAAGCTTAGCTTGCCGGCAATGGATAATGCCACCACAATTTCCGGTGAACAGACAAAAGCATAGGTATTTGGGCTACCGTCATTACGTTTGGCAAAATTACGATTGAATGACGTGACAATGGCATTTTTATGTTCATCTGCCACATCGTCACGTCGCCACTGACCGATACAAGGGCCACAAGCATTTGCCATAACTGCCGCCCCGGCTTGCTCAAAACGCTGTAAAATGCCGTCTCGTTGTGAGGTATATTTTACTTGCTCTGAACCGGGATTAATGATCAATTTCGCTTGCACTTTAAGCCCTAATTGATTAGCGCTATCAAGCACTGATGCCGCCCGCATCATATCTTCATACGATGAGTTAGTACATGAGCCAATCAAGCCAACTTCCATGTTATCGGGATAATTGTGCTCAGCCACTGCAGCGGCTAAGGTTGAGATTGGACAGGCCAGATCGGGGGTAAATGGACCATTAACATAAGGCTCGAGTTCGGACAGGTTGATATCGATGACCTGATCATAGTAGTTTGCCGGTTGCGCTAACACGGCCGGATCGGCATTAAAGCAGTCCATTAAATCTTGAGCTAAATCCACCACCTCTTGACGCCCTGTCATCGCTAAATAGTCGGCTGATTTTTGGCTATAAGGAAAAATTGAGGTGGTGGCGCCCACTTCGGCGCCCATGTTACAAATAGTCGCTTTGCCAGTTGCCGATAACGATGATGCACCTTCGCCAAAATACTCGATAATTGAGTTGGTGCCCCCTTTTACCGTTAAGATCCCAGCCAGTTTTAAAATCACATCTTTAGGTGAAGCCCAGCCGGATAATTTACCGGTTAGCCTTACGCCAATAATTTTTGGCATTTTTAGTTCCCACGGCATGCCCGCCATAACATCAACAGCATCCGCCCCACCAACACCAATAGCTATCATAGATAGCCCACCGGCATTTGGGGTATGTGAATCAGTTCCTATCATCATTCCACCGGGAAAGGAGTAATTTTCAAGAACAACTTGATGAATAATGCCGGCATCGGGTTTCCAAAAACCGATGCCGTATTTGTTTGATACATCCCGTAAAAATTGATAGACCTCTTGATTATTGCTTTGCGCAACAATCAGATCATCATAAGCATTTTTGTAAGCTTGAATAAGGTGATCACAGTGAACGGTAGAAGGCACAGCAACTTTGTTACGCCCGGAATTCATCAATTGTAAAAGCGCCATTTGCGCTGTGGCATCTTGCATTGCCACACGGTCGGGGGAAAAATTTACATAATCCTCACCTCGCTGATAAGCTTTGAGTTTCTCGCCTTCGGCAAGGTGGGTATAGAGGATCTTTTCGGTTAGGGTTAAGGGGTTTCCGATAGTTTGGCGGATGTGGTCAAGTTTTTGTGGATAGTGCTGATAGATGCGTTTAATTAAATCGAGATCGAAAACCATAATAAAAACCTCACTGCTTATATATCATACTTCGTGAAATATCATTTATTTTCAAACTGCATATTTATGCCATTTTTGTGACTAAATATTCACACACTATAGCACCAAATTTTTTTAATGCAATCGGACTCAATGAAAATTTATTATTATTGACGAGCAACGGTTTAATCGCTGAAATTGAGCCAATACCAGCATTTACACCGCCTTGAGAAATATACTATCGAATTATTGAGGATTAAGCTCATCAAAGAAAATATAAAAATAGGCTTTTTCATAAGTAATAATAATGTAAAAAAGTTTCAGAAATCACCTACGTTTGAGTATAAAAAAGCCGCTCAAAGCCTTGTTTGCCTGTATAATTAATCTATGCTAAATTGTCTTTCCGAACACTATTCAAACGTACTTTTTTTATGAATCAAACAAAAAATCAATCGCCAATACCTAGTGGCGGTTTTTTAAATACTATTGAACGAATTGGTAATAAAATTCCGGATGTCACAACGCTGTTTTTCTATGCTTTAGTTATCTGTTTTGTGGCTTCTTGCCTCCTGTCTTTTGTGAGCTTTGACTACATCAATCCGGTTACCCAGCAAAAAGTAGCAGTCGTTAATATGCTATCGCCCGATCATCTGGTGGTGTTTTTAACCAAAATGGTGAACAATTTTGTCTCCTTTCCGCCACTCGGTATCACTATCGTTGCCACTTTAGGGATTGGTATTGCCGAAAGTAGTGGCTATATTCATGTGCTACTTAAAAAGTTGTTAGCGGTCACACCCAAAAAATTAGTGACCCCGTCGGTTATTTTTGTCAGTATGGTATGCCATATTGCATCGGATTCGGCTTATGTGATTTTAATGCCGGTATCAGCAATGATGTTTTATGCAACCGGTCGTCATCCTCTTGCCGGTATTGCCGCTGCATTTGCCGGATTAGCCGGCGGTTTTAGTTCGAGCTATACGCCGTCAATTATCGATCCCATTATGCAAGGCTTTACGCAAAGTGCGGCGGAAATTATTGATCCTAGTTATCAAGTCAATGTGCTTTGTAACTACTTTTTGAGTTTTGGTGGGACGTTTTTTGTCTTAATTGCTTGTTGGTTTGTCACCGATAAAATTGTTGAGCCACGTTTGCAAGCAACCATGCCATTAAATAAAGATCTACAGTTAGATAATATTGCTGATTCACCGGCAATCACGCCAATTGAAAATCGTGCTTTTAAAGTCGCTTCTGTGGTTTTTTTAATTATCGCCATTGGCTTAGTTTTACTTTTATTACCGGAAAACTCGTTATTACGTGCGCCGGACGGCAGCATGACCAGTAATCAAGCGCCGATCATGCAAATTATCGTTCCGCTATTATTTGTCTTTTTTGCGATTCCGGGCTTGATTCATGGGTTTATCACTGGCGCCTTTAAATCGTCACGTGATATTGTAAAATCAATGGAAAATATTATTAAATCACTGATTCCATTTATTGTGTTTGCCTTCTTTTGTGCCCAATTTTTATATGTGTTTTCACTCTCTCAAATCGGGACGTTAATTGCTATCGGCGGGGCTGAGTTTTTAAAAGCTTTACATCTGCCTTCAGTTGTCACCATTTTTGGGGTGATTATTTTAACCAGTATGCTTAATGTATTAATTACATCAGCGTCGTCAAAATGGGCAATTTTAGCGCCAATTTTTGTACCTATGTTGATGTCAGTCGGCATATCGCCGGAATTGACGCAAGCCGCTTATCGCATCAGTTCAGCGGTTAATGTCAGTACGCCAATGTTTGCTTTTTATCCGTTAATCATTGCTTATTGCCAACAGTACTGCAAACAAACCGGCGTGGGTACATTAAGTTCGATGATGATCCCTTATACCGCAGCCTTACTGATTGCTTTGACGATAAACTTACTGCTATTTTGGTTTTTAGGTATTCCAATTGGTTTTGACAGTGGTTATGTCTATCCGCCAATCGAAAGTTAATTATTGATAAGGACGCAAACAAATTATGAATATGACTGAACAATTAGTTGAACGTTTTTTACGTTATGTCAGTATTCCCAGCCAAAGTGCAGCGGGGTGTGCTCATGTTCCTTCAACACCAGGACAAACACAGCTTGCCAAATTACTTGAGCAAGAGTTATTGCAACTGAATTTACAAGATGTGCATCTTGATGAACACAGTATTGTTACAGCAAAATTAGCCGGTAATGATCCTTCTGCCCCAAATATTGGTTTTGTCGCCCACCTTGATACCGTTGATGTGGCGCTTTCAGATAAGATTAATCCTCAGCGTGTCACTTTCACCGGTCAAGATATTTTATTAAACAAAGAAAAAGCGATCTGGTTTTGCGTTGATGAGCACCCTGAATTGATGAAATATCTTAATCAAGAGTTAATTGTCACCGACGGCACAAGTGTACTTGGGGCGGATAATAAAGCCGCTATTGCCGTGATAATGACCATGTTAGATCAGTTACAACAACAAAACCGCCCGCATGGCGATATCTATGTTGCTTTTGTGCCTGATGAGGAAGTGGGGCTTAACGGTGCCAAAAAACTTGATTTAACACGTTTTAAACCTGATTTTGCTTATACCATTGATTGTTGCGAACTGGGTGAAGTGGTGTATGAAACCTTTAATGCAGGTTCAGCAACCATTGAAATTCAAGGGGTATCAGCTCACCCTATGTCAGCCAAAAATGTGTTGGTCAATCCAATTCGAGTCGCTAACGATATTATTAACTGCTTTGATAGCTTCCAGACGCCTGAGCACACTGAAGGTAAAGAGGGCTATTATTGGTTTAATGATATTGTTGGCAATCAAAGCACCACTACGTTAAAAATGAGTATTCGAGACTTTGATTTAGCCAGCTATCAAGCTCGTAAAGCCTATATTCAAGAGGTGATTAAGTTAATTCGGGTTAAATATCCAAAAGCCAAAATCGAATGTCATATTACCGATACCTATAGCAATATTGCTAACTATTTAGGTGAAGATCGCCGTTGTATTGATCTCATTTATCAATCCTTTGAGTTGCTCGGTATTAAGCCTAATACCATTGCCATGCGAGGAGGAACAGACGGTTCAGCGTTATCAGCACGTGGGTTAACGACACCAAATTATTTTACCGGTGCACACAATTTCCACTCATGTTTTGAGTTTTTACCGCTATCTTCTTTTTTGAAATCGTTTGAAGTCACAATGAAAATCATTGAGCTGTCTGCAAAAGGGCAGTAATCTTATCGGCAATAATCTTCTTAAAGAGGGAAGCACTTCCCTCTTTGTTTATATTAATTGTTTGAAACGTCATGGGTAGTTTAAAGCGATTTGATCTTTAGATAATCACCTTAAGACTTTTTAGATGTTATAGCTTGTAACTGGCTGTCAGCAAAAAGGCTCTTGGTGTGCCGGGCATGCTATTTGAGCGCCAATACTTTTTACCGAATAAATTAGTCACAGCTAGCGTAATATCATACGATTTGCTTTGATAACCGATAGCACCATTCAATAAGCCATATCCTGCTCGCTTATAGAGATTTTTGTCATCGTTATACATTGAGCCTTTATAATTAAACTCCAGCTCGGTAAACCAATTTTCGGCAGGTAGGTATCGAACGTTGACATAACCGCTCTGTTTGGCTGTATTGGATAAATATTTGCCTTTATTAGCCGGGTTTTTGTTATCTTTATGCACTTTCGCCTGCTGATAGCCTATACCGCTATTGATATACCATGATGAGCTGAGTTGACCAATTAGGCTAAACTCCACACCTTGGCTTCGATCGCTACCTCTAACCTGCCAATTATAAGGATCGTTGACTGCATCAGGTTGATAGCGCACATTGTAAAGTTCAAGATCATAAAGGGCGATTTGAGATGAGAGCTTATCACCTAACCAATCGCTTTTAATGCCAATTTCATATTGGCGTGAATATTGGGGTTTATCATCATAAACCGTTTTGGGGTCAGTAGAGAGGGTAATTAATCCACGTCCACCATACGGCGAAAAGTTTTTACTGTAAGAGGCGTAAAGGCTTTGCGATTCGATTGGTTGCCAAATCAAACCAACTCTTGGGCTTAATGAATGACCGCTATAGGATCGACGTTGATGTTTTAGTTCATCATTGGAGGCAAATTCATAATTATCATAACGCAATCCGGCAAGTAACTTCCACTGGGTTGTAAAGCTGATTAAATCTTGCCAATACAGCCCTTTAGAAGTCGCTTTGTGATTCGTTTTTGTATTCAATTTACTGTAATGTGACTTTTTTGAGTACCAGTGAGGATGAAATGGATCGACCACTTCCGGATAAGCACTGGTTAAAGCAAGTCTGGGTTGGCGTTTTTCAATGTTGTATTCAATCCCAACTAACATTTCATGCTCAATACTAGCGGTGTTAAACTTGCCCATTAAATCAAGCGTATTACTATAGGTTATGTTAGCCGTTTCTTGCCATGCTCGTCGAAATTGTAATTTACCGGGATAGTTGCAGGCTTTACCATTACTCAATTGACCATTTACCGAACAATAACTCCCACCATAAATATGGTCAAAATTTTGTGAAGCTTTGCGGTATTGATTGGTTAATTTAAGCGACCAATCATAATTTAATTCAAACCCCATGACTGAACGTAATGAACGATAATTATCTTTCACATAATCATCCGGGTGCGCATAAGCAGTTTTTATCGATACGCCTTTCGGTAAATCATAATATGCCGGTGCTCTATCCGGACGGCGCCATAAATTATCATGGGTATATTGCACTAACCAACTAAACCCGTCAAGATTATCATACAGTATACTTGGCGATACCATGGTATCTCGTTGCTTAATGCCTTTACGGAAACTATGGTCAGTTTGATGATCGATAGTCATCCGTATTGCCAATTTGTCGGTTAACACCTGATTGATATCAACCATACCGCCGTATTTATCCCATGAACCACCACGCAAACTCAATGTGGTGGGAGAATCGAAATTAGCTTGTTTACTAATCATATTCACAATACCGCCACCCGATCCACGCCCATAAAGCACAGAAGCCGGACCTTTTAATATTTCTACACGTTCAATATTGGCAGTACTTTGTCTGACCTGACCACTGGCTCGAACACCGTCACGATAAATATCACCCGAACTTGCCGAAAATCCCCTAATTTTTATGCCTTCATCACGCATATCATAAGTGGTATCAACACCGGGCAATTTATTCACCAGCACACTTAAATCGTTTTGCCCATAAATTTTTTCTTGTTCAAGGTTAATACCGTTTATTGTTTGAGGAATATCTTTGATATCAAGAGGCATTTTGGTTGCGGTTGCTGATTTTTTTAGCCGTTGATCATGACTATCGGTAATGGTGGCAACAACTTTCATTGTTTCAATCTTAGCTTCATCTTCCTGTTGGTCTTGTGCAGTTGCGATAAAAGAGGCTGTACCTAATACCCCTAATACGGTTAATTGATTAACTAATTTCATTGTTTATCCTATCATCGATTGTTATAAGTGATTTCATTCACGACTTGATTCACAATTAATGATAATGATTGTTATTTGCATTGCAACTTATTTTATATTTTTTAACCAATTCACTGTGCAATGTTACGTTTAATTTATTGATATAAAATATAATTTTGACATGGCTGTGGTGAATACAAAAAAGCGGGAAGTTTTATAAGAGATCATTAACCAGCAAAGAATTTAGCATTGGTTTATATGACAGGCCAGCAAGCGATATACCATTCGTTTTAAATAAAATGACAAGAGAATTCGCTTTATCACAATAATTTTTATCGTCGCTTGATAATGTAAAATATTGAAGGAGGAAAGTGGTGGGTCGTGAGCGATTCGAACGCTCGACAAACGGATTAAAAGTCCGCTGCTCTACCGACTGAGCTAACAACCCATTTTTGAATAGAATTACTGACGTCTTATTGATTAAGGCTTCAAGCAATTTCGGGTTGCTATAATACTTATAATTATCAAGCTTCGCAACCCTTTTATTACTATTTTTGTTTGATAGCTGGTTATTTATACACTTTATTTCAACGAAGCGAGTTTCTTTCTCGCTAAATCAGCGATATTTTTATCTTTAGCGTATTTACTAACGACTTGTTGAAAAACAGCTTTTGCATTTTTCTTATCACCTTTATCAAGTAAAATTAACCCTACTTTATAAAGGCTATCAGCAGCTTTAGCTGAAGTTGGAAAATCTTTTACTACAGTTGCATAGTAAAATGATGCATTATCTTTGTTACCTTGTTTATAGTTAAGCTGCCCGAGCCAATAATTGGCATTAGCTCGGTAATTAGACTTTGGGTAAGCTTTTAAAAACCTTTCAAATGCAATAATGGTGTCATTAGTTTGTTGGTTATCATTAACAAATTTAACGATAAAATTGTAATCTGTTTTATCATTCCCTGAAGTTGTCCAACCTACAACACCTGAAGCATCATTGGGAATAGCACTTGAAGTTGGTTCGCCATCATTGGACTGTGAAGAGGTATTGTCACCAGAAGAGAATCCGGAACCATTTGTCATTTGCTGTAAAATCATTTTCTGACGTTCTATGGTCTGATTCAGTTGATGTCTGGTCTCTTCTAATTGACCGCGAAGCATATCGACATCAGCCTGTAAATCACTTATTTTTTGTTGATTCTGTATAAGTAATTGACCTTGTGCTTGAACTGTTCTATCGATATCTGAGCTACCTGCAGCACAACCATAACCTGCAAATGAAAGAAATAAGAACAACGTGAATATTCTTTTATACATATTATATCAACTCGGTGTGAACTTAAGAAAAACGGCTGAAAATCAGCCGTTATATAGTGGTATTAATAAGCTTGGTATACAATTACAGCACGACGGTTTTTAGCATAAGCTGCTTCGTTGTGACCTAACACTGCTGGTTCTTGTTTACCATATGATCTAACGGTGATTTGAGAATCAGAAACACCATTACCTTGTAGGTATGCTTTAACAGCATTAGCACGACGCTCACCTAATGCGATATTGTATTCTGGTGTACCACGCTCATCGGCATGACCTTGGATTTGTACAGAAACTTGAGGCCAAGTACGTAAGAATACTGAATGCGCATTTAATAATGTTGTATAATCAGGTTTAACATCATAACGATCGTAATCGAAATATACTGTGTTAACTTGTTGTAATTTTTGAAGTTGCTCTAAAGCTTGTTGTGTTAAAGTAGCGTTAGCATTACCACCATTTTTGTTGCTGCTATTAGATGAACATGCAGTTACAGCGATTAATGGTAAAGCAATCGCAGCTACTTTAAGAAATTTAGAAAATTGCATTGTATTAACTCCTTTGTGTTTGAATAAATTGTTACTTATTATTTTTTAATTCTAACCAACTTCAAAGTAATCGATGTTACTAACTAGAAAGATTAGAGCTATATATTATAACGACCTTAAGCTTTACACAATTTTAATCATTATAATATTGAATAAATTTTAACCGTTCTCTAATAAATAAGGTGACCATGCCGGGAATGTTACTTGCCCGTCAGTTGCCGGTAGTTTTGCTTTAAAGTTACCATCGGTCGAAACAAGATTCAAAATTGTCCCTAAACCTTCAGATGAACTATATATAATCATCGTACCATTTGGCGCTATACTTGGTGTTTCATCCAAATAAGTATCAGTTAATCGTTGATAAGTACTGGTTGCGAAATCATACCGAGTAATATGTTGCTCACCATTATTGGTAGAAATCAAAGCGAGAAACGAACCGTCCGGCGCCACACGTGCATTTTGATTTTGGGTATTTTCCCAAGTTAAACGTTGCGATTCACCGGTATTGATATTAATTGTATAAAGCTGTGGACGACCGGCCTGATCAGAAGTATAAACGATTGTTTGATTATCTGGCATCCAAGATGGCTCAGTATTATTACTACGGCCTGATGTGATACGCGTGATTTTCTTCGATCTTAAATCCATTACATATAAATTCAAGCTACCGTCTTTAGATAACACCAATGCTAATTTGCTGCCATCCGGTGAAAATGCCGGTGCGCCATTGTGTCGTGGGAACGAAGCAAGAGTTTCAACCGATCCACTACCTAGTGTTTTTAATACTAAAGAAGTGCGATTATTTTCAAATGTTACATAAGCTAACTTTTTACCGTCCGGTGACCATGTTGGTGACATGAGGGGATCTTTTGAACGATGTACCGTGACTTGATCATATCCATCATAATCTGATACCCGTAATTCATGTTTGAATTGACCTTTAGTTGTTTTCACTACATAGGCGATTCGAGTTCTAAAGGCACCTTTGATACCGGTTAACGATTCAAAGATCTCATCACTAGCAGTGTGAGCGGCATAACGAAGCCAGCGTTTTTCAATAGAAAACTCATTGCCAGCTAAAACTTCACCAGGACGATTGACGGTATCAATTAATTGGTAGTTAATTTTATACTTGCCCGATGCATCAGGTTGAATCGAACCAACGACAACGGCTGTAATACCAATATTACGCCAAAGCGCTGGATTAACTTCTGAGGCAGTAGTTGGTCTTTGAGGCATTGAAGCAACATCAATTGGGTTAAATTTACCACTATTACGCAAGTCAGAAGCAATAATATCATTGATAACTTGTGGAGGTTCTCCACTTCCTATCCATGTAAAGGGAACAACAGCGATTGGTTTTGCAGAACTTATACCATCAGTTATAACAATCCTTACTTCTGCATTAGACATCACTGTATAAAATAAAACAAAACAAGTTATCAAAAAGCGAGAAGCAAATTTGATCATCTTAAATTCCTTAATAAAAACGAAATACATTGATTTAATAAATTAAAAACGCAATTAAATGTAACATCAAATTGTTAAAAAAATTAACATATCGCATTCATTATTAGCTGTTATTACCCTTTATCATATATAAATATTTTTTCAGCGAGAAAGATAGCCGATATTGAGTAACAAGTCTAGAGTATTTAAAACAAAAAATTACGATATGTTTACAGTTTTTTGTGGTACTAACTTTTAACAGTCTAGAATTTGATATTATTATTTTAATTTATTTGCTTATACTAATCTGATTTAAGTCAGGTTTAAAGTGTTTAAGAAGATATTTTTTTAAAAATCTGTAATAAAAAATAGAAACTTATAAAAAAATTAATTGAAGCTATGAAGAAAATTGATCGGTATTGCTTAATATAATAAAAATAGACATCACAAATCTTACTTTTGGCAAGTTTCGCAATAAAAGGTATTACGCTGTCCTATACGCTTTGATTTTATTTCAGTTTTACAGTTTAAGCACGCTTGTCCTGAGCGCCCATAAACTTGTAGTTCTTGAGCAAAGTAACCCGGTTTACCGTCAGATTTTAGAAAATCTTTTAACGTCGTACCGCCTTGCTCTATAGACTGATTCAAAACCTGTTTAATTGCTACAACTAATCTTTCAAATTCTGCCCGTTTTAAGGTATTCACTTTTCGATTTGGATTAATGTGTGCCATAAATAGTGACTCAGAAGCATAAATATTGCCAACGCCAACAACGATATGGTTATCCATTATAAAGTTTTTGATTGGCACTTGGCGATTTTTGGCTTTGTCTAATAAATAGTTAGCACAAAATTCATCACCTAATGGCTCGGGTCCTAAATGTTTTAACTGAGTCACATCATCGATAGATTCAGCCCAAAGCCATGAGCCAAAGCGACGTGGATCAGTATAGCGCAAAATTACGCCATTATCTAATACCAAATCGACATGATCATGTTTTTGGACAGTTTGTTGATTTTGCAAAATACGTAAGCTACCTGACATTCCTAAGTGAATCACTATCCAGTTATGCGTTAACTTTAATAGCAGATACTTTGCTCGCCGTTGCACATCTAAAATAACTTGCCCATGCGCACCACTTATTGCCTCATCGATAGGCCACCGCAATTTGGGCTGCCTAACAATGATTTGTTTGATAGTTTGCCCTTTTAAGTAAGGCAATATACCTCGTCGGCTTGTTTCAACTTCTGGTAATTCAGGCATAATATTCCACTTAGTTGTTAAACATATCCGTTACCCACGATGGCGCTTGTTGTGTCGGCGTCAATTCATTATTGGCTGAACATAAGCTTTGCGGGTTGGTTGTCCATACCGGTAAAGTACGTCCTCCACTGCTACCGTCGCATTGCCATTGACCATTACTGTCGATAGGCATGGTAAAGATATTTTGCGGTAACGGTTGCATCAATTTTTTCGGTGGATTGTTTTGTAAGTATTCACTATATATTTTTAGTGCACCCGTCGCACCGGTTAATTTCATTGGTGTATGATCATCAAGCCCTATCCAAATGACCGCAACATTTTTGCCGTCAATCCCGGTAAACCAGCTATCACGTGAATCATTACTTGTGCCGGTTTTAGCCGCTAAATTAAATGAGCCATATTTAGCTTTTAATGATCGAGATGTTCCCGATGCGACCACTTGTTGCATAGCGTAAGTTGTTAGATAAGCCGACTGTTGAGATACCGCTTGAATTTGTTGTGGGTAGCTTTGATAAACAAGTTCGCCTTTATCAGTCAATACATATCTTAAAATTGTTAATGGTGAGCGCTTACCATTATTCGCGATAGTTTGGAACATTTGTGCTGTTTCAAGTGGTGTTAATTCCAATGCACCAAGTAATCTTGACGGTAAATTAGGGATCCTGTCAGACGGTACGCCCAATGATTGAAGTGTATTTTTGGTCGCATCAAGCCCTAATGCCATACCGAGATTGACCGTTGGTACATTAAGAGAAAGTGCTAAAGCATCAACCAACATCACTCGATCACGAAATTTACGGTCGTAGTTTTTAGGTTGCCAATAAGAACCATTATCGAGCTTAATTGATAACGGACTATCATCAAGCCAAGTGTTAAGTTGATAATGGTCGGGTTGCCCAAGCGCAGTTAAATAGGTTGACGGTTTTGCCAATGAGCCTATTGCTCGTCTTGTTAACCAAGCACGGTTGTAACCAGGATAACGAGGCTCAGCACTACCAATAATAGACCGAATTTCACCGGTTTCACGGCTGACAATCACCATAGCTGTTTGTAAATCTTTGCTGGTCGATTTACGTAATGTTTCAATCTGATTGGTGACCGCTTGTTCAGCTGAAGCTTGTGCCACTGGATCGAAGGTGGTGAAAATTTTCATTCCGGAGAGATGATCTGCTTTATCCCCTAACTGTTTTCGCAGTTCACTACGGACAACTTGCATAAAGGCAGGTTGTGGAGAAATCACCCCGCCTTTAGGTAACACCGAAAGTGGGCGCTGACTTAATAGATTGTATAGCTCTTCATCGATAATACCTTGTTGCTGAGCCAGTTTTAACACCACATTACGGCGTTCGGTAACTTGTTGGGGTTGAGTCCAAGGATTATAAACCGATGCCCCTTTGACCATACCCACTAATACCGCTTGCTGATCTAAAGTTAATTCATTAACCGGGCGACCAAAATAGTAAAGGCTGGCTAACGGAAATCCGTGAATTTCCTCAGCTCCGGCTTGACCAAAATAGACTTCGTTAAGATAGAGTTCTAAAATACGCTCTTTGCTATAACGCGCATCTAAAATTAACGCCATATAAGCTTCACGTAATTTACGACTTAAACTCCTTTCATTGCTCAAAAACAGATTTTTAACTGTCTGTTGGGTTAAGGTGCTACCACCTTCGGTGCGACCGGTGGTTAAATTCACATAAATAGCCCGACCAATGGAGTATAGACTTATACCATGATGCTCATAAAAACGCTTATCTTCGGTGGCAATGAGTGTTTGTAACAACGAATCGGGAAACTGTTTTAATGGCACAAATAGCCGTTGCTCACCATTAGGGGAGTGCATCATGGTGATTAATTTAGGATCGATTTTGAGTAAACCAAAATCTCGTCCGGTATCTAAATTTGTGATGCGGTCGATGCGGTTATCATAAAAGGTAATTCTAACGCGAAAAGCTTGCTCTTCACCGTCAGGGAACATGAATGGTCGGCGATAAATTTCTACCGCATCATTAGATACAATGAATTCACCGGGACGGGTTGCTTTACTATCTTGCTGACGATATTGTGCGCCATTAAGCATGGTCACAACATCACTTAAACTGTAATCACTATCCGGTTCAAGGTCGATAATTTGCCCATATACTGCCGCAGGTAATTCCCAAACATTACCTTCTATTCGCTCTTTAATTTGTTGATCAAGATAGATGCCGTAAACAACAGTTACGGCCATAAAAATCAAAAAAAGTTTGAAGATTAATGACCAAAATCGACGCCATAAAGATCTCTTTTTATTTTTTGATTTTTTCTTAGCTGATTTTTTTTGGGTTGATTTATTCAAACTACACCTAACAATTACACTGTATAAAATTAGCTTATAATAACACAGTTTTTTAGCCAGATATCTGCAAACTTTTTGTAAAAAAGTGGCGCGCCCACACTATATTATCTATAAGCCAAAGTTAAAACGTTAGTTGCGATTGGATCTGTTTCACTTTTGCTAAGAACGCTTTTTTAGATTTACCGGTTAAACCTTCATTGATCGGTAAACTTGCCGTTAATGGGTTAACAGGTTTGTTGTTAATATGCAGTTCAAAGTGTAAATGAGGGCCGGTTGAACGCCCAGTATTGCCGGATAGACCAATTTTATCACCCTGCTTCACTTGTTGCCCTTGTTTCACCAGAATTTTATCTAAATGCATGTAAGTTGTCATATATTGGCGACCATGTCGGATAGCCACATAGTTACCAGCTGAGCCGCTATATTTAGCGATAACAACTTCACCATTTCCCACAGATAAAACAGGAGTGCCCCTTGATACGGCAAAATCGACACCATTATGAGGTGTGACAACTTTGGTTACAGGATGTAAACGTCGAGGATTAAAGCCGGAAGATACCCGAGCTTGTTTTGCTAGCGGATAACGGAAAAAGCTTTGTGATAAACTTGCACCATTGACATCATAGTATTTGCCGTCGTCAGCTAAAATAGCATAATAATCTTTAGTGCCATTTTTGAATCTAACGCCCAGCAGCTGACTTTTGGATAAGCGATCACCGTGCTTTTCACGAGTTAAGACAACTGAGAATTTATCGCCGATTTGCAGTTTGCGAAAATCCAATCGCCACTGTAATGCACGTGTGATAATACCAATTTCATTACTGGTTAAGCCACTTTTACGCGCATCAGCCACAAAACTGGATTTGATAACCCCGGTTATGACTTTATTTTCTTGTGAAACGTTTTCTGCTGTCTCGGACGTTTCAACGAATTTATCACCTGATTTCTCATAAACTCGGATGTTATTGCTGGAAATTGCCCATGTCAGATTTTGTAAATTATGATTATCATCCGTTGTCCAACTGATTTGCTGCCCTATTCTTAAATTGGCCAGTTGTTTATATTTATTGGTCAGCAAAAATACATCTTTTTTGCTAACATTATAACGTAACAAAATCGCATGTAAGGTATCACCACGAGAAATCGTATATTGAACAGTATTATTATCTTTGCCATCAATAATTTCATCAATTTCATCTGGAGCTATCTGATCTTCCGGTTCATCTGAGGACTCAGTTACATTGTCAGAGTTTGATTGAGCTTCGGCAATTTCAACTCGCCCTTCACCAACATCTATCGCAGATTTATCAGTAACGGTTGTTTGTGCCTGAGAATTTAAAGGAACATAAACAGTACGTCCAAAATTTAATGGGCGCCATAATAGGATGAATAAGATAATAATAACCAGAGATCCTAATATTGAAAAATAAGGAATTTTAAATTTATTCTTTTCAATATTAAGTGATTTAATCTGCCGTACCAAAATTAACCTTAACTATTTATCATCTAAATTATTTATCATTCAAACAATCCAACAGTTGCTCAGTTAATTTTAATAAAAATTGTGAATAAGCATCTTTTGTTACAGCAATGCCTGTTCCTAATGGATTTAATTCTCCAATTCGTACATCAGTTCCATTCACTAACTTTTCAATAACTGCAGGGCTAAACTGTGGTTCTTTAAATATACATACTGCTTGGTGTTCTTTTAACTCCTGTTGAATTGCATACAATTTTTGAACACCAGGCTGGACTGCTGGATTTATAGTAAAACTTCCTAGATTCTTTAATCCGAACTGTGATTCAAAATACCCATAAGCATCATGAAACACAAAATATCCTCTATTTTGTACGTTAATTACTTTTTTTGCAATGATTTGTTCTGTATCTGCCAGTTTTGTTGTGAATTTGTTTAGATTTTCATCAATTAATACTTTTTTATTGGGATATAACTTAATAAGTTGGTCATGAATGGTTTGTGCAATCACTCTAGCTATCTTTGGCGATAACCAAATATGTTCATCATACTCGCCACGATGATGATGTTCTGACAGGTCATCTTCTGCATGATCGTGATCATGGTCATGCCCTTCATGACTGGTACGTAATAACGGTTTAATTTGTGCAATATCCATAAGTTCAATTTGTTTTTGCTTATCGATATTTTTTAATACGGTAGGCATAAATGTTTCCATATCTTCGCCAACCCAGATAATTAATTGCGCATTTTTAATTTTTAGCAGATCTGAAGGCTTTAATGAATAAGTATGCGGGGAAACACCGTCGGGCAATAAAATTTCGGTATCAGTGACATTCCAAGCGATGGCTTCTGTGATAAACCCGATAGGTTTAACAGATGATATAATTTTAGCTTGAGCGTAAGTGGTCATTGCGCCAATAGCAAAGCTAAAACCAACGATCATCAAGTAATTTGCTAATTGTTTTATGTTTTTATTGATATAATTTTTCACATCATTATCCCATATTTATAAAATATGATAGAATAGATTCCCATAATTGTTATAATATAACATAACATTTAGATCAGCAAGGGCTATCAATAATATGACTCAATTAATCAAGCTTGATAATGTGTCGGTCGAAATAAACCACCAAAAGATATTATATGATGTTTCATTATCGATTAGTCTTAATCAAATCATTACGGTACTTGGCCCAAATGGTGCAGGTAAATCAACCCTTGTTAAAGTGATCTTGGGGTTAATGGATCAGACTTCCGGTACCATTGAACGCTTGCCTAATTTAACCATTGGCTATGTTCCTCAATCAATTAACTTAAATCCAACTTTACCCATTACCGTTGAGCGTTTTATGCGCTTAAATAAGCAATTAAGCAAAAACGACATTGTAGAGACTTTATCTTTGGTCAAAGCTGAATACTTACTTAAGCGCTCAATGCATCAGTTATCGGGTGGTGAACTTCAGCGGGTTTTGCTTGCGCAAGCATTAGCAAAACGGCCTAAACTGTTAATTCTTGATGAACCAACTCAAGGGGTCGATGTTAATGGGCAAGTTTTGTTATATGATCTTATTGCTGATGCGAAAAATGTATTTAATTGCGGTATTCTTATGGTTTCTCATGATCTGCATTTGGTTATGGCTAAAACCGATGAGGTAATTTGTTTAAATCATCATATTTGCTGCTCCGGAACGCCAGCTATTGTCTCTAACGATCCTGAGTTTATCTCCTTGTTCGGTCAACATGGCGCATCACAAATTGCTTTATATAAACATCATCACAATCATCAACACGATTGCTGTAAACAACCTGTTGAACAGACTAAACAGATAAAGTTACCTGATTTTGGAAGGAAAAATAATGATTGAGTTACTGCTCCCGTCTTTATTAGCTGGTTTGTGTTTAAGCTGTGTAACTGGCCCATTAGGAACCTTTGTTGTTTGGCGAAGGATGTCCTATTTTGGTGACACATTATCGCATGCAGCTTTACTTGGTGTAGCGTTTGGATTCTTGCTGAATATCAATCTTTTTTATGCCATTATTTTTGTTACGCTGATTTTAGCTTTAGGGTTAATGTGGTTGGAATCACAAAAACAACTACCGATTGATACCCTACTCGGCATTTTGGCGCATAGTGCATTATCACTAGGTTTGGTGGTCATTAGTTTAATGGATAGTATCCGTATCGATTTAATGGGCTATCTATTTGGTGATCTATTAGCTGTCACCATGTTCGATGTATACCAAATCTTAATTTGTGTTTTATTTATTGGTTTAATGCTGTTGTGGCGTTGGAATCATTTTCTATACATAACAGTCAGTGAAGAGTTAGCCTTTACTCAAGGTATCAATATTCAATTTACTAAACTGCTGTTAACACTATTACTGGCTTTGACGATCGGCATAGCAATGAAATTTGTCGGGGCTTTAATTATCACTTCATTATTAATCATTCCCGCTGCCACCGCAAAATATTATGCTAAAACGCCTGAAGCAATGGCGCTTATTGCGATTATTATCGGTATGCTTTCCGTTATAGGTGGCTTAGTTTTTTCGCTTATTTATGACACACCGACAGGCCCTTCAGTGGTATTGAGTGGTACTTGTTTATTTTTTATTTCGTTATTTTTAGCTAAGTTTTTATTAAGTGAAAAAAACCAATAAAAATAACCAATAAATAAGAAAAAACAAAACATTTTTTGCGAGCAAAGTCGCATTTATCATTAAGTTGAACTTAATATTTATCTAAACGCGATAAATTAAAGAAAGTTTTTTATACTTAATGGTGCAAATTATGTCTCTTGCGATTGTCTCCACCCGTGCTTCTATCGGAATACAAGCACCGCAAATTAATGTCGAAGTACACATTAGTAATGGATTGCCAGGTTTTGTGCTGGTAGGGCTACCTGAAGCAACGGTGAAAGAAGCAAAAGATCGGGTTAGGAGCGCCATTATCAATAGTGGCTTCACATTTCCGGCAAAGAAAATCACCGTTAACCTCTCACCCGCTGATCTTCCTAAAGAAGGAAGTCGTTTTGATTTACCTATAGCTATCGCTATTTTAGCTGCTACAGAACAAATTCCGATAGATAATCTGGCACAGTATGAGTTCTTAGGTGAGTTAGCGCTTTCGGGCGATATAAGAGCGGTTAAAGGCGCAATTCCGGCGGCAATAGCATCAAAGAAAAATCATCGTGTTTTAATTATTTCAGCTGAAAATCAATCTGAATTATCTTTGATTCACCATAACAATACATTAATCACCACTAATTTATTACAACTATGCCAATATTTATATAATGAAATCAATTTGCCCATGGTTGAATATCGTGATCATAACGATAATGGAAATCAAGTGGAAAAATTAGAAGACATTGTCGGTCAGGAACATGCTAAAAGAGCGTTGGAAATTGCCGCTGCTGGTGGTCATAATCTATTATTAATTGGTCCTCCCGGAACAGGTAAAACAATGTTAGCAACACGTTTAACTTCGCTTTTACCGCCGCTATCAGACGATGAAGCGTTACAAAGCGCTGCAATAACGAGCCTTGTAAGTCCTAATGGTTCGATAAAAAAATGGCGTCAAAGACCGTTTAGAGCGCCTCATCATAGCGCATCAACCGCAGCCTTAGTCGGTGGTGGCTCAATACCTAAACCGGGGGAAATTTCATTAGCACATAATGGCGTACTATTTTTAGATGAACTACCGGAATTTAATCGTAAAGTGCTTGATGCCTTAAGGGAACCGATTGAATCGGGCGAAATAGTGATTTCAAGAGCCAATGCGAAAATAAAATTTCCTGCCAAATTTCAACTTATTGCCGCTATGAATCCAAGCCCAACTGGTCATTACCAAGGTACGCATAATAGAACAACGCCACAACAAACTATGCGTTATTTAAATCGGCTATCGGGGCCATTTTTAGATAGGTTTGATATCTCTATCGAAGTGCCATTATTACCTAAAGGGACACTTAGTCAGAAAAATATCGCAGTTGAATCAACACAGAGCGTAAAACAGCGAGTATTTAAAGCAAGAGAAATACAATTAGGAAGGAATAACAAGCTTAATAGTCAGCTAAGCGTAAATGAGATAAAACATTATTGTCTGTTATCGGATGAGAATAACGAGTATTTGGAACAAGCTTTGATTAAATTAGGTCTTTCAGCACGAGCATGGCACCGAATTTTGAAAGTCTCACGTACTATTGCGGATTTAGATTCATCAGTTAATATAGAACGACAACATATTTCAGAAGCATTAAGTTATCGTTCTATGGATAGGTTATTAATTCAATTACATAAAAACATTGGGTAATCAATTAGTCGTCACTATCAACAAAATCATCGTTCACATCAACTTGAGGTTTCCCGCCTGATAGTGTGTGAAAACGTTTTGGTTTGTTGATACGAGAAAGGTATTTTAACCATGTTTTTTCAAAATCAGTAGATGCGTCTTTTTTGCCTTTGCAAACCGCAACAAAAGACTTTTCTTCAGCTGTAACAGGTTTTTTAGTTTCTGCATCCAGATCTCTAAAAGCACATCCATATTTCTCTAAAATCTGCGCTTCTTTAATCGTAAAATCACCGTGACGGGAAAATCCTCTCGGATAATTCTTATTATCAAAAAAGCGTTGTTGACTTATAAAACTTTCAGCCATGTTATATCCTCTAGATTGTAAAAGTAGTTGGGCGGGAATTATAATTGACTAAGTAAATCTGTAAACAAAATTCTTTTATTTGCTAAGATAAAAATGAACGAACGACTAAAATTAAGACAAAGCTATCATATTTATGGCAGGGGCGGAGAGTCTCGAACTCCCAACACCCGGTTTTGGAGACCGGTGCTCTACCAATTGAACTACGCCCCTAAATAAAGGTGGCGGAACGGACGGGGCTCGAACCCGCGACCCCCTGCGTGACAGGCAGGTATTCTAACCAACTGAACTACCGCTCCACCGTATTTGGTATGTATATATAAAATTAAAAGTCTGGCGGCACCCTACTCTCACATGGGTAATACCCACACTACCATCGGCACTACGGCGTTTCACTTCTGAGTTCGGCA